>JBDTZN010000165.1:0-3611 GCA_040005095.1 Thermoleophilia bacterium | reverse complement strand
GCGACCGTCACGATCTGGCCGGTTACGTGGCCGGAAAGCTCGTCCGAGGCGAGTACGACGACCTGGCGGGCCACGTCCTCGGGCTGCGCCACCTTGCGCAGCGCCATCGTCCGCGAGATCCGGGCGATCTGCTTCTCGTCGACGAGGCCGCGCGTCATGGGCGATTCGGTCCAGCCTGGGGCGACGGCGTTGACGCGTCCAAGCGGCGCGATCCGCACGATCTCGTTCTTCAGGCTCAGGAGCAGCCCGTGCAGGATCGCCGACTTCGCCGCGGCGTAGTCCGCGTGGCCGGCCTCGCCGACGAGTCCCGCGGTCGAGCCGACGAGCACGAGGCTGCCGTGGCCGTTTTGCTCGACCTCGCGCAGGAAGCCGCGTGCGGTCAGGAACGTCGAGGTCAGGTTCGCGCGCAACGTGTCCTCCCAGCGCTCGAGCGAGAGCTGCCAGACCGGCTCGTCCGCAGAAGGCCAAACGCCGGCTACGGCTGCGCAGACGTCGATCGAGCCGAGCGCCGTGCGTGTCTCCTCGAACATCCGGTCGACCTCTCTCTCGCGCGTGAGGTCGGCCTGAACGATCGTTGCGCCTCCGAGCTCCGCCGCGACCGCCTCGGCCCGGTCGCGCCCGCCGTGGTAGTGGACGGCCACCTGCGCACCCTCGGCGGCGAACGCGCGGGCGCACGCGGCGCCGATCCCGCCCGAGGCGCCGGTGACCAACACTCCCTTCCCGCTGAGCCCAGTCTCCAAGTCGCCTACGCTATCCGCCGATGCGCATCCACATCGTCAGTGACATGGAGGGCGTCGCCGGGATCGCCAACGCGACGCAGACGAACGCGGGCGAGCCGATGTACGAGGAGGGGCGCAAGCTCTACACCGAGGAGATCAACGCTGCGGTCCGCGGAGCGTTCTCGGCCGGCGCGACCGAGGTCTGCGTGATGGACCACCACGGCGCGGGCGGCGGCTTCAGCTTCAACTCGCTCGTCGCCGACCTGATCGACCCGCGCTGCGAGTACGTCGTTCAGGAGGAGTGGACCTCGTACACCGGCTTCCTCGGGGAGGGGTGCGACGCCTGCCTGCTCGTCGGCATGCACGCCATGGCCGGCACCGCCGACGGCGTGCTCAACCACACCGTGTCGGGCATGGCCTGGCAGAACCTCTGGTTCAACGACACCCTCGTCGGCGAGACCGGGATCAACGCCGCGTTCGTCGGACACTGGAGCGCACCGGTCGCGCTGGTGACCGGCGACGACGCGTCGTGCCGCGAGGCGACCGCGCTGCTCGGCGACGGGGTCGTCACGGTCCCGGTGAAGTACGGGATAGGGACCCGCGGCGCCCGGATGATCCCTCCGGTGCGTGCCCGTGAGCTGATCGAGGGCGGCGCGGCCCGCGCGCTGGCCGACGCGTCGAGCCTCCAGCCGTACGACCCCGGCAAGCCGAGCGAGATCAAGGTGGAGTTCAAGAACACGACGGATCCCGCGAAGCTCGCCAACCGCGCGGGCGTCGAGCAGCTCGATCCGCGGACGATCGTCTCGCGCGCCGACGACTGGTGGACGGCGTGGCGCCAGTTCTTCTTCTGAGGTGCCGATTCGCATCGCAGCCGCCGGGGACATCCACGCCTCGGAGGCGACTCGCGTGGAGGCCTCCGAGGCGTTCGCCGAGGTCGCCGAGCGCGTGGATCTCGTGCTGCTCGCCGGCGATCTGACGCAGCGCGGGCAGGTGGACGAGGCGGAGGTTGTCGCCGACGCGTGCCGCGGGCTCACCGTCCCAGTGGTCGCGGTGCTCGGGAATCACGACTACCACTCGGATCGCCAGGCCGACGTGACCGCTGCGCTGGCCGACGCCGGCGTCGTCGTGCTGGAGCGGAGCGCGATCATCCTGGAAGTGGACGGCGTGGCCGTCGGCATCGCCGGGGTGAAGGCGTTCGTGGGCGGCTTCGGTCACCAGTGGGCGAACTTCGGGGAGCCGCTCGTCCGCCAGGCGTACGCCGAGACGACCGCGGACGTCGAGGCTCTCGACGCCGGTCTCCGCGCGATCGCGGGCGCCGACGTCAGGATCGCGCTGCTCCACTACGCGCCCACCGCGGAGACGCTCGAGGGCGAGCCCAAGGAGCTCTGGCTCGTTCTCGGCGCCGAGCGCCTCGCGGCGCCGATCGCCGAGCACCGGCCCGACCTCGTGCTACACGGGCACGCGCATGCGGGCTCATACGAGGGCTCGATCGACGGTGTCCCGGTGCACAACGTCGCCGTCCAGGTCACCGGGGAGAGCTTCGCGGTCTTTACGCTTCCTTCGTGATCCAGGTCTCCCGCCTCTCTGTCACGCCGGTCAAGGGATTCGCGGTCTGGCATCCCGACGAGGTGGCGCTGGATGAGACCGGTGTGCCCGAGGATCGGCGTTTCTACCTCGTCGACGAGGACGGGCTGCGGTTCGGAGCCCTGCGCCACGGGCCGCTTGTGCGCTTCGCGGCGCGCTATGACGCGACGACGGACGAGCTAGTCGTGCGGCTGCCCGACGGTTCCGACCTGGCCGGGACGGTCGAGGTCGGCGCTTCGGTCACGACCGACTTCTACGGTCGCGACGTTGCAGGGCACGTCGTCCGCGGGCCCTGGGCAGACGCGGTCTCTGCGGACGTCGGCCGCACCGTGCGCATCGTTCGCGCTGATCGTCCAGGGGACGGCGTTGACCGCGGCAACCGCGGCGGCGTGACGCTGCTCTCCGATGCGTCGGTGCAGGAGCTCTCCGGCCGCTCCGGCGAGCCCGTCGACGCGCGCCGCTTCCGGATGCTGATCGCGGTGAGCGGAACGGAGCCACATGAGGAGGACACCTGGATCGGAGGCGAGGTGGAGGTCGGCGAAGCGCGCGTCCGGGTCAACGGGCACGTCGGCCGCTGCGCGATCACGACGCAGTCACCCGAGACCGGCATCCGCGACTTCGACTCGCTGCGCGCGATCAAGGACTACCGCGGCCAAAACCCGCGCACGCGTGAGATCGACTTCGGCGTCTACGGCCAGGTCACGCAGCCGGGGCGCGTGCATGTCGGCGACGAGGTCCGCTACATCGTCTCGAGCGAGGCTCGGCGCCGCCCCTCGTACTCGAAATAGCGGAAGAGCCCGAACGCCACCGCGGCGTACGCGACGCCGATCGCGGCCTCCGTGGCGATCAGGCCACCCACGTCTCCGAGGGACGCCCCGCGGGCGATTGCGCGCGCCGCCTCGATCCCGTGCGTGAGGGGCAAGCTGCGTCCGATCGTTTCCATCCAGCCAGGTAGCGCGTCCAACGGCACGTTCACCCCGCAGAAGAGCAGCATCAGGAAATACACCAGGTTCGAGATGAAGAAGACGTCTCGCGCGCGCAACCCGATCGAGCCGAGCAGGAGGCCGAAGCACGTGCAGGACGCGACGGTTACGACGAGCACGAGCGCGAGCGCCGGAACCTGCGACCAGCCGAGGTGGAAGTCGAGCAGCAGCAGGCCGACGCCGAACCCGAACGTCGAGACGAAGAGCCCGCTCGCGATCTGCGGCAGCGCCCGACCGAGGAACAGCGCGAGCCGGTTGGCCGGCGTCGCGAGCAGCGGCGAGAGCGTCTGGAAGTTCCGCTCGTTCGCGATGCCCATGGTCATCC
>JBDTZN010000164.1:0-3621 GCA_040005095.1 Thermoleophilia bacterium | reverse complement strand
AGATCCGCGGGTTGATCTCGATCACGTGCTCGCCCACGAGCTGGATGTTGAAGAAATGATCGAGCTCGAGCTCGGCGACGATCTTCGCGGCCGTGTCCATCAGTGCCGGGTCGTCGAGCGTCTCGAAGAACATCGCGAGCCCCGCGCGCATCGCCTCGCGTGTCTTCGGGTGTCCCAGCAGGATCTGCCCGCCCTCCGCAAAGCCGTCGATCGTTCGCTCGCCACCGGTCGCGAGCTCCATCACGAGCAGGTCGGGCCCGCCCTCCTCTGGCAGCAGCTCCACGGCCTCCTCGAGCCGCATCGCGACCGAGCCCGGCCGCTCGTGCAGGAGCTGGTGGGCGCGGTCGACGGTCGGGTCGAGCACGCGGAAGCCGCGCGAGCCCGAGCTGAACACCGGCTTGAAGCACACCGGCCGTTCGGGATAGCCGAGCTCCTGCGCCGCCGCCGCGACCTCGCGGGAGCCGTTCACGCGGCGGAACTCCGGAGCGCGCACTCCGAGCCGGTGCAGCAGCGCGTACGTCTCGGCCTTGTCGTTAGAACGGTGGATGGCGTCGGGGCTCGCGACGAGCACGGCGATTCCCTCGAAGCGCTCCTTCGCCTCCGCCAAGCCGAGCAGGTCGAACGAGGACTGGGGCAACACGGCATCGACGCCCTCGCGCCGGCAGAGCTCGAGCACCGCGTCCGCGAAGCCGGGATCAGAGCCGGCCGGGACGAGGTGGAACGCGTCGCAGAGGTGCCGGCCGATCGCGCGCTCTGACATGTCCGTTCCGACGAGCCGCACCTCGCGCTCACCGTTCTCGCGGAGCGCGCGTAGGAGCGCAGCGGTTCCGGGCGCGCCCGAGGCGGACACCAAAATGGTGAGCGGTCTCAGCATGCGCGTAAAGGTCGTCTTCCCAAATCTGCCGAGCGGAGCGAAGGCACACACTCGAACCCCGGAAAATGCACAGCATTTTTCGGGGTAGTCATGAGAGGTCGATCCGGTCCTCGGCGAGCTGCTTCAGCCGCGACTCGCGGTCGGCGTCGAGCATCGCCTCCATCGTCTCCCGCATCGTCGCGCCCGGGAAGGCCCAGATCTCCGGATGCGTGAGCAACTGGAGCCATTGGAAGCCGCCTGCTGCGAGCTCCGCGTGCGGGCAGCCGTGCCGCCAGCTCTGGTTCGAATCCGAGCGGTAGGACTCGGGCCGGAAGAACGGCGGCGCCATGACGTTCTGCGCGCCGTCGATCGGTCGGGACATGTACTCGGGGTCGGGGTTGTGCCAGGCGACGACCGGCTCGAAGCGGTCGTCGAGGTCCGCGCGGGGGTACACGGCGTGCAGGCCGACGCGGTGGCCGAGGTCGCGCAGGCGCTCGAGCGTCCGCGCGCCGGCCGTCGAGGCGAGGTTGTAGAAGACCGACTCGGTCATGAGGAAGTACGTCGCGCGCGCGCCGGCCTCCGCCTCGAGTTCGGCGACCGTGAGCGCGGCCTCCAGCGAGAGGTCGACGTCGTGCCGGAGGAAGAGGTCGCCGGCCACCGGGTCGTGGTCGAAGGCTTCGAAGCGGTAGCCGCCCTCGCGCGCCGCCTCGAGTAGTTCTCCGTAGTGCTGGAGCGAGAAGTCGCAGGTCATCGCGAGGCCAGCACCCAGTGGAACTGGACGGGGCCCTCGGGCTCCTGCATCTCGATGACCTCGTCGATCAGCAACTCGAAGCCGGCACCCCGTAACAGTTCGCGGTTCGTCTCGGGTGACCAGCCTGAGAAGTACATGGTCGTCCCGAGCCACTCACCGGTCCAGCCTTCCATGTCGCCGGCGCCGAGTGCGGTGAGGAACAGGCCGCCTGGAACGAGCCAGTCGTGAATCCGTGAAAACAGGTCGCCTAGCAGGTCGCGTGGCACGTGGTTGAACGAGTAGAAGCCCGCGACTGCGTCGAACGATCCGGCGGGCAACTCCAGCTCGGTCATGTCGGCCTGGACGAACTCGGCTTGGCGCACGTTCTTGCGCGCCCGCCGGAGCTGCTCGGCCGAGATGTCGACGCCCGTGACCTGAAACCGCTTGGCGAGCAGGTGCGTGTCGGAGGTCCCGGCCCCGCAGCCGAGCTCAAGGATGCGTGCGCCTGGAGCCAGCCCGTCCAGGAGCTCCTGCCGGAACCGGCGGCGCGGATCATCCTGGATCTGCGTCACCCACTCGGCAAAGCGGTCGGCGATCTGGTCGTAGCCGCGGGCCACCGTGTCCGTGCGTGGATCGGTCATTCGACCTCCACGTCGAGGAGCCGCGACGCCGCCTCGGCGCGCTCGAGAGCGAGCAGATTCGTCTCGCCGGTCGCGATCACGTAGCCCCGTCGGTCGCCGTCGAGTCGCACGGGACGGATCGTCTCACCCTCCTGGAGGAACACGTCCGCCTGGACGACGCCGGGAAAGGCCAGGACTTTGTCGAGCGTGCCCACGCTCAGGACCTTTCCGGTCGGAAGCGGGCCGGGCTCGGCCGTGAGGAAGCGAATCGCGAGCGGCTGCTTGAACTGCGGGAACACGAGCTCGTCAGGGATCTCCTCACCGAGCGCCTGCCGGAGCGCGACCTCGACCAGATCGACCCCGACGGCGTGGCGTGCGAGGTCAGCCATCTGACCGCCGGGAATCCGCGCGGCGACCTCGACCACGATGACCTCGCCAGAGTCCGACACGATCAGCTGCGGGAAGGCGATCCCGTTCTCGAGCCCTAGGGCGTGGACCGCGGCCACCGCGACCCGCTCGGCCTCCTCGAGCGCGTGCCCGTAGATCGTCGCCGGATAGACGTGGATCCAACCCACCCCGAAGCCGATTCCCGGCGGGCGCAGCCGGTCGGAGAGCGTCAGCGGGATCGCTTCGCCGTCCCGCGCGATCACGAGCCCGTTCAACTCCAGGCCCTCCTGGAAGCCTTCGACGATCGCTTCGCCCGTCGGCGACTCGGCGACCGCGGCATGCAGGTGCGCGTCGAAGTCGTCGATCGAGTCGAGGCGGAAGACGCCCCGCTGGCCGCCCGAGTCGGCGGGCTTGAGCACCGACGGGAAGCCGACCGTCTCCGCGGCGAGCCGGCCTTCGGCCAGCGTTCGCGCCGCGGCGAAGCGTGGCTGCGGGACGCCCATCTCCGCGAGCTGGCGGCGCATCGCGACCTTGTGCGTCATCAGATGTGCCGTCTCCGTCCCGATTCCGGGCAGTCCGAGTGCCTCGGCGACCGCGGCGACGACCGGGACGGCGCGATCTGCCGAGACGGTGAGCACGCCGTCCACCGAGTGCCGGCGCGCGACCTCGGTGACCGCGTCGACGTCCGCAAAGTCGACCACCTCGGCCACGTCGGCCTCGGCCAGGCCCGGCGCCTCGGTGTTGCGGTCGACGCCGACTACGCGCAGCCCGAGCTCGCGCGCGCGCAGGATCGCGCGGCGCTGGTGGCGTCCAGCCCCGACGAAGAGCACCGTCTTCACAGCGAGGCGATGCTACTCGGGGCTACCGGATTCCCGTTGCGATGGGGAGAAGGAAGCGCACGCGATTCCAGCGCGCGATCTGGCAGCCGTCCGTCCGTGTGAAGGTCGTCCGCACGGGCTTCCCGCCGTAGATGCCCGTGACCACCGCCTGCTGCGGGCCGCCGTAGATCTGGGTGCAGGCTTGATCCCGGG
>JBDTZN010000163.1:0-3647 GCA_040005095.1 Thermoleophilia bacterium | reverse complement strand
CCAGTTGTCGTGCTCCCCGGCTACTCGCGGCCGCTCGTCAAGGCCGCGGATTACCCCGCGCGGCCGGGACTCCGACCGTGACTCTCCTGGGAGCCGAAGGCTCGATCCGGCGGTCGAGGCAGCTGCGTACTTTACAGATGGGCGCTCAGCGACGGGGTGTATGAGGCGTTGGGTGGAACCCCGTTTGAGGACGTCCTTGAGGGTCTGCCGAAGCTCGACGAGATCCGGGCAGAGATCGAACGTGCAGCCCCGACAAAGGGCTGGCGTGACATTCACAAACTTCACCCGCGAGAAACTCGCGACAAAACAGGAAGTGATCGACGCCCGCAATCGGCGAAACACGTCTCGCTACCCGATCATGCAGCTCGCGCGTCAAGTGGACCGCTACATCTTGCTCGAACAAGCCAAGGGGCAACCCACGGACGTCAACGCCTTCATCCGTGCACGAACTCCTCGCTCGACGCTTGACCGGGCAGCGAGTCAGCTAGGGCTGCCGCGTGACGCCATGTGGGAGAGTAGACGCGGGCCATCCCCGACTCCGACGTAGCCCTCAGCAAGCCTGAGAGTACAGTGTGCCTGCCATTCCGAGGATACGTCAGCTCGCGTTCGCGGTTCTCGTCCTCGGGGGAGCCGCGATCGGCTCGGCGGCCGGCCGCGGACCGGCGAGCACCGAAGTCCGAAACGGCGGCACGTTCAGGATCGCGTTTCCGGCCACCTCTGTCGCCTCGCTCGACCCCGCACTGTCGTACGACCTCTCCGGATGGGCGCTCCTCGACACCACATGCGCGCGGTTAATGGGAAACCCGGACAAGCCGGCGCCGGAGGGCCTTCGGGTCGTGCCCGAGGTGGCGGCCGCAGACCCGGCCGCCTCGCCCGACCGCCGCACCTGGACGTTCCGCATCCGGAGCGGGTTCCGCTTCAGCGACGGCAAGCCCGTCCGTGCAAGCGCCTTCGCGCAAGCGATCCTCCGCACGCTCGCGCCCGGGATCAGGTCGCCCGGCGCGCAGTACACCCAGGACATCGTCGGGGCCAAGGAGTTCCGCGCGGGCAAGGCAACGACCGTCGCCGGAGTGACCGCGCGCGGCAACACCCTCGTCGTCCGCTTCAAGCGCGCGGTGCCGGACTTCCCGGCGCAGACGACGATGCCGTTTTTCTGCGCAGTCCCGCCCGGGCTCCCCGCCGACCCCGAGGGCAAGGCGGTGTTCACGAGCGCCGGCCCCTACTTCGTCTCCGAATACCGAGCCGGCGAGCGGGCGGTGCTCGAGCGCAACCGCTTCTACCGTGGGAAGCGCCCGCACCACGTCGAGCGCTTCGTGGTCGACCTGCAGGCGAGCTCCGGCGCCGACGTCCTCGACCGGATCGAGCGAGGGGACGCCGACTGGGGATCCGCGGGCCCGCCCGACTACAACGCCCCGGACCGGCGGCTGGCGGCGAAGTACGGGATCAACCGAGGGCGGTTCTTCGTGACGCCCGGCCTCGGGCTGTCCGTGTTCGTGCTGAACACGTCCCGCCCGCTGTTTCGAGACAACCCCAGGCTGCGGCGGGCCGTGAACTTCGCCCTTGACCGCCGTGCGCTCCGGCGCTTACGCGGCCCGCTCGCCAGCAGTCCGACCGACCAGTACATGCCGCCGAGCATGCCCGGCTTCCGGGACGCACGCATCTACCCGCTGAACGGGCCCGACCTGAACAAGGCGAGATCGCTTGCCAGAGGCCACACGAGAGCCGGAAAGGCGGTGCTGTACACCTTCGACAGTCCGCCAACGCTGGCCAACGCCCAGATCATCAAGCAGAACCTCGCGAAGATCGGGATCGACGTCGTCGTCGTGGGCATTCCGGTACCGGCGTACTTCTCGCGCCTGGCGACGCCCGCCGAGCCCTACGACCTCGCGTTCTACCCATGGGCACCCGATTACGCGGATCCGTACGGCATCGTCAACGTCCTGCTCGACGGACAGTTCGCGACCAACGCATCTCACTTCGACTCAGCGAAGTACAACCGCCTCCTGAGACAGGCAGCCTTGCTTCGGGGCACCGCCCGCTACCGGGCCTACGGCACGCTCGACGTCCAACTCTCGCGCGACGCGGCGCCCATGGCCGCGATCGACAACTCGAACGAGCTGACGCTCGTCTCGAAGCGCGTCGGCTGCGTCGTGCTCCGGCCGGCGCTCGACCTCACGGCCGTCTGCCTCAAGTAGCGTCTCTCAGGGCGCCTCGGCCGCGACCCACACCAAGCCTTCCCCGACCGCGATCCCGCTCGGCGCTGCGCCGACGGCGATCGTGCGGACGACGTTGTTCGTGGCGGGATCGATCCGCGAGACGGTGCGGCCGGCGGTGTTCGCGACCCAAACGGCTCCCGTGCCGACCGCCACCGACGTTGGCCCGTCGCCCACTGGGATCGTCGTCGTAGAGCCCGTAGTCGGGTCGATCCGCGTCACCGCGTCGTCGCCCGCGCAGGCGACCCACACGGCGCCCTCGCCGTAGGCGATCCCCGTCGGCCGCCGGCCGACGCTTACACGCGCGAGCGGGCCCTCCTCGAACGTGTCTGGGTTGAAGCGGTCGACGCTGGCACCACCGGAATTCGCGACCCAGACCGAGCCGCCTCGGACAACGACGCCCGCTGGGGCCGCGCCGGCAAAGCCGCGACCGACGACGCGCACCGCGTCGGGATCGACGCGGGCGAGCGTCGACTCGCCGTATGCGGCCCAGACCGCGCCGGCGCCGACGGCGACGCCCGCGCCCTGCGACGACGGTGGCGCGCCGATCGCGTCGATCGTCGCCGCGACGCGGTTGAACTGGGGATCGACGCGCGAGAGCTTGCCCAGGGCGCCGTGCGCCACCCACACGGCGCCCGCGCCAACCGCGATCGCGGTCGGGGTCTGGCCGTCGAGGGGGATCGTCGCGCTGGCGGTGCGCGCTCGCGCGTCGATTCGTGTCAGGTTCCGGTCGTCGAGGTTGCCGACCCATACCGAGCCGCCGCCGACGGCGATCGGGCCGGGTCTGATCCCGACCGGGATCTCGGCGTCAATCCGGTTCGTCGCGGGGTCGATCACGCCCACGCTGTTCGGCCGAAGCGCGCCGAGGCCGCCGCCGCCCGAGTCGCGCGTGGCGAGGAACGCCGCGAACGCCGCCGCGACGAGCACGACGAGGGCCACCGCACCCGCGACCGCAAGACGGCGCGTCGGCCGCGCGCGCGGCTCCGCGCGCCTCGGCGGCGCGCCCGGCCACACGACCTGGTAGAGGCGCCACGGCTCCTCGAAGCCCTTGAAGGTGTGCCGGCCGCGATCGCGGTATTCGATCCCCGGAACCGTGCCCGCGAGCTGACGAACCATCTCCGAGACGAGGATTTCTCCCCCGTCGGCCTTCGCCATCACGCGCGCGCCGGCGTTGACGGCGGCCCCGAACGGCGTGCCGTCGCGCTCGAGCACCTCGCCGACGTTGAGCCCGATCCGCACCCGCAGCGTCTCGTCGGGCCGCTCCCGCTCCCGCGCCGCGAGCTCCTCTTGCACCGCGGTCGCCCCCGCGATTGCGGCGCGCGTGGAGGCGAACGTCATCATCATGGCGTCGCCGACGGCGTCGATCTCGCGCCCGCCGACCGCCTCGACGCGCTCACGAACGATCCGCTTCGTCTCCATCACGACCTTCTGCGC
>JBDTZN010000162.1:0-3662 GCA_040005095.1 Thermoleophilia bacterium | reverse complement strand
AGGCTGCTGATGCTCGACGAGCCGTCGCTCGGCCTGGCCCCGACGATCGTCTCGGAGATCTTCCGCATCGTCCGCGAGCTGAACGCGGAGGACGGCCTGAGCGTCCTGGTCGTCGAGCAGAACGCGAAGATCGCGCTCGAGAGCTCGGCGCGCGCGTACGTGCTCGAGGTCGGGCGCGTCGCGGTCGAAGGCGCGAGCGCGGAGCTCGAGCGGCACGAAGGCGTCCGAAAGTCATACCTGGGTTACTGATGGCCCAGTTCCTCCAACAGGTCGCGAGCGGGCTCGCCAGCGGGGCGATCTACGCGAGCCTCGCGCTCGCGCTCGTCCTGATCTACCGCGCGACGGACGTGATCAACTTCGCCCAGGGCGAGATGGCCACGTTCATGACGTACCTGGCCTGGTCGCTCATGAACCACGGGCTCTCTTACTGGCCCGCGTTCGCGCTCACGCTCCTGATCGCCTTCGCCGGCGGCGTCGCGGTCGAGCGCGTCGTGATCCGCCCGGTCGAGCGGAAGCCGGAGATCGTGATCGTCATCGTGACGATCGGCCTCCTGATCTCGATCAACGCGATCACCGGCTGGATCTGGGGGGCCGACGTCAAGGCGTTCGACAGCCCGTTCCCGAACTCGACGCACGACATCGGTGGCGTGACGATCTCGACGCAGGACGTCGGGACGTTCGGGGTCTGCCTCCTGACCGTCCTGCTCCTCTGGGCGTTCTTCCGCTTCACGACGGTCGGGCTCGCGTTGCGCGCGTCGGCGATCAACCCGCACGCGAGTCGCCTGCTCGCAGTGCGGGTGAGCTGGATGCTCGCCCTCGGCTGGGGTCTCGCCTCGGTGCTCGGCGCGGTCGCCGGGATGATGGCCGCGCCGACGGTGTTCCTCGATCCGAGCATGATGCTCGTGATCCTGATCTACGCGTTCGCGGCGGCGGTGCTCGGCGGCATCGACAGCCCGGTGGGCGCGGTGATCGGCGGCCTCTCGCTGGGCGTCGTGATCAACCTGCTGAGCGCATACGTCAACTTCGTCGGCTCGGAGCTGCGGCTGCCGACCGCGCTCGCGATCCTGCTCGTCGTCCTGATCATCAGGCCGCAGGGCCTGCTCGGGCACCGGGTGGTGCGGCGCGTGTGATCCGGCTACCGCGACCCCTCTTCCTCGCGCTGAAGCTCGCCGCGATCGCCGGCCTGATCGTCGTGCTCCTGCTGCTCCCGCACGTCCTCAGCGAGTTCAGGCTCTCCCAGTTCACGTACGTCGGCATCTACTTCATCGCGCTGCTCGGGTTGAACATCCTCTCGGGCTACAGCGGACAGATCTCGCTCGGGCACGGAGCGTTCATGGGCATCGGCGCGTACGTGACCGCGGTGCTGACGCTCGGGCACAAGGGACTCGTGCTCTTCGGCCACCACCCGCCGGGCTGGCTGCCGATCGGGGACGGGATGCGCCCCGCGCTGACGATCCCGATCGCGTTCGTCGTTACGGGAATCGTCGGTTTCCTGTTCGGGATGCCCGCGCTGCGCCTCGCCGGGGTGTCGCTCGCGCTTGCGACGTTCGCGATGGCCGTCTCGCTGCCGCAGGTGGCGAAGAAGTTCGAGAACGTCACCGGCGGCGGCGGCGGACTGTCGCTGCCGTTGCCGGAGACCCCGTTCGGGCTCGACGTCTCGACGCCGCACTGGCTCTACTACGAGGCCTGGGGGTGCGCAGCGGTCTTATTCGTCGCCGCCTGGCTGCTCGTGCGCGCGCGCGTCGGACGCGCCTGGCGCGCGATCCGCGACGGGGAGCTCGCTGCGACCGCGTCAGGCGTGAGCCCCGCCCTCTACAAGACGCTCGCGTTCGGCGTCTCGTCGGCGTTTGCGGGAGTCGCCGGCTCCCTCCTGGCGATCCAGGTCGCTTACGTGAACCCCGACACGTTCCCGCTCAGCCTCTCGATTCTGCTGCTCGCGAGCGTCGTCGTCGGCGGCCTCGGCTCTCTCTCGGGCGTCGTCGTCGGCGCGCTGATGCTCGAGTTCCTGCCGATCTACGCACAGCATCCGCCCTTCGTCGGCCAGTCGTTCTCGAAGCAGGCGCCGGGAATTGCGTTCGGCGTCGTGCTGATCCTGATCATGTTCGCGGTGCCCGCGGGCGCCGCGGGACTGCTGCGCCGGATCGTCCGGCCGCTAACAAAACCGGTCCCGACGGTGTCAGACTAGTTGCTGGCAAGCGGCCCTAGGCTCTAGGAGAGGAAGAGGATGAAGAAATCACTATTGGTGGGCATGGCAGTGGCGCTCGCCACCGCCGTGACGGCATCGACGGCCCTCGGCGCCACGAGGACGTCAAGCTCGGCCGGGGCCACACCCGGCGTGACGAGCACCTCGATCACGATCGGCGGCACGTTCCCGCTGACCGGCCCGGCGTCGCTGTACGCGCCGATCCCACGCGGGATGGAGACGTACTTCAACTTCATCAACGCGCGGAAAGGCCCGGACGGCAAGAAGGGCGTCTACGGCCGCAAGATCAACTGGAAGTACTACGACGACGCGTACAACCCGGCGCAGACCGTTCAGCTGACGAACCAGCTGATCCTGCAGGACAACGTCTTCGCGATCGTGGGCTCCCTCGGGACAGAGCACAACCAGGCGATTCGCCCGATCCTGAACCAGCGGAAGATCCCGCAGATCTTCATCTCGACCGGCGCGAGCTTCTGGGGGCTTCAGTACAAGGACTTCCCGTGGACGATGGGCTGGCAGCCCGACTACATCGCCGAGGGCATCGCCTACGGCCGGTGGATCGTGGCGAACGCCCCGACCGCGAAGATCGCCGTGCTTTACCAGAACGACGACTACGGCAAGGACTACCTGCGCGGCCTGAAGATCGGTCTCGCCCGCAAGACGAGCCTGATCGTCTCGGAGCAGAGCTACGAGATCACCGACACGAGCTACGCGTCGCAGATCTCGAAGCAGAAGGCCTCCGGGGCCGACACGTGGGTGCTGCTGACCACGCCGACGCCGACGGTGCGAGCGATCGCGACCGGTAAGGCACTGAACTGGAAGCCGAACCAGATCGTCATCAACTCCGTCTCCGCGATCGACACCGTGATGGCCGCGGCTGTCGCTCGCGCCGGAGCCGATTACGTCGCCGGGGCGGTCAGCTCGGGCTACCTCAAGAACCCAACGAACCCGGCCTACGCCAAGGATCCGTGGGTGAGGCAGTACCGGCAGCTCGTGGCGAAGTACGGGCCGACCGGCCTCGACGCGAACAACGGGAACACCTACTACGGCGTCGCGAAGGCCTACGACATCGTGAAGGTGCTGTACCTCGCGGGGAAGAACCCGACTCGCCAGTCGCTGATGAACGCGACGCTGAAGATGAACTGGACCAACCCATACGCGCTCAAGGGCATCAAGATCAAGACCGGGAAGATCGACCATTTCCCGATCTCGCAGATGCGCCTGGCCCGCTGGAATGGTTCGTGGACTGAGTTCGGCCCGCTGATCAAGGGCCGCTGAGACTCGAGTCCTAGCGATTCGTCGAGGGCCGGCCCGAGCGCCGGCCCTCGTCGTTTTCGGGGATGATCGGGTGCGTGGACTTCACGCTCTCGTCCGAGCAAGAGCTGATCCGCGAGTCGGCGCGCGAGTTCTGCGACCGGGAGATCGTCCCGTTCGCACGCGACTGGGACCGGGCCGAGGA
>JBDTZN010000161.1:0-3663 GCA_040005095.1 Thermoleophilia bacterium | reverse complement strand
GCAGAACTGATTCCCGTCGTTGCGGCAGCCGTTCCTGCGCCGGTCCTCGTGCTGCAGGAACCTGAGCCGGAGCCCGAGCCCGGACCCGAGCCCGAACTGGAGGCCGAGCCCGAGCCCGAGCCCGAACCCGAACCGGAGCCTGAACCCGAGCCCGAGCCGGAGCCGGAGCCGGAGCCGGTTGCCGCCATCACGCCGGCCGCCGCCCCGCGCGAGTGGAATCTCTGGGAGCTCGAGCGGCTCGCGAACGAGCGCCAGGGCGAGGATCCGGCGCGGGACGAGGAGTGGGCGTTCCTGCTCATGTACCTGCGCGACTTCGCGAATCCGGACGGCGCGCTCTCGGTGGACTTCGACACGCTCGTCCGCGACTCGTTCAGCGATCTGATCGCGTCAGCGCGCTCCTGAAATGCAGCCGCCGGTCGCCATGCGCGCGCTCGCCCTCGCCGCAGTCGCCCTGCTCGCCGTCGTCGCCACGCTGGCGACGCGGAACGCCCGCAACGCCGACGCGCGGAGCAAGGAGCCGGCGCCCGTCGCCTGGTACAAGGCCCGCGCGGCGCCGTATGGGCCGACGACGAAGACGCGCACGGCCTGCGGCCAACGCCTCGACGGCAAGACTCGCGGCGTCGCCCATCCGCTGCTTCCGTGCGGGGTCAAGGTCTTCCTCAGGTTCCACGGGCGTGAGGTGCTGACCCAGGTGATCGACCGCGGCCCCACGGTGCCCGGCCGCGAGTTCGACGTGACGAAGCCGCTCGCCGACGCGATCGGCCTCCACGGCACCCAGGACATCGAGTGGGGCTTCGCGAGGTAAGCTGAGCTAACTCGACCCTGTTCGCAACGGCGGCTCTCAATGTAGAACCAACGTCTACATCGAGGGAGCTTTCGTCCGGACTAGGGGACAACCGAAATCCGGCGGGGCACCCACCTGGTCAGCCAGGTTCACATCGGTCCGTCGAGTCGGCAGGGTGGAGTCACAACGGGGGAGCTTCGGCTCCCCCGTGTGGTTTTGCTCGCGAGAACCTTGTGGGAGATGGCCTTCGGCTAGCCTCGCAGGATGATCGAGGTCTTCGGAGACTCGTCGCGCGAAGGCGAGCTCGCACTCGTTCGGATCGCCTTGGAGGGAGACAGGATCGTCAGCGCCGACGCGGAAGGGCTCGCGCGGCCGCTCGCCGGTCTCACGCTGCTGGAAGCTGCCGCCGTCCCGGGGGAGACTCTGGCCGCAGACGCCCTGGCGAACGCCCTCGGCCAGGTCTTCCGCGCCGAGCCAAGTGCCTCCCGGGTCGCGGTGGCGATGAGCGGTGGCGTCGACAGCGCCGTGGCACTCCTCCGTGCGGGCCCGGATGCGATCGGCGTGACCCTGCGGCTGTGGCTCGACCCGGAAGGGCCCGACTCGGCGCGCTCCTGCTGCTCGCCAGAAGCGGTGATCGCGGCGCGCGAGACGTGCCACTCGCTCGGGCTCCCGCACATCACGCTCGACCTGCGCGAGGAGTTCCGCCGCGCGGTCGTCGAACCGTTCGTGCGCGCCTACGCGCGCGGCGAGACGCCGAATCCTTGCAGCCGCTGCAACGGCAGCTTTCGCTTCGCCGAGCTGCTCGCGTTCGCCGAGCGCGCCGGAGCGGCGCGCCTCGCGACCGGCCACTACGCCAGGATCGTCGAGCACGGCGGCCGGCGCCTGCTGGCCCGCGCGGCCGACGAGGCAAAGGACCAGTCGTACATGCTCGCGGGCCTCGATCCCCGCTTCCTTGACCGCATCTGGTTTCCGCTCGGCGAGCAGGGCAAGACCGAGACGCGCGCCGAGGCGGCCGACGCGGGCCTGGAGGTCGCCGAGCGAGCCGAGAGCCAGGAGGCCTGCTTCCTCGCCGGCGACGACTACCGGTCCTTCCTCGAACGGCGAGGCCTCGAGGCGCGTCCCGGTGCGATCGTCGACGAGGACGGCACCGAGGTCGGCGCCCACGAAGGCTTCTGGCGCTTCACTCCCGGCCAGCGACGCGGGCTCGGCGTCTCGGCGAGCGAGCCACTCTTCGCACTCCGCGCCGACGCGGCGACGAACACCGTCGTCGTCGGCCCGCGTGAGTCGCTGGCGGTCACGCGGGTGCGCGCAGCGGGGCGCCTGTACATCCCGGCCGGCCGCGCGGACGTCAAGCTTCGCTATCGCTCCCCCGCGGTCGCCGCGACGGTGACCGAGGAGGCCGGCGGATTCGAGCTCGAGCTCCACAGCGCCGCGTACGGTGTCGCTGCAGGCCAGACGGCCGTGCTCTACGTCGGCGACGCCGTGGTCGGCGCGGGCCGCATCACTAGGATCGAACCATGAGCGGCGACCTGATCACGCTCACCCTGCCGCGTGAGCGCGATTTCTTTCGTGTCGCCCACCTCGTGGTCGGCGGCCTGGCCGTGCGGCTCGACCTCAGCTTCGAGAACCTCGAGGACCTCCAGGTCGCCCTCGCGGCCGTACTGCGCGAATCCGAGGGGGAGGTCACGGTCAGCGTCCGGGTTCAGCCCGAGCAGATCGAGGCGTCGATCGGCCCGTTCGGTGCCGGCGACGAGGAGCTCGATTTGAACCGCGAGGTCGAGGAAGGCGTGCCGCTGCGGCGGGTGCTCGAGACCGTGTGCGACTCGGTCGACGTCGTCGACGGCGAAGGCGGTCGCTGGGTCGTCCTGAAGAAGAGTGTCCGGGTGAAGAAGCAACCGACTTGATGGTCGACAAGAGCGACAAGGCGCTGCTCCGCCGCTACCACGAGGAGGGCGACCTTGCGGCCCGAGAGCAGCTGATCGAGCAGTACATGTCGCTCGTCCGCTCGCTTGCCCGCCGCTACTCGTACCGGGGCGAGCAGCTCGAGGATCTCGTCCAGATTGGCGCGATCGGCCTGATCAAGGCGATCGACCGCTTCGACATCGACCGCGGCGTCGAGCTGACGACCTACGCCACACCGAACATCATCGGCGAGATCAAGCGCCACTTCCGCGACAAGGGCTGGTCGGTGCGCGTCCCCCGCGGACTCCAAGAGTTGAACGTCCAGCTGTCCAAGCTGGTCGAGCAGTTGACCGTGCAGGAAGGCCGTTCTCCGACGATCACCGAGCTCGCGAAGGCAGCAGGCGTCGAGGAGGAGGCAGTGCTCGAAGCGCTCGAGTCGGGCCGCGCATACAGCTCGCTCTCGCTCAACTCCGGCGGCGGCTCCGACGAAGACGGCGAGCTCGATCCACTCGAGTCGATCGGCACCGAGGAGCACCAGTACGAGGTTTCGGAGGACCGAGCTGTCCTCGCTCCCGGCTTTCGCGTCCTCGACGAGCGCGAGCGCAGGATCCTGCACCTCCGCTTCTTCAAGGGCTTGACGCAGTCCCAGATCGCCCAGCAGGTCGGGATCTCCCAGATGCACGTGTCGCGCTTGATCCGCCGCTCGCTCGAGAAGATCCGCGACGAGATCGCCGCTGAAGAGCACGAGGGCGTGGCCTGAGACGCGTCGACAACCTGCGGTTCGTCCAGGAGCAGTACGCCACTGAGGAGAACCTCGCGCTACGGAAGTCGATCTACGACGATGCGGGCGGAGGCCCGGACGGGCGCGAGGTGGCGTTCCAGGCGATTGCCGAGGCGAGCCCACGCCGAGTTGTCGAGGTCGGGGGCGGTGAGGGCGAGCTCGCGGAGCGGCTCGTGAACGAGCTGGACGTCGAGCT
>JBDTZN010000160.1:0-3665 GCA_040005095.1 Thermoleophilia bacterium | reverse complement strand
CTCGACATCGACTGCGACCCGTCGCAGCTCGTGCTCGCCCCGCCGGACCGCTCGCAGCTGAAGGAGATGTTCCGGCGTTTCGAGTTCCGGAACCTGCTCGGCCGGGTCGACGAGCTGGACGAGGCGCTGCCTGCCGCTGCCCCGCCGAAGGTCGAAGGGACGAGCGTCTCCTGGCGCGAGGACGCGTTCCCCGAGCGCGTGCGCGGGCGCGCCGCGTTGGCGATCGAGGACGGTCGCTTCGCGCTGGCGCAGGACGACGGCGTCGTCGTCGGCGAGTGGAAGCCCGAGTTCGAGCGCCGCCTCGAGGACGCGGAGCTCGTCGCACACGACTTCAAGCGGCTCCCGCGGCTGACGATGCAGCCGGTCGACGACACGATGCTCGCCGCGTACCTGATCGAGCCGGGGCGGCCGCTGTACGAGCTCGACGACCTGGCCGCGGAGTACGGGCTCGAGGTGATCCCGGAGCCCGACGCAGAGGAGGAGACGGCGGCGCTCGTCCGGCACGCGGCGACGCCTTTGCGGCTCGTCGACCGGATGCGCGAGCGGGTCGAGGAGCGGGGCAGCCTCGACCTCTACCGCACGATCGAGCTACCGCTCACCGCCGTGCTGGCCTCGATGGAGGACGCCGGCGTGAAGATCGACGAGTACCGCATGGGCGAGATCACCGCGCGGCTCGCCGACCGGGTCGAGGAGCTCGAGGCGAAGGCGTACGAGTTCGCGGGCGAGGAGTTCATGATCGGGTCGACGCAGCAGGTGGCACGGATCCTGTTCGAGACGCTCGAGCTGACGCCGGGCCGCAAGGGTAAGACGGGCTACTCGACCGACACGCGCGTCCTGCGCTCGATCCGCGACGAGCACGCGCTCGTGCCGGTGATCGAGGAGTGGCGGGAGTACTCGAAGCTGCTCAACACGTACCTCGGGCCGCTGCCGAGCCTGATCTCCCCCGACGACGGACGGCTGCACACGACGATCAACCAGACCTCGGCCGTCACCGGACGGCTGTCGACGACGAACCCGAATCTGCAGGCGATCCCGATCCGTACCGAGTTGGGCCGCGAGATCCGCTCCGCCTTCATCGCCGAGCCCGGGCACCGGCTCCTCTCGGCCGACTACTCGCAGATCGAGCTGCGGATCCTCGCGCACGTCTCCGGCGAGCCGAAGCTGCGCGAGGCCTTCGCGCGCGGCGACGACATCCACACCGCCACGGCCGCAGAGGTGCTCGGGAAGGATCCGGCGACGCTGACGACCGGCGAACGGAGCGTGGCCAAGATGATCAACTTCGGGATCATCTACGGGATCTCCGCCTTTGGGCTCTCCGAGAACCTCGAGATCCCGCGCGAGCAGGCGCAGGAGTACATCGACGCCTACCTGGCGCGCTTCCCGCTCGTGCAGGACTTCATCCAGCGCACGATCGAGCAGGCCGCGCGCGACGGCTACGTCACGTCACTGCTGGGCCGGCGGCGGCCGGTGCAGGAGATTCGAGCGTCGAACCGCCAGACGCGCTCGCTGGGCGAGCGGCTCGCCGTCAATTTCGTCATGCAGGGCTCAAACGCGGACATCATCAAGGTGGCGATGATCCGGATCCACCGGCGCCTGCGGGAGGAGGGGCGCGCGGCGCGGCTGGTGCTGCAGATCCACGACGAGCTCTTGCTCGAGGTGCCCGAGACGGAGGTCTCCGCGGTGCGCGACCTCGTGCGCGCGGAGATGTGCGGCGCGTACCCGCTCGACCCGCCGCTTGCGGTCGACGTCGGCGTGGGCGACGACTGGAACGAAGCCAAGACGTAACACCGCGTCCATTCCGGACAATGTCCGTGGGTCTGGCCCCTGACGTAACACCGCGTCCATTCCGGACAATGTCCGTGGGTCTGGCCCCTGGACAGCGTCCGCGTGAGACACGTCCAATACCATCGCTGTGTGGAGGTTCGGCTCGCGGACGGGGTCTCGCTCTCGATCGAAGACGTCGGGGTCGGTTTCCCCGTCTTCGTCCTCCACGGCGGGCCGGGGCTCGACCATCAGCACTTTCGACCCTGGCTGGATCCGCTGGCCGACGAGTTCAGGCTGCTGTACGTCGACGAGCGGGGCCAGGGGCGAAGCCAGCGGGTCAAGCCGGCGAGCCTGTCGCTGGACGTGTTCGCGAAGGACGTCGATCTCGCTGCGGAGGCGCTCGGTCTCGACGGGTTCGCGCTCCTCGGGCACTCGTTCGGCGCGATCATCGCGACGCACCACGCGATCGAGCTCGGGACGGCCGCCGGCTACGTGATTTCCGGAGGCGGCGACTCGAGCGCCGCGCTGGAGCAGGACGTTGCCGAGTCGCTGGCGGCGATGGGCGAGGCGGGCAAGCCGATCGCCGAGTCCTGGGAGCGGGAGCAAACGGTCGAGACCGTGGAGGAGTTCCGGGAGCTGATGCGGGTCCAGTGGCCCTTCCACTTCGCCGGACCGGTGCCCGAGGGCTTTCGGGACGAGACGATCTACACGCCCGAGGTCATCCGGCACTTTGCGTCCGCCGGGTACGGCGGCTTCGACTACGTCCCGGATCTCCCCCGCGTAGCCCGCCCGACCCTCGTGCTCGTGGGCGAGGAAGACCGGACGACCACGCTTCGCGCGGCACGAGTCCTGCACGAGGGGATCGCCGGTAGCGACCTGACGGTGATCCCCGCCGTCGGGCACATGTCCTTCATGGAGGCTCCGGACGAATACCTCGCCGCCGTCCGGCCGTTCCTTCGCCAAGTCGCAGCGAATGCGTAACGAGTCTGCAACAGTACTTCCACAGCCCGTCGAGCCGGACATGACCGGGGGTCAGACCCCCGGACGTGGCGGCGCAGGACACGGCCGGCCGTGACTCGGCTGTTGCTCGCGGCGCTCGCTGTCGCCTTCGCCGCAGCTCCCGCAGCCGCGTCCACCCGAGCGAAGGCGCCGAGGCCCCCGATCGCGGTGGCCGCGAACGAGCCCGCGTTGCTCGAGAGCGTCGACGGCGACGTGATCTCGTGCGCGGCGAGCCTCGATGAGCAAAAGCGCCCGCGGATGGCGTGCGGCGTCGTCGACTTCCGTGAAGGCTTCGTGGTCGGGCCGACGCCGGGTGCGTACTACGCCCGGATCGGTGCGGACGGCTTGACGGTCCTTCAGGGCTCCGTGGCTCCCCGGCCGCCGGAAGCCCGCTATAACGCAAAGGAGCCCGCCGGCACGGCGAAGGCGACGCAGATCCGCCGCGGGTCGTACCGGACCCTCGACCTCAAGTACGGGCGGCGCTACGCGTTCTCCGGAACCCGGGTCGGCTGCACCGTCTCGAAGAACGAGACTGCCGTCACCTGCAACGTCGTCGATGCGCGCTTCCGGCCCGTCCGGGGCAGCTACGGCTTCACGCTGGGCTTTCAAACGCTCGCGGTCAAGAGGGTCGTGACCGCCGGCGCCTCGGCGATCGTCTTCTCGGCGCGCCACGGCAACACCTAAAAGCCCGCGGAATCGCGCTTCCCTGGCCTGGCTATACTTGTCAGCCGTCCGATGGCGAACGAGACCGTGGCCACAACTACCGAACCGATAATCAGCGACGACGGCGTCTGGATCACAACTCCTGAGGGAGAGCAGATCCCGAATTACGACGCCACCTTCCCCACGATCAACGAGGGGGAGGTCGTCCACGGCACCGTCGTTCGCGTCGACAAGGACGA
>JBDTZN010000059.1:0-12369 GCA_040005095.1 Thermoleophilia bacterium | reverse complement strand
TGGATGCCCAACGGAAGCGCGTACTGGTCGGTCGAGAAGCTCGCAAAGGTGGGAGTCCAATTCTCGTGCTGGGCGACGTCGAACCGGCCTCGGAGCGCGTCCACCTGCGTGGTGAAGGCCGCCTGTTCGACTCTCACGTTGACGTCGACGTCGCCCTTGGTGTGGCCGAACGGCATGGCGGTCGCGCCGATGTGATGCACCTCGCCGGCAATGACGTCCCCGTTCTCCTGTTCGAACCGCGTCACGACCTCTTGCGCTCGCTGAGCGATTTCTTGGACGGCTCGTAACTCAACCGGTACGTCGTTCATACCCAATTCATGCCCAGCCGCCCACGGGACTCCATCCCGCCCCGACGAGTCTGAGTCCGATGGGCTTTAGAGACTCATTGGGAATCACTGAGCCGGCCAAGGCCAGGCTTGCCCTGGCCGCTGTGCCGGCTTGGTCAGCCCCGCTTGGCGTACTCGCCGAACTCGCCGAAGTCCACCGACACGCACGCCTCGTCGCCGACGACCCACGCATCGTGACCGGGCGGGCACGCGAAGATCTCGCCTGCGCCGACCTCGACCTCGCTCCCGTCATCCATCCGAATCCCCATGCGGCCGGAGATCACGTACGCGAGATGTGAGACCTGACACGAGTCGGTCCCGGCAATCGGCTTCACGTTGTTCGACCAGCGCCAGCCGGGCTCGAACGTCCCGCGACCGACCGTCTGACCGCCGATGTTGACCACGTCCGCCTTGCCCTTTCCCTCGAACTGGCGGACCTCGTCGGGTGAGTCGAAGTTCTTCACTTCCGTGCCTGGCATTGCTTCCTCCTGGGTGAGCGGATGGACGATCGAGAGCGACCCTACTCTCTCAGGCGCGAGGCTTCTCCCAGACCGAGACGTGCTTGGTGCTTTCGCTCGTGAACGGCTCGCGGTTCCAGCCGCCCCAACGGTCGCGCAAGGTCATCCCGGCGAGCTGGGCCATCAGGTCGTACTCCGCGGGCCACGCATAGCGGAACGGGGCCCAGAAGTGCTCGATCTTTCCGTCCACTGCCTCGAAGTGGTGCGAGATGAGCCCCTGGTTCGCGACGTCGAACTCGTCGATCCCCCATCTGGTCTCGCTGATGTGGAAGACGGTGGCGGTCTCGCCGGGCGGAAGCGACTGCAGCCCGGGGACGCCCACTTCGATCACGAAACAGCCGCCCGGCTCGAGGTGCGCCGAGACGTTGCGGAAGCATGCGACCTGACCCTGCTGCGTCGTCAGGTTCGAGATCGTGTTGAAGACGAGATACGCGACGAAGAACGTCCCGTCGACGGTCGTCGTCGCGAAGTCTCCGATCGTCACGCCGATGTCCTCGTCGCCTTGCTTCTCTCGCAGCCTCGCGGCCATCGCCTTCGACAGCTCGATCCCGTGCACCGGCACGCCCCGCTGCGCGAGCGGTAACGCGATCCGGCCCGTCCCGATCCCGAGCTCGAGCGCGCGCCCACTCCCGGCGAGCTCGGCGAGGAAGTCGACGACCGGATCGACCACCGCCGGGTCGAACATGTCCGCCGCCGACTCGTCGTACCTCGCGGCGACGCGCTCGTCGAAGTAGCCGTCGTCCTGCACGGCCAGAACTTATCGCGCGTTCGCATGCCGTAGCCTCAGGCTCGATGCTGTTTTCGCCGGAAGCGCACGAGGCGCCCGCGGACGAACCGTGGAGCGCTGAAAGGGCGCGGAAGGCGATCGCCTCCATCGTCGCCGACACCGAGAGCGCGTTCGACGACGGTTGGCCGTTGCATCCCGAGGACGAGGACGAGGACGACGACGACGACGACCCGGCCACGCGGTTCCGGACGGTGTACATCGGAGGCGCGGGCGTCGTGGATGCCCTCCACCGCCTCGCACGGCGGGGCTTCGTCGAGCTGCGGCGAGACTACGTCCCGTATCTGGAGCGTTCGCTCGAAGCCCCGCCGGACTTTCCCGAGGAGGACCCTGAGCGGAGCCTCTGGATGGGCGAGACGGGAATCCGGCTGGTCTTGCAGAGGCTCGCGCCTTCGCAGGCGAATCGCGAGCGGCTGTCGGAGCTGATCGCGGCGAACGAGCGGGACGAACGCTGCGAACTGATGTGGGGCAGCCCGGGGACGATCCTCGCCGGTCGCGAGCTGGGACTCGACGTGACGGCGAGCGTCGAGTGGTTGCACGACCGGCGTGACACGGATGGCCTGTGGACGCAGCAGCTCGCCGGGCGAAGCACCCGCTATGTCGGCCCGGCCCACGGATTCTCTGGGTGCGCCCTTGCGCTCGGCGATGCCGCCGACGTCGCGGAAACCCTCCAGCGCCTCGCCGTCGAGGAGGATGGGCTCGTCAACTGGCCGCCGGTCGCGGGAAGGGCACTCGACGCTAACGGCGACGGCCTGATCCGCACCCAGTGGTGCCATGGCGCGCCTGGGATGGTGGCGACGCTTGCCCACGTCATGGACGAGGAGCTTGCGCTCGCGGGCGGCGAGCTGACGTGGCGCGCCGGGCCGTTGCGAAAGGGCGCAAGCCTCTGCCACGGCACTGCCGGGAACGGATACGCGTTCCTCGCCCTGCTCAAACGCACGCGAGACGAACGGTGGCTCACGTGTGCGCGCGCGTTCGCGATGCACGCTGCCGCTCAGGTGGAGCGAAGCCGGTCGGAGCACGGTCGCGGCCGCTGCACGCTCTGGACAGGCGACCTCGGCACCGCCCTCTACCTGGCCGACTGCATCGACGGCGGCGGGACGCTGCCCCTCCCGTAACTCCAACTGCGTGCGCACTACGTCGGTGAACCTGGCCTCTGCGCGCGGGGATGGCTCCTCTGGCCGGTTGGCCCAGCCGTCCGACCGATTACGCTGACAGGACACTGGTCGCGCCTCCCCCACCCGCCCCGGTCGCGGCTCGCAAGCGGGTCGCGGTTGTCGGCGCGGGACCATCCGGGCTCGCGACGGTGAAAGAGTTGCTCGAGGAAGGCCACGAGCCGACGTGCTACGAGCGCGCCGCCGGTCTCGGCGGCGTGTTCCGCTTCGACGAGGACACCGGAGCCGTCTGGGAGTCGTGCCGCCTGACCTCGTCGGGACTCATGACCGCGTTCTCCGACTTCCCCGTGCCGGCCGAGAAAGCCGGACACATGACCGTCGGCGAATACGTCGCGTACCTCGAGCGCTACTGCGCAGCGTTCGGCGTCCACCGGTGCCTGCGGTTCGGCACGGCCGTCGAGTCGATCGCGTCGGACGGAGACGGCGGGTGGCGAGTCGGCACCGTGGGGCCGGACGGAAGCTCCGGGGAGGAGCGGTTCGATGCGGTCGCCGTCTGCTCGGGCCTCCACCAGCACGCACACGCGCCGGAATTCCGCGGGCAGGAGTCCTTCCCGGGCGAGATCCTGCACGGCGCGCGATACCGCCGCCCCGCGCAGGTCACCGGCAAGCGCGTCCTGATCGTGGGCGCGGGAGAGTCCGGGGCCGACATCGTCGCCGAGGTCTCCGAGCATGCGGCGGAGACCGTCGTTTCGCTCCGCCGCGGCGTCGCAGTCCTGCCCCGCATGATCCGGGGGCACCCGAACGACTACCGCACCTGCCGGATCAACAACGCGGCCGCACCGTGGATCTTCGAGACGCGAAATCCGGACGACGCGTGGAAGCGGAACCTCTACCGGACGGCCTTCCTGCCGCTCGTGATCGTCGACAAGCTCGTCCAGGCCTCCCTCGGGCTCGCGGACAGATTGCAGCCGTGGTCGACCGTCCTTCGCGGGGGCGCAGTCGCGGAGGCGCGGCGCGCGGCGAGGACGCGCCAGCTCACGAGGCAGCTCCTCCGACGATCGGGCGGCACGCTCCAGGAGCAGTTCGGCACGAAGAGCGACGACTGGGTCAAGGCGATCGTCACCGGGCGCTGCCGGCAGGCGGGGCCGATCGAGCGGTTCGAGGGGGCCCGGGCCGTCTTCGAGGAAGGCGCGGACTTCGCTCCGGACCTGGTCCTCCTCTGCACGGGGTTCGAAACCCGGACACCGTTCCTCGACCCGAGGCTCGCGACCGCGCCCAGATACATGCACACCTTTGCGCCGACGGTCGGCGTCGGGCTCGCCTTCATCGGCTTCGTGCGGCCGTCGTTCGGGACGATCCCTCGCGGAGCTCCAGGCGCGATGGTTCGCGCTCCTCCTGAGCGGGAGGACCGAGCTTCCGCCTAAACCGGAGATGGAGGGGGCGATCGACCGCCTGGCGCGCTTCCGGCGGAGTCACTTCAGAGCGGTGCGCGAGCGCCTCGACTACCTCGTCGACTTCACGTCGTTCTCGGACGAACTGGCCGAGCAGGTCGGGTGCAAGCCGACGCGTGAGGCACTGCGGCGGGAAAGCGCGCGCTTCCGTCGCCGGTTCGTGGTCGCCCCATTCGTCGCCGCCCAGTACCGGCTCGTCGGCCCCCATGCCAAGCCGTCGATCGCCCGCGAGGTGATTCCGAAGCTCCCTGTCGCGTATCCCAGACGCGAGCTGGCGACGTTCCGGCTTCGCTGGCAGCTCTCGCGCGTCCTGCATCGCGTGCTGGGGCAGCGCTTCGCCCCGAAGTTGGTCGTGCGGTAGGTGGGCACCGCTTCGGCCGCGCCGCGCGTCTCCGTCGTCGTGCCGACGTGGAACCGGCGCGCCCTCCTAGGACGCGCCCTCGCCGCCGTCGAGGCTCAGGAGTTCCGCGACTTCGAGGTGATCGTCGTCGACGATGCCTCGACGGACGGGACCGCCGAATGGCTTCGCGCACGCCGACCGCACGTGCGTCTGATCGCCTCCCCGGCGCGGGTCGGGGCGGCCGCGGCGCGCAATCTTGCGCTGGAGCGCGCCCGCGGCGAGCTCGTCGCGTTCCTCGACGACGACGACGACGACGTGTGGCGTCCGAGATACCTCTCCGCGCAGGCCGCCCACCTCGACGCCAACCCCGCGGCGACGCTGAGCTACGCGGATCACGTCGAGATCGACTCCGACGGTCGCAGCACGCGCCCCGACACAGGAGCCGTCGTGCCCCACGCGAGCCCCCTCGTCAGGCTCCTCGCGGAGAGTCACATCCACACGCTGTCGGTCGTCGTCTGCCGCCGGGAGGCGCTCCAGCGCTTTGGGCCGCTGGATGAGCAGCTGTCGATCGTGCACGACCTCGAGTGGTACGCGCGTCTTGTCGCGGCCGGCCTCGGCGTAATACGGCTGCCACGGCTGCTCGCGGAGCGTCAGGTGCCGGGCGGTCTCGTGTCGGCCCATCGCGATTGGTTCCGGGAGGAACGGGCCGTCCACGAGGCGATCTTCGCCCGCCAGCGTCTGAACCGCGCCGAACGGCGCATGATCCGGACCTACCGGGCGCTGTTCTTCGCCCGGATCGCGCTCGGGAAGGGTGATCTGGCCTTTGGCCTTCCGCGTCTGGGCGAGGCCGCCTGGAGCTCCCCGCGCTGGACCGTGGAGGTCGCAGCCCGCCGCGCCCTTCGCCGCGCGCACGTCGGCCGACGGAGCGCACAGGAGATCCGGGCAAGTCCGGCGGAGGCGGGCTGATGACGATACCTGCCGACGTGGCGGAGCGGGCGCTCACACTCGCATTCGCGCACGACCGGCCGCCCAAGCCGGTCTACGTGCCCAGCCTCTCGCGGAAGATCACGCGCCGCGGCGTGATCTGGCTCGGCCAAACCTGCAACCTCCGTTGCCACTTCTGCTACTTCCTCGACCGGATCCAGGACGATCGCCATCCCGAGCACGGGTTCATGCCGCTCACAAAGGCCAAGGCGATCTGCCAGACGCTCGTCAACTTCTACGGCAACAACTCGATTGACATCCAGGGCGGCGAGCCGACGCTCTGGCCACCGATCTACGAACTCGTCGCGTACTGCGCCGAGATCGGGCTCGCGCCGACCCTGATCACGAACGCTCAGGCGCTGGCAAGCCGACCCGTCGTCGCGCGCTTCAAGCAGGCTGGTATCCGCGATTTCCTCGTCAGCGTTCAAGGACTCGGCCCGGTCTACGACGAGATCGTGGGCCCCAAAGGCGCGCACGAGAGGCAGATGCGGGCGCTCCGGAACCTCCAGGACGAGGGCATCCCGTTCAGGTTCAACACGGTGCTCTCGAAAGCCGTCCTCCCCCAGCTTGCGGACATCGCGCGGCTCGCCGCGCGTACCGAGGCTGAGGCCGTCAACTTCCTCGGCTTCAACCCCTTCAACGACCAGGAGACCGGCAAGCGCAGCTCGGAGAACGTACCCCGCTACGACGAGCTCCGCGCGCCGCTGGGCGAGGCGCTCGACCTGCTCGCCGCGAGCGGGATCGAGGGCAACGTCCGCTACCTCCCGTTCTGCGTCGTCGAGGAGCGTCACCGGAGCTCGGTCTACGACTTCCCCCAGATCCCCTACGACCTGCACGAGAACGACTTCGCAAGCTGGTCGTGGACAGACCTGCCCGCGCAGCGGATCGCCGCGGCGGCGCTCAGCCCACCGCTGGCGCTCGGGCCCCGGCTCCGGCTCGGCCGGCTGCGAGGACCGCTTCGCCGCCTGGCCGCGCGGCGCCCCGGCGCCGGCACGCGGCTTCACGCCGCAAAACAGCGCCTCGAGCTCGGCCTCGCGCGCCGCCCTCGCGCGAGATCCCTGAACGACTGTACCGCGCCGAGGCCGGGATCCGCGCTCGCGAGTACACGGGGTACCGCCACGTCGCGGCCTGCTCGCTCTGCGACGTGCAGCCGATTTGCGACGGCTTCTACAACGACTACGTCGAGCTCTTCGGCGCGGCAGAAGCGCGCCCGATCGCCCTGGACGGACGCGTGACCGACTTGCAGCATTTCGCGCGCCGACAGCGGAAGCGGATCCATCCCGACGATCTCGGCTGGCTCGAGCGCTGACCTTGTCGACCGGCGAGGGCTTTCCCACCTTTCTCGTCATCGGCGTCGCGAAGGCCGGGACGACGTCGCTCTACCAGTACCTCCGGCAGCATCCGCAGATCTACATGAGTCCGGTGAAGGAGCCGAGGTTCTTCGCGCTCGAAGGGCATCCCCTCGACTTCTGCGGTCCGGGCGACGAGCGGCTTTGGAAGACCACGACAACGACGCTCGACGCCTACCAGACGCTCTTCGAGGGGGTGACCGACGAGCTCGCCGTCGGCGAGTGTTCGGTCCTCTACCTTCACGACGAGCGAGCGCCCGACGCGATCGCCCGCCACGTCCCCGACGCGAAGCTGATCGCCGTGCTACGCGACCCGGCCGAGCGCGCGCACTCGGCCTTCCTCTACCACACGCGTGACGGGCGGGAGCCGCTCGAAGCGTTCGAGGAGGCCCTGGCCGACGAATCTCGGCGTCTCGCGGCCGGCTGGTACTTGGCCTGGGGCTATCGAGCGCAGGGCTTCTACTACCGCGGCCTCAGCCGGTACTTCGATCGGTTCGCCCGGGATCAGATCCGGGTGTACCTCCACGAGGACTTTCGAGCGGACCCGCTCGGCGTACTGGCCGACCTCTTCGCGTTCCTCGGCGTGGACTCCACGTTTCGCCCCGACGTGCGCAGGCGCTTCAACCCGTCGGGGCGCCCGAGGAGCGCGTGTGTCCAGCGGCTCCTGACCCAACCGCACCCGCTGAAGGAAGCCGTGAAGTCGGTCGTCCCGGAAGAATGGGGGCACCGCGTGATTGCGAGGGTCCAGCCTGCGAACCTCGCACGCCCGAAGGTCGGGCCCGAGACGCGTGCGACGCTCATCGAGGGCTACGAGGACGACATCCGGCGACTCGAGACTCTGATCGGCCGCGACCTCTCGAACTGGCTTGTTTAGCGCGCGCGAGGACGATCGCTGTGCCTTGCTCGTCTATCGCCGCGGCTGCGGGCTCCGCCCGCGGCCGCCCACTACCGCTCCTAGAAAGACGAAACCCTCGAAAGTCGTAACACCGCGCAGCGGGGCAAACTTTCGAGGGAGTAAATAGCGGGGGCAGGATTTGAACCTGCGACCTCCGGGTTATGAGCCCGGCGAGCTACCTGACTGCTCCACCCCGCGTCGCTAGGCGCATTATAGCGGCGGCTACGCTCTCTTGTCATGCGCGTCGCGGCCGTCGATCTGGGCACGAATTCCACGCGTTTGCTGGTCGCAGACGTTGACGGCGGCCGCGTCGAGGACCTCGCGCGCGAGACCAGGATCACACGGCTCGGCGAAGGCGTCGACGAGCGGCGCCGCCTGCTGCCGCTGCCGATCGCGCGCGTCCGCAACTGCCTGTCCGACTTCCGCCGCACGGCCGAATCGCTCGGCGCCGAGCGGACGCTCCTCGTCGCGACGAGCGCCGTCCGCGACGCCGAGAACGGCGAGGCCTTCCTCGGCGAGATCGAGTGGAGCTACGGATTCGCGACCCGGCTGGTCTCGGGCGAGGAGGAGGCGAACCTGACCTACCGCGGCGTGACCGCCGGCCGATCGCTGGAGCCCGGGACGATCGTGGTCGATCTCGGCGGCGGCTCGACGGAGCTCGTCACGGAGGACCTCCAGATCAGCCTGGACGTCGGCTCGGTTCGTCTCACGGAGCGGTTTCTTGCCTCCGACCCGCCGACGCCGGCCGAGCTCGAGGAAGCCGCGGCCGCGGTGCGCGCCCTGCTCGCCGAGCGCGTGCCGGACGACATGCGCGCCTCCACCACGGCCGCGACCGGCGTCGCGGGAACGGTGACCACCCTTGCGGCTCTCGACCTGGGCCTCATGGAGTACGACCGGGAACGCGTGCACGGGCATCGCATCAGCGCTATCGCGATCGGCGAGCTGCTCGCTCGGCTTGCTGCCCTGCCGGTGGCGGAGCGACGCGAGCTGCCCGGTCTCGAACCCGAGCGCGCGCCTGTCATCGTCGGCGGCGTCGTGATTGTCCGAGAGCTGCTTCGCCACCTCGGGCTCGACGAGCTCGAGGTCAGCGAGCACGACCTCCTGGACGGGATCGCGCTCGAGGCCGCCGAGCTTCCGGAGCCCGCGGAAGGCGAAGCTCCTCCCGGCGCCTATACGTGTTGCTGAATCCGCCCCGGCTGTCGCGGCGTACCATCCCCGGGTGAGCATCGAGCGCATCGTCATCGTGGGCAGCGGCGGCGCCGGCACGAAGGCGGCCGAGAGCCTGCGCAAGCGCGGCTATGACGGGTCGCTCATCCTCGTCACAACGGATCCGCATCCCCCCTACGCCCGGCCGCCGCTCTCGAAGGCCTACCTGCGCGGCGAGCTCGAGCTCGAGAAATTCTTCCTCGCCTTGCCGGACGAGCTCGAACTGCGCCTCTCCACGACGGTCGCCAAGATCGCCGACCGCGAGGTCGTGCTCGAGTCGGGCGAGCGGCTGCCCTTCGACCGCCTCCTGCTCGCGACCGGCTCCGAGCCCCGCCGGCTCCCCGGTGCGGACCTGACGGGCATCCACTATCTGCGGAACGTCGAGAACTCCGATGCGATTCGGGAGCAAGCCGAGGACTCACAACGAGCGGTCGTGATCGGCGCCGGGTTCATCGGCTCGGAGGTCGCGGCGTCGCTCCGCCAGCTCGGGCTGGACGTGACCCTCGTCGAAGGCGGACGCCTCCCACTCGAGCACGTCTTCGGCCCGGAGATCGGCGCGTTCTACCGCGACCTCCATGTCGCGGAGGGCGTCGAGGTGCTGACCAGCGCGAAGCTCGACGGATTCGAGGGCGACGGCGCGGTGGAGGCAGCGCGGCTCGAGGACGGCACGACGCTCGAGGCGGACCTGGTCGTAGTCGGGATCGGCGTCGCCCCTCGCACCGAGCTCGCCGAGACGGCGGGCCTCGAGGTCGAGAAGGGCGTACTGGTGAGCGAGACGCTCGAGACGAGCAAGCCCGGGATTTACGCCGCCGGCGACATCGCGAATGCGCAGCACCCGTTCTACGGCACCCGCGTGCGCGTCGAGCACTGGTTCAACGCCGCGAACATGGGGCCGGTCGCGGCCGCCAACATGCTGGGCGAAGACGAGCCGTACGACCGTATCCCGTACTTCTACTCCGACCAGTTCGACACGAAGATGGAGTACTCGGGCTACGCGCCCGAATGGGACCAGGTCGTGCTGCGCGGGGATCCCGAGACCCGCAGCTTCATGGCGTTCTGGCTCGAGGATGACCGCGTGCTCGCCGGGATGAGCGTCAACGTGCCGGACACGACCGAGCCGGTCGAGGCGTTGATCCGCGGGCGCAAGCCCGTCGATCGCGCGCGGCTCACCGACCCCGACACGCCGCTCGACTCTCTAGTCCCCTAGATCCGCCTCCGCCGGAGGTGGCTCGTCCTCGGCCAGGCGCCGTTGGACGACGGCGCGCGAGAGGATCCCGACGAGCCGGCCGTCCTCCACGACGGGGACGCGCTCGAGGTCGCGCGACTCGAGCTCCTGGAAGGCGTCGTCGAGCGGCATCGAGGCGTCGAGCGTGTAGACCGGCGGCTCGGCGATCCCGCGCAACGGCGTTTCGCGTGGGTCGAGCCCGGCCGCGACGACCTCGCGCACGAGCGTCTTGCGCGTGACCACGCCCACGAATGAGCCGCCGTCCGCGCACACGAGCACGGCGCGCACGTCCGGGTCGGACAACTCCCGCCCCGCCTCCTGCGCTGTCGCCGAGTCGGGAAGACAAGCTGGATCCGGCACCATCGCGTCCCTAACGAGCGTCTCGGTCACGGAAAGATTCCGCGGGCGGTCAGGGCGGCGGCGACCTCGCGGATCCCCGAGACGAGCGCTGCGCTTCGCAACGAGATGCCGCGCTCCTCCGACAGGTCCCAGACGCGGTCGAACGCGTCGCCGAGCTTCTCCGCGAGCCGGGCGCGGATCTCCTCGCGGCCCCAGAAGAGGCGTCCGAGGTCCTGCACCCACTCGAAGTACGAGACGGTGACTCCGCCCGCGTTCGTGAGCACGTCCGGAAGGACCGGGATCCCGCGCTCGGCCAGGATCGCGTCCGCCTCGACCGTCGTCGGGCCGTTGGCGCCCTCCGCGACGAGCTTCGCGTGAACGGCGCCGGCGTTCTCGGCCGTGAGCTGATCCTCGCGCGCAGCGAGCACGAGGATGTCGCACGGCAGCTCGAGCAGCTGCGCGTTCGAGATGTGCTCGACGCCGGGGAACGTCTCGAGCGAGCCATGCGCCTGGGCCCAGGCCTCCGCGGCGGCCACGTCCAACCCCGCCTCCGCGTATGCGCCCCCGGACACGTCCGAGACCGCAATCACTTTCGCTCCTTTGACCACGAGCTCGCTCGCCGCGATCCCGCCGACGTTGCCGAAGCCCTGCACGACGCAGCGCTGCTCGCCGAGATCCCAGCCGAGCCGCTGGCACGCGCGCTCGACCACGATCACGACGCCGGCCCCGGTGGCCTCGTGCCGGAAGAGCGAACCGCCGAGCGAGACCGGCTTCCCCGTGACGATCTCCGGCACCGCGTGGCCGACTTGCATCGAGTACGTGTCCATCATCCAGGCCATCGTCTGCTCGTTCGTGGCCATGTCCGGCGCCGCGATGTCCTCCTGCGGCCCGATCACCGGGAGCAGCTCAGACGTGTACCGGCGCGTCAGCCGCTGCAGCTCAGCCTGGGAAAGCTCCTTCGGATTGCAGCGCACCCCACCCTTCGCGCCCCCGTAGGGCAGCCGCAGCAGCGCGCACTTCCAGGTCATCCACATCGCGAGCGCCGCGCATTCGCCGAGCGATACATCGGGGTCGTAGCGCACGCCCCCCTTTGTCGGCCCGAGCACGCTCGAGTGCTGGACACGGTACGCCGCGTAGACCGCGAAGCGCTGGTCGTCGAGGCGCACGGGAACGCTCACCATCAGCGCGCGTTCCGGGAACCGCAGCCGCTCGGCGACGGACTCGGACACGTCCGAATACGGGAGCGCCTGCTCGAACTGGGTCAGCGCCTGCTGGAAGAGCGGCGTATCCCATTCGAGCGTCTGCTCGACCGAGAGCTCCTCGACCTCGGACACGGCGGGAGTCTAGTTGCGGCCTTGCTGCGGAGTGCCGGGGGAGGGAGTCGAACCCTCACGCCCCACGAAGGGACACCTGATTTTAAGTCAGCCCACGCCGTCTCGGCCAGTCTCGGCACGTCTCGCTTTCCCCTGGAAAAACCGCTAATCAGCCCCGCCGCAACGTGATCGCGTCTCGGCCCGTCTCGGTGGGTCTTGTGGCCCCAATGTGGCCCCCCAACGCGTGCGTCCGGATCGTCGTCGCGGCACTAGGAGGGTTTGGCGAAATAACGGTTTAGGCGTCATCGTTCCTCACATGGCTTTCGCCCTGGCGGATGCATGGACGAAACTCGCTCGGGCGGAACAGCACTTGCAGACTCTCAACACCGAAATTCGCGGATTCCTCGACGGTCACCACTACTCGTTTACGAAGTATTTCGACCCGGAAGGCTCGCGCTACTTCTTAAGGAAGCGATGCCGGTCGAGAGCACGAACAGGATTCCATTCAGCACTCGCCGATCGTC
>JBDTZN010000058.1:0-12411 GCA_040005095.1 Thermoleophilia bacterium | reverse complement strand
ACCGTCACGGTCGTCTTCGTCGACCTGACGGATTCCACCTCCCTCGGAGAGTCGCTCGACGCCGAGGCGCTTCGCGGCGTGCTCGATCGCTACTTCGACGTCGCTTCTGGCGTGATCGAGCGCCACGGAGGAACCGTCGAGAAGTTCATCGGGGACGCAGTGATGGCCGTGTTCGGGATTCCGGCGACGCACGAGGACGACGCGCTGCGCGCGCTGCGGGCGGCGCTCGAGATCCGGGCTGCGGTCGCCGAGCTCAACCAAGGGCTCGCACCTGGTCTTGGCGTCGAGCTCGCCGTGTGCGTCGGCGTGGCCACCGGCGAGGTCGCGACGAGCGAGGACGCGACCGCCCAGCGCCTCGTCACCGGGGACGTGGTCAACGTCGCCGCGCGGCTCCAGGGCGAGGCGAAGCCGGGCGAGATCCTCGCTGCGAGGACGACCCTCCGACTCGCACGCGACGGAGTCGAGACCGGCGAGCCGCGCACGCTGACGTTGCGCGGCAAGACCGAGCCCGTCGAGGCCGCGTTGGTGCAGAGCCTGCCGGATCGGGGCGGCGCGGGCCGCCCGGCCGTCCGCGCGGTCTTCGTCGGCCGCGACCGCGAGCTCGAGCTGCTCAAGCAGTCGTTCGAGCGCGCCGTGCGCGGAGAGACGTGCCAGCTCTTCTCGTTGCTCGGGCCCGCCGGAGTGGGCAAGTCGCGCCTCGCAGCCGAGCTCCTGGACGGGCTCGGCGACGAGGCGACAGTGCTGCGTGGAGCGTGCCTTCCGTACGGCGAAGGGATCACGTTCTGGCCGGTACGCAAGGTCGTCGAACAGGCCGCCGGGATCGACGAGACCACGAGTGCCGCCGACGCGCGAGCCCGAGTCCTGGCGCTCGTGACGGGCGAGGACGACGCCGAGCGAATCGTGGCGGGAGTGGCGGCGGCCACCGGTCTGGGCGAGGACCCTGTTCCGGCGGAGGAGACGTTCTGGGCGGTGCGGAAGCTGCTCGAGTCGCTGGCCGAGCGCCGGCCGGTGGTGGTCGTCCTCGACGATCTCGACTGGGCCGAGCCGACCTTGCTCGACCTGATCGAGCACGTCGCCGATTGGAGCCGCGGATTCCCCATCTTCGTCCTCTGCCTCGCTCGGCCCGAGTTGCTCGAAACCCGCGCAGGCTGGTCCGGCGGGAAGCTCAACGCCGTGACGACCTTGCTGGAGCCGCTCTCGGACGACGACTGCCGGGAGCTGCTCGAGTCGACGGTCGGGCGTGGCCGGCTCGCCGCGCGCCTGGGCGATCGGATTCTGCCCGTCGCCGAGGGAAATCCGCTCTTCGTCGAGGAGATGCTCGCGATGCTGATCGAGGACGGGTCGATTCGCCCGGCGAGCGAGGGCTGGGAGCTCGGCCGCGAGCTCGAGGACACACCGCTGCCGCAGACAATCCACGTGCTGCTCCAGGCGCGGCTCGACCGGCTCGGACCCGAGGAGCGCTCGGCGCTCGAGCGGGCGGCGGTGATCGGAAACGTGTTCTCGATGCGGGCGCTCCGCAGTCTCACCGCCGACGGGGTCGACGTCGACATGGCCCTCGAACGGCTCGTCCGCAAGGAGCTGCTGAGGCCGGATCGCCAGGCCTTCGCCGCCCGCGACGGCTTCCGCTTTCGGCATGCGCTCGTGCGGGACGCCGCTTACGGCGGCCTGTCGAAGTCGACGCGCGCCGACCTCCACGAACGCTTCGGCGACTGGCTTGCCGCCGACGGCGCGGGGCCGGGCCGGCAATACGAGGAGATCGTCGGGTACCACCTCGAGCAGGCGCATCAGCTGAAGGCGGAACTCAGCCTGGCAGACACCGAGCTCGCGCGGCGCGCGTCCGAGCAGCTCGGCACGGCAGGTCGGCGGGCCTCCGCTCGCGGCGACATGCCCGCGGCCGCGAACCTGCTCGACCGCGCGGCGACCCTCCTGCCGCGCGACGATCCCGCGCGCGGCGCGCTTTTGCTCGACCTCGCGGAGGCGCTGCTCGACCTCGGCGAGTCCGGCCTGGCGCACGCGACGATCGACCAGGCTCGGCAGGCCGGCGAGGCCCTCAAGGACGATCAGCTCGTCGCCCGCGCGTCGACCGACTCGGTGTGGCTCCGGGTCCGGCTCGACCCGGCGACGGTCCGCGAGGGCCGGGCGGAGCTGGCACGTGCGATCGACTACTTCGCGGCGAGCGAGGACGATCGCTGTCTCGCTCATGCGCTGCGCGTCCAGGCGTCGCTCTCCGCCTCGTTCGAGCTCCAGCTCGGCGCCGCGCAGGAGCTCCTCGAGCGCGCCCTCGGACATGCCGAGGCGGCGGACGACGTCCCAATGCGCACGCGGATCCTCTCTGCGCTCGCGGCGGCGCTGTTCTGGGGGCCTGTGCACGCGAGCGAGGCGATCGAGCGCTGCGAGGAGATCGTCGGCCAGGTGGGAGGCGACCGCCGGGCCGTCGCCTCCGTCCGCGTTCGCATCGCCGGCCTGCACGCGATGCGCGGCGACTTTCCGCGCGCCCGATCTGACCTTGCCGATGCGCGAGCGCTGCTCGAGGAGCTCGGACTGCCGTTTCTCCTGGCCCGCACAAGCGAGGTCGCAGGCCTCGTCGAGCTCCTCTCCGGCGACCACGAGCGGGCCGAGGCGGAACTGCGGGGCGCAGCCGACGAGCTCGAGCGGATGGGCGAGCGGGCCTTCCGCGCGACGACGGTTGCGTTGCTCGCGCGGGCGCTGGCGGCGCAACGCCAGGACGAGGAGGCCGAACGCTGGACACACGAGGCGGAGGCGGCCGCCGTCGGGCTCGACAAGGCAACCGAGGTGATCGCGCGCGCGACGCGGGCAGGACTGCTCGCACGGCGCGGTGAGCTCGGGCTCGCCGAACAGCTCGCGCGCCAGACCGTCGAGGCCGCCGCGGCCTCAGACGAGCTTCGGGGCCACGCCGACGCCCTGATAGAGCTCGGCGGCGTGCTGCGCATCGGCGGTGATACGGAGGGCGCTGCGGCCGCCATCCGCCGTGCGCAGGAGCTCTACGAGCGCAAGGGCGTCGCGCCGTCCGCCGAGCGCGCCGCAGCCTTTCTTGCGGACCTGGCTCAGCCCGACGCTTCGAGCGCGCGCTGAGCCGAGAGCTCGGCGGCGGCTGCGTGCAGGTTCGCCCGTGCGGGACGGGGATCGCCTTCCGCCACCGCGAGGTTGATCGTCACGAGGCTCGCCGCGCTCCTGGCGGCGGCGGCGGCCAGCAACGCGGCGCCGGCAGCATCCGCCCGCGGCGCATGTGCGCTCGCGTCGGCGACGATCGCAGCGAGTTCCGCCACGTCCTCGGCGAGGCTCGCGATCTCGAGCGGCACGTCGGCCGCGTGCGAAAACGCGCCTCCGAGCTTGAAGTCGCGGTCGCCGGGTCGTCCCTCGGGGGGAGCCTCGCGCAGCTCGAGCACGGCGGCGTACGCCTCGGCGTCGAGTTCGGCGAGCCGACCGGCGCGAACTCGCAGCGCGTCTGCCTGAGCCGCCACGCCGGGAGCGTCCTCCCAGTCGGGAGCGAGCCTGGCGGCCATCGACACGAGCGCGGCGGCCATGGCAGCGACGAGCGCAGACGCCGTCCCGGAGGCCGGGACGGGCGACGGCGAAGCCAGGTCGTCGAGGAGCTCGCCGACACGCAGGCCGAGCAGGTCTCCCTCGCTCACCCGCCGGCCAGGCGCTGCCGGAGCGCTTCGACCACGGCCGGGTCTCGCTCGTAGCCCTCGGCCTCGAGTGCGGCCTCGAGGTCGCCGACGAGCCGCGCCCTGAACTCGGCGTCGGCTTCGGCGCGGGCGACGATCTCGTCGAGCCCTCGGCGTGCCAGAGGCAGCTCCTGAGCAGCCGTGACCCATCCTGCGGGGGCAGGCGGAAGGACGCGCAGTAGCGCAGCCAGCCGGTCCTCGTCGTAATGAGTCATCGACCACCAGACGGGTCGGGGGCCAGATTTCTTCCCTCGAAGTGCTCACGCAGCTTCGCAAGGCACCGAGAGATGCGGCTGGCAATCGTTCCAGCGGGCAGTCCCAGGGCCTCGCCGATCGTGCGGTAGCTCTCGTCGCGGGCGAAGAACCGGTCGAGGACATCGCCGCAGTGCTCTGGCAGCTCCGCCAGCGCTTCGTGCACCGAGAGCGCCTCGTCGAGGCGCGCGAAGGCGTCTTCGCCGGCGCCGAGCTCGAGCTCTTCCTCCGGCTGCTCGCGCGACGATGCCCGCAGATGGTCGATGCAGAGCCTCCGCGTGAGCTGCGCGAGCCAGGGCTGGATCGCCGCGTCGTCGCGGAGCCGGTCGAGGTGCTCGTACGTACGCGCGAAGACCTCCTGGAAGACGTCTTCGGCCGCATGCTCGGACAGGCGGAAGCCCTGCATCGCGATCGCATAGACGTAGCGCGAGAACCGCTCGACGAGCTCGCGCCAGGCGTCCTGGTCGCCGGCTCGGCAACGGGCTACGAGCTCTGCGGCGGTCGCGCTCTCGGCAGGCATTCCCTGCATGAAATCGCAGTTCGGCGCTCCAGGGAAGAAGCGGCGCCCTAGATCCGTCCTGAGAGCAGTAGAGGAGGGAGGAAACATGCGTTATCGCTATCGCCGCTGGATCGCACAACTCGTCCTTCGTTTCGAGCTGCTGCCCGCCTGATCTCGATCAGTCCGGGAGGAGCGGCGGCGACAGTCCCTGGTCGCGGCCGAGCAGGACTCCACGTGTGATCGCCGCCGAGCCGTAGCGACCGCGTACCTCGTCGAGCGCGGCGTCGAGCGCGCCGCTCGCGTAGCCGTCGAGCGGCAGCATGAGCTGAGCGGGGAGATCGTTCTCCAGGTTGGCGACCGCAACACCGACGAGCGTCAGACCCCGGTGCTCGATCGTCGGCATGGCGATCGTGAGCAGCCCTCTGGCGGTCGCGAGGATCGTCTGCGTGTTGGCCGTCGCATAGGCCAGCGTGTGCGACCGCGTCGCCCGCGAGAAATCCGCGAAGCGCAAACGGAGGACAACCGTACGGCCAACCCGTCCCCCGGCCCGTAAGCGCCTGGCGACGCGGTCGACCAGCGAGACGAGGACGGCGTCGACGGCGTCGGGAGATTTCCGCGAACGGCCCAGCGCGCGTTGCGACCCGACCGAGCCACGGCGCCGGCCGACCCGAACCGGCCGCGGATCGCGATTGTGCGCGAGCGCATGGAGCTGCCGCCCCGCCGCTGGGCCGACCATCCACACCAGGACAGGCTCGGGAAGCCGCGCGACCTGGCCCACCGTGGCGATCCCTCGCGATCGGAGCTTGTTCGCCGTTACCGGCCCGACGCCCCAGAGCCGCTCGACCGCCAGCGGGTGGAGGAACGCGAGCTCCCGGTCCGGCGGTACCGCCAGGAGGCCGTCGGGCTTGGCGACTCCGCTCGCCACCTTGGCCAGAAACTTGGTGCGAGCAACCCCAACAGTGATCGGCAAGCCGACGCATTCGAGTACCGCGCGCCGCAGCCGAACCGCGATCTCCATCGGCGTCCCGGCGAGTCGTCGCATCCCGCGCACGTCGAGGAACGCCTCGTCGATCGAAAGCCCTTCGACGAGCGGCGTCGTGTCCTCGAACACGCGGTAGACGGCCTTGCTCGCCTCCGCGTAGGCCGACATCCGCGGCGGCACGACGATCGCGTCAGGGCAAAGCCGCCGCGCCTGCCGGCCGCCCATCGCCGAGTGGATCCCGTACGCCTTCGCCTCGTAGCTCGCCGCGAGCACGACCCCACCGCCGACGATCACCGGCCTCCCGCGCAAGCTCGGATCGTCCCGCTGCTCGACGGAGGCAAAGAACGCGTCGAGGTCGGCGTGGAGAATCGTCGCCTCGGCCCGAACGTACATATGTTCGTAGAGGCTACCTCAGATCTTTGTTCGACTCCATGCCGATCGATGTACATGTCGGCCCGTCCGGGGAAGCCCGGCTTCGCGAGTCGAAGCCACTCACCTGGCTCTGCATCGACTGGCTCGTACCCTTGGTCGAGGTAAGGGGCAGCAGCCTGCTCGATCGCATTGAACGCCCCCTCATCGCTGCCGTCGCCCTTAGCGACCAGGGACCTTTGGAGGTGAGCCCACGTCTCGACCAGGTGCGTGCCGTCCTCCGCGTACTCGGTGACCGCGACGCGCGTGGCTTCGTCCTTGGCGCACTGTTCGCCGTCGCCGTTGAAGTACACAGCTATGGCGTACGAGCCGTCCTCGTTGTCGTGCCGTTCCGTCCTCACCGCTCCTCCCCATGGACGAGCGCAGCGAAGCGGTCCGCCGCGTCCCGGTGCTGCGACGGGAACGTCCCGCCGTAGTTGTCGAGCGTGAACCCGGCGCTGTGATGCCCCACCCGCTCCTGGATCACCTTCGCCGGGACGCCGGCGCGGGCAAGCAGGGCGACGTGCGTGTGCCGGAGGTCGTGCAGGCGGATCGGCGGTAGCCCGGCGTCCTTCACTGCCTTCTTGAACGCGAGCGTGAACAGGTGCGGGATCACCGGCGTCCCGTCCTCCCGCCGGAACACCAACTCCGAGTCGCGGTAGCCCGCACCGAACGCGAGCTGTTCCTCCGCCTGCCGCCGCCAGTGCGCCCTGAGCACCGCCACGGTCTGCGGGTCGAGGTCGATCGACCGTCTTCCCTGCTTCGTCTTCGGCTCGGAGAACGTCAGCACGTACCGTGGGGCGACGAGTGTTTGTTCCACCATCAGCCGCCCTCCGTCGAAGTCGACGTCGCACCAGCGGAGGCCGAGCACCTCGCCGCGGCGCATCCCGGTGGTTGCCGCGAGGCTCGCGCACATCACGCGCGAAGCCGTCCTCGAGCTCGACGTCGTCTGGGTCGACCTTGAGGAAGACGAGTAGCTGCCCTGTCTGCGGATGAACCTCGACGCAGGCGAAGTTCTTGATCCGGGGCGGCCTGGGCAAAACCAGTCCGGGCCGCCCGGCCACAAAGCGAAGTGTCACGTGACCCATCACCGCGATACCCCAATAGGGGGCGGGGTAAAACAGCCGCCGAAAAGACAGCGGACACCCCGCTCCTTCCGACGAGAAAAACCAATTGGAGGAAAAGAAGTTGAGGCATTGCGCAAACGCGGACGCGTATAACGCGCGGCGCCGGGCCGAGTACGCCGCTGTCCGGGGCCTGTCTCGCGAGCGGGTGTGCTCCGAGTGCGCCGGCGAGTTCGAGGGCCGCCCTGACAAGATCACCTGCTCGCGGCGCTGCCGGGATCTGCGCTACCGGCGGCTTCATCCGGCCGAGTACGCGGCGAAGCGGCGGCGGAAGGATGCGCGTCGGCGTGAGCGGAGTTGCGGCGTAGGGGCCTGCCGGAGCCCGCAAGTTCGAGCCGTCAGCGACGAGAACGGCGGCTAGAAGCTTGATGTGAAAAGCAGACACCGTCCCGGAGGATCGGCGTCTGCCCCATCGAACTATCGAAATGTTCCGACCGCAGGAAACGAAGGGGGCGTTCATGGCCACGGTGGTCACCGCAGGAAAGGTCTCATCGTCCGGTCTCATTCATCTCGACTGCAGGGAGTCGTTTTACGTCGAAGATGTGGACGAGGACGGAGCCATATTTGGGAAGGTCGTGATCGCTCCTGAAGAGGGCCAGCAGCGATGGCTGCTGGCAAGCGGAGGATTGCACCTAAGCAGTGACGTGCCGCTTTCGGATCGACGCATCGCTACCTATCTTTGGTCTTCGGGGGAGGTCGCTGTCGCTGTTGGGCACGTCGACATTTACCAACTGCCAAGCTTCCCGGGTGGAAAGGACGCGGGTGGCACGATCGCGCTGTCCATGCAGATGGGAGCGGAACCAGTAACGATCGGGGTTGCCGTTGCTGCGATTCCCCTACATGCCGGAGAGGTGGTTCCCCGCTCAACTGGATTGTTGGGCAAGTGCGAATTGTTGGCCGACATCATTGTGCGGGTGTCGGCGCTCAGTGGCGCTTTCCAAGGGGTCTCGACCGCCGACGTCGATGCCCTGCCGGGTCCAACGGAGACCGTTAGCATTCCGTCGCCCTTCCGGCGTCCGGTCCTGCACCCAAGTCCTGTCGATGTAGATCTGTACGCATCCCTCGCGCGGCCTCGGCACGAAACGGGATCATGAATCGGAACGTCGAAGCGCTCGCCTAAGTTTAACGGCGCGATGCGTCGCCCGCCCTAGCTGCGCGGCCCGATTTCGTCGCCACCCGTCGCGGGGGCTTGGCGACGGGGGCGCTTGTGGCAGGCTCGCCGCACAAGACTGCCGACCGCCTCCACGCCGCCCCCGGCGAAGCTCTCCTCAGCGCAGCGTGATTGTTCCCGATGTGTGGATGATCGCGCCGGCGGCGAGATTGACCCGGCCTGTACCGCTGCCGGTCGCGCCCGCGAAGATCCCCGTACCGCCGAGGATCGTCTGGGAGATCAGGAGGAACATCGGAGCGTTCGCGCCTGCGTTCGCGGAGCTTTCCGGGCGCAGTTGGACGACGCGAAGCGTGAGATCGTGTCGCAGACGTCGGCCTCAGTCTCAGATGCGATCACCGCCGTTGTCGGGACGTTGAAGGCGCTGCTCGCGGATCAGAACCCGTGGGTCCGGTTGAAGGCTGCGGCGCAGCTGGACGAGATGGCGGGCCGCTACCGGGACGCGGATCTTGCGGAGCGGGTGTTCACGCTCGAGCAACAGCATGTGCGGGAGTCGGCGGCGTGGGCGCACGATGCCGGTGCGTGACGATCTGCTGAGGAGGGTCGAGCGGCTTGAGGCGGGGCTGCGGGAGCGTGAGGGGCAGTTGTTGGAGTTGGAGGAGGCGGTAGAGGCTGGTGGGGACGTGGACGTGTTGCTCGCCCGGTTCAGGAGTGAGCTCTCGTCCGGGGGCGGGCGCGGGCCGCGTCGCCGGCGGTTTCTTCGGCCGTCGGCGTCTGAGCGTCTTTCGGCTCCTCCCGTAACCCGCGGCAGTCCAGAGGTCCCGGAGGCCCCGGCACCCCCTCCGCGGTCAACGGAAGGCGCGGAAGAGGCTCCTGTGGCGTCTCCGGCGGAGGTTGAGGATCCGCGCTATGCGCGTCGCTCTCCGGTTGATGGGACCCCGATCAACGAGGGTGTGACGATGGTGCGGGCGTCCGGTCGTCCGCGTGTGGTTCAGGTGGAGCGGCTGTTCGACTAGCGCGTCCCGGTGTGCGGTCGGAAAGTGTCCTCTTTGCGGGGAGACGGTGCAGGTTCAGGCAAAAAACTCAGGGGCGCTGAACTGCACCAGCCGTCACGGCGGCTGACGAGACGGCACGGGCCGGTACTCAGCAGTAGAAATGTGGCGATTTGCAGGATCTTTGTCTGGTGCGTACCGTCGGTGGAGTAATCGACCGAAGGAGGCAACAATGGAGAACCTGGCAGACGCGAGTCGAGAGGAACGTGGCCCAAGCTTGTATGAGGCCCGGATCTTGCAGTCTGTGTTCGTCGTGCGGCGCGGCGGGGGCATCGAGGAGCTGTTCGTCGACCTTCTCCAGAGGGAGCCGGTGGTTGTGTTGGACACGGTGCGCGGCCGGGTTGTACTTGAGACCTGCCCGATCTGCGGCGCGCCGTTCGAGCTCGCGAAGTGTGACGGCGATTGCGTGGGGTGCAGGAACTACTGCTTGTCGGCACTGGACTTACAAGATCTCGAGCCGCCGCTCCCGATCTAAGCCCCAAAGCGGACCACGCGGCCGTCTCGTCCTTTCTTCTGGTTATCGAGGGGCTTGGTTCAGGACAGTCGCTTCATATCTGGCTCGACGGCGTCGAACCGGGTGAGCGTGAGCGGCAGCGCAGCAAGTTGGCGCTCCGCGTGGAGGAACGTTCACCGCGGTGATCCCCACTAGCCGTTGTCATCTTTGCCACGTCGCTGTAGTTGCGATGACGCAGAGGCCACCGGCGAATGCCTGTGGTCGGTGCCGCGACGCGCCCGGACGCCAGCACCGGGCGCCTCGCCCGGCTCCTCCCGTTCTGAACCATGTGCGACCCCCGTGTGCAAGCACGCCGGCGCGCCACGACCTGCGGCTGTCGGTCATGGGGCAAAGTCACGGCGGGACCAGGCTCCGATCCTCGCGCAGGTGTTTCAGGTAAGCGAGGCTACCTTCGAGGATCGCGGAAAGCTCCTTCGCTGGCGGCCCATCATCGGCGACGTATAAATCGGCAGCTTGATCTTCTCCGCGTGCGGAAGGTTGGAGCTGTCGACGAGCCCAGCGACTTCATTGGTGTTCCAGTCCCGAATCTTCTGAGCCACCGAGCTTAGGTGAGCGTTCCCCGGGAAAGGCGACAAATTCGGCCTGCGCCTCGCTCTGAGCAATTCAGCCGCAAGCTCCTTGCCTCGCCGTTCCGCGGTGGAAACTTCTGCGATCCACATCATCCTCCTGACCGATCGGTGCCTTGGTTCCGGGGACGTCGTCGGGACCGAGATCGGCTTAGATTCAATCGGCCGGATGAAGCGCCTCGGTTTCGTGACAGCGATTGCAAGAGAGTCAGCCTCCTTAGCGACCTTCACCGTGGGCAGCCAGGACAAGACACGGAGCAATCGTGAGTTCGCATAGTCGGTAGCGAGCAACCAGACGACGCCTGCAAGCGCGACGACTCCCCACAGTGCGAAGAGGGTCGTCCGCCCGCCTCTCACTTCTTGGCCCTGCGTGAGCGCGAGGGGAAGCGTGACTCCGATGACCAAGACGAACAAGCCAAGGCTCGCGTTGCGAAGGTGATGTCGCGATCGTGGATCCACCGGCTGAATTTAGCGACCTCGCGGGTCCCTTTCGCGTTTCACGGGGGTTCACGGCCGCACTGAGTGGACTACGACGCACTCCGGGGACTGGACTACGACGCACCCGCGGTGGCGACGAGGTACGACGTCTCGAATGGCTGTTCCCCCGGCATCGGGGGATCACGCGACCGTCCCGCGCCTCTTCTGACTACCAGGGCGCGGGACGGCCGGCGGGTCAGCGGGCCATCAACCGAGGGTAGAAGCCCCGTGAGACATGGGGGCCGGGCGGCGAGCCGAACGTCTAGGTCGCTTCCCATCCGCTCGGCCGACCGTTAGCGTACGCCGCGGCTCGAAGCTTGCCTAGTGGCCGCTTCGGGCTAGTCCTCCGGGAACAGCGAGTCAGCTTGCGGAGAGGCTGGCTCAGCCTCCGGAGCGCCAGCGAGACTCAGCCGCGGCTAGAAACTAGACGCTCCCGCAGCACGGCCAGCTCCCGGAATTGGCCGTCGTGATCTTTGAACTTCCAGAACGTCCAGCCGTTGGTCTGAGGGTATTTCCGACCGGGAGGCGCGCCGACGATTGAGTGGCGTGCCATTGCAGCGGCGAGTGAGACTGAATCGTAAATTGTCCCGAGGCACCAGACGCGCCCGCCCTCCTCGATCCTTGCAGTCAGCTCGTGGCCCTTGTACTGCCTTCTAAGTTCTAGCGGCGGCTCGATCACGCCTGCCTCGATGAGTTGTCTTACCGATACCGCGGCAACGGCGTCGGAGATTCCAGGACGCCGGCTTGGGGTCGGTTCGTCGTCGGACTGCTTCCGGGGCTCCTCCGGGACAACGCGCCGCGATGAGCGCGGTAGCTCCTGCGCGGGCACGTCGAGGGTGACGCGAGCACGGGCAAGAGCAGCGCGAACATCCCCAACGGACAGTCCGTCCAGACTGTTCGCCAATCGCCGTACGAGCCACGGGCTCGGGTCTGGCAAAAACAGGGCGTCTACTGCCGCTTTCACTCGGCGATCGACTGAATACGCCTGCCACAGGCCCGAGAGAGAGTGCCGTTGCATCTGCTCCTTCGACAAGAGCGAGAGCGCCTCGGCAGCTGCTTCCTGGTCTTCACTGATCTGGATGATCCGAAAGAGCTTCTCCTCCACCGGTGCGAGCGCGTGGGCGTTGTAGATGCGGTACTCGTTGCCGTTCGTTAAGACCACCCACTCGACACCCGCAACCGTCGCGTAGCTGACGATCTGATTCGCCCAGCGTCTGTCCTCAAGGTTCCCGTCGAGCGCTTTGGCCTCAACGAAGAGCCGCGGGGTGCGCGCGAGCATCAACGCATAGTCCTCCGGCTTGTCGGACGGGACGCGACGAAACTCTGAACGGACATCCTCGAGGTCCTCGACATCCCAACCGAGGGCGCGAAGCACAGGATTGACAAGGGCGAGCTTGGTGTTCTGCTCTCCGATGTTCGTGCCTCGGGTGGCGGTCGATCCTCTCAGCGATCTCTGCGAGCACAACACGCAACGAGCCCTGTAACTCCGCGTCACTCGACTGTTCAACGTCCGAGTTCACCCAGGGAGCGTAAGTTGCCGAGCCGTCCCGTGTCTAGAAGGAGCGGCCGCCGGGGTTGCGCGCGGGTTGCACTGCGGTACTGAGGAGCCCGGGATCCCGCTTCCAGAGCGGGCTCAGCGCAGGTCTTTGTTCGACTCCATGTCGAACCACATGCCGAAGAGCACAAACTGCGAGCCGGAGATGAGCAGCAGGGCGACGAGCACGATCGTGGCCGCGGGGA
>JBDTZN010000011.1:0-37812 GCA_040005095.1 Thermoleophilia bacterium | reverse complement strand
GACGACGACCACGACATCCACCACGACGACGTTCACGACGATCACCTCGACGACGACGACGACGACCACGACGACGACGAGCACCTCGACGTCGACGCGCACGTCCACCAGCACGTCCACGAGCACGACGACCACCACGACGCCGACGACGACCACGACGACGACCACCACGCCGACGACCACGACGCCGACGACGACCACGACGACCACGCCGACGACCACGAGCACCAGCACGACCACCACCACGACGTCCAAGCCGCCGGTTCAGAAGGTGACGATCTGCCATCGCACCGGCAGCAAGAAGAAGCCGTACGTGCGGATCCGCGTCGCGAAGAGCGCTCTCCCCGCGCATCTGCGGCACGGCGACATCCTTCCGGGCTCCGGCCCGTGTCCCTCGACGGTCAAGAAGACCGACGGAAAGGGTCATGTGCTCGGCTCCTCGAAGGAGCGCCACGGCGCCCGCCCCGGTCGCGTCGGCTTCGCCGGCTAGGTAGCTAGCGCGAGACGATCAGCTGTGCGCGCATGCCGCGCGCCGCGTGGTCCGCGAGCGAGCACCAGAGCTTGTAGCGGCCCGGGAGGAGCTTCGCCCGCAGCGAGCGCTGATCCCCCGCCTGTACGAGCGCGATCGAGCGCGTGACCGTCCCACCGATCCGGCGCAGGCGGAGGTCGTGGGGATCCTCGCCGTAGTTCGCCAGCTCCACGATCGCCCAGCCCGGCTTCAGCTTCGCCCGCGAGAGTGTGAGCGAGAACTCCTTCGCGGCGACCTGGAGCCGGGCGGGCGGAGGAGCGGCGGCGGAGGCCGGAGTCGCTCCGGCGACGACGACCAGGGCGGCGACCGCGAGCCGCCTCATCGCAGCAGCGTCGGCCGCGCGAACGAGCCGGCGTTCGGGATCACGCGAGACGCGTCCGTGCCGAGCCACTGCTCGAGCAGCGCCGAGTAGACGCCGCGGAAGTCCGCCGTCGCGCGCAGGTTGCCCTGCTCGTCGAGGCCGCTCGAGAGCCCAGGGAACTCGCCGATCATCCGGCCGCTCACGCGCGTCCCGATCAGGAATCCGATCCCCGCCGCGCCGTGGTCCGTGCCGAGTGAGCCGTTCTCCTTCGCGCGGCGGCCGAACTCCGACCACACGTGGACGAGCACCCGGTCGGCGAGCCCGCGTGCTTCCAGGTCGCGCTGGAAGGCGAGCAGGGAGTCGGCGGTGAGCTTCAGCCCGGCGTCGAGTGCGCCCGCCTGGGCCGAATGCGTGTCGTACATCCCCGGCGCGCGCATCGCGACGCAGTGCAGCGGCAGCCCGGCGGCGAGCATCTGCGCGAGGCCCTGGAGCCGGAGTGGGAAGTCGTCCTTGGAGGAGCGCGGATACGGGTTCGCCGACGCGGAGCCGGAGAACGGAGCGAGTTGCGTGCGGAGCCGCTGCACCTGGACCGCGGTTGAGCCCACCTGCCTGAGCGCCGGGTCAGAGCTCTTGGCGTGCGCCTCGCCGAGCCGGCCCACGGCCTCGCCGAGCCTCGCCTCGAGTTGGAGCTGCGGGACGGCGAACCCGTACCGGTCCGGACCGTCGAGCGACGCGACCGGAACGCGCGCGCTGGCAAGCGCCGGCTGCAGGCGCGGGTCGAGCGAGAGTCCCTGCAGCGGGTTGTCGGCCGTCCCGGCCACGTCGAGGTAGCGGCCGAGCCACCCGGTGATCAGGCCCGAGTCGGTCGCGCCGACCTCCCAATAGTGCCGGGACGTGAAGTGCGATTTGTCCGGGTGGTCGTAGCCGATCGCCGGCAGCACCGTGACCTTCCCCTCGGCGTGCAGCGTGGCGAGCGGCGCCGTCGCGGGATGCCAGAAGAGACGGTCGTCCTCAGCGAAGCGGATTCCGGTGGATGCCGGAAGCGCGAGCTTGGGGCGCAGCGCCTGGTAGCGCGAGTCGCCCGCGGGGAAGAGGATCGACAGCGCGTCGGCGCCGCCCTCGAGGAAGACCGAGACCAGCACCGGTGCGCTCGGCCCGGCCGCCGCCATGGCGATCCCGTCGTCCAGCAGCGCGGAAGAGAGCCGGCCGCCGCCGTAGACCGCGATGGCGAGTCCCGCCGAGCGCGCGATGAAGCTCCGGCGCGAGAGGCCGGTCCCGGCGGGGACGGGCATGCCCGGCTCGATCGCGGGGAGGCCGCTGCCGGCCTCGGCCGCGGCGCGGCGGAACAGCTCCGTCCGCGAGAAGTCGTTGCAGCAGCCGGCCATCAGGAGGTCTGCAGATCGGGGGACACGGCGACGAGTTGGCGCAGGGCGTTCTCGACGGCGGGCGCCTGCGCTTCCTTCAACGCGTCGGCGGCGAAGCGGTCGAGCACCTTGCGCGTGGGCGCGCTCACGGTCGGAGCGCCCCAGTACGCGATCGCCTGCGAGACGAGCTTCGCGGGGCTCGAGGACGCGGCGTCCGGACGGGCGAGGGCAGGGCTCAGGGCCGTGGCCGCGAGGTACCAGCGGCCGCGGAAGGTGGCCGTGTCCAGCCAGCGGGTCTCGTCCCACCCGGCCACGTTCGGCGGATAGAAGAGCCGCTGGCCGGCGGCGTCGCCCAGCCTCGTCCACGCGGTCGTGTCGATCCCGCGCCCACGCGCCCGGAGGAGCCCTGCCGCGTACACCGCCGGCGGCTTGACCATCCGCGGCCCCCGGTAGAGATCGGGATGCTCGAGGATCGCCTCGACGACCGGGCGGACCTGGAAATCGGTCCGGTAGAGCCGCTCCAGCGCCGCGGCGGTCTTCGCGCCCGGCGCGGTCGGGACGAAGTAGCTCCAGAGCTTCTGGACGACGAACGACCCGTGCAGCGGGTGCGAGAGGCAGAGGCGGCAGGCGTCCTGCCATTCGAACGTCCCGATCTTCCCGAACACGGTCTTCGACCGTGCGTCGTGGAGGCGGGCGTCGTAGACGAACGTCTGCGCGGTGTCGTCCTTCTTCTGGCCCCGCCACCCCGTCAGGGCTCGCGCCTGCTCGCGAACGTCGGTCTCGGTGTAGCCGCCGGGCCGGTCGGCGCCGATCGTGAACAGCTCCATCAGCTCGCGGGCGTAGTTCTCGTTCGGCGAGCGGACGGTGTTCTGGTTCCCGTTCAGCCAGACCAGCATCGCTGGATCCTTCGTCACCTCGAGCAGCAGCTCCGAGAAGGAGCCGAGCGCGTAGCGCCGGAAGAGCTCGTTCTGCGCCAGCATGAGCGGCTGTGACCCGACGCCCTGGTTCGAGGTCGCGAACCAGTCGTGCCAGACGAGCGTCATCCGCTCGACGTGCGGCGCCGTCGAGCGGACCATCCGGTCGAGCCACCAAAGATGGTCGTGGCCGAATGCGTCGCCGGGAGCGATCGGGCGCTGCTTGTCGTCCACGGGGTTAGGCCCGACGAGGGTTGCCGACGCGGGGCGGGTCAGCGAGCGAACCGCGGCTCGGAGGCCCTTGGCGGCCAGGCGCTTGGCTTCGCCCGGGCGGGGCCCGAAGCCGGCGCGCCAGAGGAGGCGCTCAGCCTGTGCCTGCCCGAAACGGCCTTGGTAGACCGGGACGGCCATAGTCTCCTTGTAACTCACATTGCATGGGTGCGACGTAAATTCCATGCAAAATCGGCGTGTGTCCCGTCTGAGCGCGATCGTGCCCGCGACCAACGCCCCGCCGACACTCGCGGCCTGCCTCGCCGCGCTCGAGGCGGCGGTCGAGCCTCCGGACGAGGTGATCGTCGTCGAGCGGGCGTCCGCTCCCGGGCCGGCAGCCGCGCGGAACGAGGGCGCAGAGCGGGCCGGGGGAGACGTGCTCGTCTTCGTCGACGCGGACATCGTCGTCCACCACGACGCGTTCACCCGGATCCGGCAGGCCTTCGCGGACGACGAGGGGCTCGACGCGCTCTTCGGCTCCTACGACGACGCTCCGGCCGCCGACGGCGTCGTCTCGGGCTTCCGGAATCTGCTCCACCACCACGTCCACCAGTCCTCGGCGGGCGAGGCCACGACGTTCTGGGCGGGGCTCGGAGCGGTTCGGAAGTCGGCGTTCGACGCGGAGGGCGGCTTCGACGCCGTGCGCTACCCCGAGCCGTCGATCGAGGACATCGAGCTCGGGATGCGGCTCGTGGCGTCGGGCCGGCGGATCAGGCTCGACCCGGGGATCCAGGGCACGCACTTGAAGGCGTGGACGCTCGCGAGCATGCTGCGCACCGACTTCGCGCAGCGCGGCGTCCCGTGGGTCGAGCTGCTGCTCGAGCGACCCGGCTCGACGAGCGCGCTCAACCTCGGCTGGAAGCATCGCCTGAGCGCGGCCGCTGCAGTCTCGGGCGCCGTCGCGCTCCTGGCCTCGCGGCCGCGTCCCGCGCTAGCAGCCGCCGCCGCGCTCGTGCTCCTGAACGCAGACTTCTACGCGCTGCTCGGCCGGCGCCTCGGTCCTTCGGGCGCGGTCGCGGGCGTCGGCCTGCACGCGCTGCATCATCTGGCGGGGGCCGCCGCCGTTCCGGCCCGGGCGCTCCGCTACTGGACGAGCACGACGTCGAGGAGCGCGTCCACGGTCTTCGCCCTCTTCGTGGTACTCGGCTTCGACGTTCACCGACCACACGTCGTAGCCGGCGTTGTCCAGCTGGTTCAACGTGGCGAGGATCGCAGTCCACATCGAGTGATCCTGGTTGTTGTAGCGATGTAGTCCGTTCCGCCCGAAGGTCTTCAGGTTGTCGAAGCCCTTCAGATAGAGCCGGAGCGTGTCGACGGCTTCTTTGTAGTCGGCGTCGTACATCGGGTACGCCTTCGGCACGCGCACCTTCACGCCGTCGACCACCTTGGACGGGTCGATCAGGCCGATCCGGGCCAGCTCGCCCTTCGCCAGCTCGACGGCCTGCTCGTCGGGCATCTCCCAGATCTCGTCGCCCTCGAAGCAGAAGTACTCGACCCCGAGGCAGCTCATGCCCGGCTGCACCATCGCCGGGCTCCACGCGCCGAAGTTCTGGACGCGGCCGGCGCGCGTCCCCGGGTCGTGCAGGTAGATCCAGTTGTCGGGGAACGGCGCCTCTTCGGTCGTGATCAGCGCGACGAGGCAGAGCTCGCGGTACCGGAGCTTCGCCGCAGCCTCGAGCACCTCGGCCGGCGCGGGCGGGTCGAGGCGCTGCACGAGATCGCTCAGCGGGATGCTCGACAGCACTGCCTCGACCGGGGACTCCTGCTCGCGGCCGTTGGCGTCGACGACCACGCTCTCGACGCGGCTGCCGCTATGCCGTACCGAGACGACGCGGTGGTTCAGCAGCACCGGGACGTCGGCGGCGCGCAGGCGCGCGGCGACGGTCTCCCACATCTGGCCCGGGCCCAGGCGGGGATACCGGAACTCCTCGATCAGGCTGGTCACGTGCTGGCGGCCGAGCCCGAGGATCGATTTCACCGCATGCATGAGGGAGAAGTTCTTGATCCGCTGCGCCGCCCACTCGGCGCGGATCTCCGAGCCCGGGATTCCCCAGACCTTCTCCGTGTACGAGCGGAAGAACGCCTCGTAGATGCGCTTCCCGAAGCGCATCGTCACCCAGTCCTCGAAGCTTTCGGGCTTCATCCTGAACAGCCGCCGGCTCCAGATGTACGAGAGCGCGCACCGGGCCGACTCGATGATTCCAAGGCGGTCCAAGACATCTTCCGCGCGCAGTGGATACGAGATGAACTTGCCCTGGTAGTAGATCCGCGAGAGGCGCGGGCGCAGGAGGAACTCGTCGCCGAGCACGTCCTCCCACAGTCGCTGGATCGGCGCGAGCTTGGTGAAGAACCGGTGCCCACCGAGGTCGAAGCGGTAGCCGTTGAACTCGACGGTCTTCGCGATCCCGCCGACGGTCCCGTCGGCCTCGTAGACGGTGCCGGAGACGCCGCGAAGGGCAAGCACGTAGGCGGCCGTGAGGCCCGCGGGACCGCCGCCGAGCACCGCGATGCCGCCCGAATCATCTCGGTGGTAATGGGATTCCGTCCGCAAGGCCAAACAAGTGTAAAGGGCGGGGCGGCTTTACAGCGTCGTGATAAACCGTCGGGTACCCTGCCCCAAGTTTGCGACTCGACCGAACCTTAGGGGGCTCCAATCTCGTGAATCGTCTCGTCCGTCTGACCGTCGTCGCCGTGCTCGCGGCCGTTCTCGTTCCAGCGCCGGCCGCCGGCGCGACGCGGATGTACGTCGGCTTTCAGGACGACGCGAGCTTCCGCTTCCACGTCGATCGAGACCAGGCCTTCGACCGTGCGAAGAACGCGCACGCCACCCTCGTCCGCTCGACGATCGACTGGGCCCGCGTAGCGCCGACGCGTCCCTCGCGCGCTGCGAACCCCTTCGATCCCGCGTACCGCCTCGACGGCATCGACGAGTTCGTCCGCAAGGCCCAGTCGCGCGGCCTGGAGGCGATGCTGGAGATCTACGGGACTCCCGCCTGGGCGAACGGCGGCGCGGGACGAAACCACGTTCCGCGGCGACTGACCGATCTGACCGGGTTCGCGCAGGCGGTCTCCGCGCGCTACTCGGGGCGCTACCCCGGGTTCCCGTTCGTGCGCTTCTGGGGGGTGTGGAACGAGCCCAATCTGAACCAGTTCCTGTCACCGCAGTTCGACCGGCGTGGCAAGCCGGTCGCCCCCGCGGCCTACGCCAAGCTGTTCGCGGCCGCCTACAAGGGGATCAAGGCGGGCAACTCCTCGGCGCTGGTCGGACTGGGCGAGACCTCCGCGCGCGGTCGCGACAGGCACGTGGTCGGACTGCAGGACACCCAGTCGCCCGGCAAGTTCTTCGAGCTGGTCGCGAAGGCGGCGCCCCGGCTGAAGTTCGACGCCGTCGCGCATCACCCGTACCCGACCGATCCCAAGCAGCGTCCGAACCAGGCCGTGCGCTGGCCGAACGTCTCGCTCGCGCTCATGCCCCGCCTCGAGCGGTCGCTGAACACGTGGTTCCATCGCCGAACGACGCCGATCTGGATCACCGAGTACGGGCACGAGACGAAGCCGCCCGATCCGAAGGGCGTCTCGTACGCGCAGCAGGCGGCCTACATGCAGCAGGCGATCGGAATCGCCCGCGGCTACCCGTACGTGCCGATGTTCATCTGGTTCGTCCTGCGCGACGACAAGGGCGACCCCGTGGAGAGCGGGCTGATCGCCGAGAACGGCGAGCCCAAGCCGGCGTTCTACACGTTCGGGGAGACCGTCTTCCCGCTCGACCCGCGGAACGCGGTCTACACGGTGCCGTCGGGCCGCGCGGATCCGGTCGTCCGGATCTCCGTGCTCGAGATCGCGGCACGCTCGCCTCCCGGCTCGAGGATCGGCGTCGACGCGCGCGTCTTCACCGGCGACACGCTCGTCGCGCGCGTGACGCCGGAGGGCGTGCTCGGTCGCGACGGCTGGGTCGCGGTCCCGTTGCGCTTCACGCCCGAGGGCAGCCGGACGTACTACGCGCAGATCGAGGCGAACGACATCCACGGGAACCGGGTCAGCCGGTTTCTGACGATCGTCTCGCGCTAGGCCCGAAAACGGGCATAATGCGCCTGATGGCGCGCGCACCCTGCTAACTCGCTAGGCGCGGCGCCCGCGGGGGCGCTGCTCTCGTCGTCGCGACGCTGCTCGCGGTCGAGCTCCTCGACGAGCTCTTCTTCGGCGTGCAAGAGGCCGCTTGGCCGCTGATCAGGCACGACCTCGGGCTGACCTACGCAGGCGTCGGCCTGCTGCTCACCATTCCCGGCGCGGTCGGCGCGGCCCTGGAGCTCGCATACGGGCCGATCTCGGACGCGGGTGGGCGGCGCCCGCTGCTCCTCGCCGGCGGGCTCGCGTTCGCGGCTGCGCTCCTCCTCGCAGCCGCGGCCGGCGGCTTCGGGATGCTCCTCGTCGCGCTCCTGCTCTTCTCGCCGGCGTCGGGCGCCTTCGTCGGCCTCTCGCAGACAGCGCTGATCGACCTCGCGCCCGAGCGTCATGAGCAGGCAATGGCCCGGTGGACGCTCGCGGGCTCGGTGGGCGTGGCGGCCGGGCCGCTCCTCCTGGCCGCGACGGTCGCGCTCGGCGGCGGCTGGAGGATGCTCGTCGCGGCGCTCGGGTTTGCGACGTTGCCGCTCGTCGCGATCGTCCGCAAGCTGCCGCTGCCGAGGCCGGCCGAGACCGCAGGCGTGCGCGCGGAGCTGCGCCGGACGGTCGCGGCGCTGCGGCGGCGCGAGGTGCTGCGCTGGCTTGTGCTGCTCGACGTCGGAGATCTCGTCGGCGACGTCTTCACGGGCTTCGCCGCGCTCTACTTCGTCGACGTCGCCGGCACGTCTCCGGCGACCGCGGCCCTCGCGGTCGGGCTGCTCAGCGGGACCAGCCTTGCGGGCGACGCGCTGCTCGTGCTCCTGCTCGCACGGGGCGTGCGCGGGCTCGTCTACCTGCGCTGGAGCGCGGTGGCGCTCCTCCTTGTCGTGCCGGCCTTCCTGCTACTGCCCGGCTTTGCGAAGCTCGGTCCGCTCGCCCTCCTCGGCCTGCTCCGCGCAGGCTGGTACGCGATCTTGAAGGCACGGCTGTTCTCGGCGCTGCCGGGCCAGAGCGGCGCCGCTTTGTCGCTCTCGAGCCTTAGCGGCCTGCTCGGCAGCCTCCCGCCGCTCGTGATCGGCCTGCTCGCGCAGCGCTTCGGGCTCGGCGCCGCCCTGTGGCTCGTGCTCGTTGCGCCGCTCGCGCTGCTGGTCGCGCTTCCGCGGGAACGCTAGTCCGCGCCGGGGTCGTCCTCCGCGTCCGGTGCGTCGGTCGCCTCGGGATCCGGGACGGGCGATTCGTCGAGCTCCTCGTTGCGGTCGTCCTCGCGGGGGTGCTGAGTATCCTGATCGGTCATGAAGGTTCTCCTACCCGACGGCACGGAGCTTGAACTCGACGACGGCGCGACCGGGCTCGACGCGGCGCGGGCGATCGGCCCGAAGCTCGCCGAGCAGGCGGTGCTGGTGCGCTCGAACGGCCAGGTCCAGGACCTGCGCCTACCGCTCGAGGACGGCCAGCCGCTCCAGATCCTCACCTCGCGGGACACGTCCGATCCGGACGCGCTGGCGGTGCTCAGGCATTCCACCGCGCACCTGCTCGCCGAGGCCGTCCGGCGCCTCTATCCCGGCGTGAAGATCGCGATCGGGCCGCCGATCGAGAACGGCTTCTACTACGACTTCGAGTTTCCGGAGCCGCTGCGCGAGGAGGATCTCGAGCGGATCGAGGCCGAGATCCAGCGCGAGCTCGACGAGGGTCGCGAATGGACGCGCGAGGAGGTGAGCGCCGAGGAAGCGAAGGCGCGGTTCAAGGCCGAGAACGAGCCGTTCAAGGTCGAGCTCGTCGACACCGCCGACGGCCCGATCACCTTCTACACGCAGGGCGACTTCACCGACCTGTGTCGCGGCCCGCACCTTCAGAACTCGAAGCCGATCAAGGCGCTCAAGCTGACCGGCCTGGCCGGCGCGTACTGGCGCGGCGACGAGAAGAACCCGCAGCTCACGCGCATCTACGGCACGGCCTTCTATTCGCAGGCCGACCTCGACGCCCACCTCGAGCGGCTCGAGCAGGCGAAGAAGCGCGACCACCGCAGGCTTGGAGTCGAGCTCGACCTCGTCCATTTCGACGAGCACTCACCGGGCTCGCCGTTCTGGCACCCGAAGGGGATGGTGATCTGGAACGTGCTGGAGGACCTCCGTCGCCGGGAGAACGCAAAGCGCGGCTACGACGAGGTCAAGACGCCGCTCATCTACGAGAAGACGCTCTGGGTGACCTCGGGGCACTGGGAGAAGTTCCGCGAGAACATGTTTTTGATTCCGCTCGACGACGAGCAGGTGTACGCGATCAAGCCGATGAACTGCCCCGGGCACATGCTGCTCTTCGGCAGCGCTCTGCGGAGCTACCGCGACCTGCCCTTGCGGTATGCGGAGGCCGCGCCGCTTCATCGCAACGAGCTGGCGGGCGCCCTCCAGGGGCTCACTCGGGTTCGACACGTGACTCAGGACGACGCGCACATCTTCTGCTCGCGCGAGCAGATCGAATCCGAGCTCGACGGCACACTCGAGTACCTCCGGTACCTGTACGGCCTGTTTGAGCTCGAGCCCCGGGCCGAGCTCTCGACGCGGCCCGAAAACAAGCTCGGCACTGACGAAGAGTGGGACTTCACCGAAGGGGAGCTCGTGGGTGCGCTCGAGCGCCACAAGATCGAGTACTTCGTCGGCGAAGGCGAGGGATCGTTCTACGGCCCGAAGATCGACCTGCACATGACTGACGTGCTCGGCCGCTCGTGGCAGCTCGGGACGATTCAGCTGGACGCGCAGATGCCGGCTCGCTTCGGGCTGACGTACATGGGCGCCGACAATCATGAGCACCCCGTCTTCGTGATCCATCGTGCGTACTTCGGCTCGTTCGAGCGCTTCATCGGGATCCTGATCGAGCACTACGGCGGCGCGTTCCCGTTCTGGCTCGCGCCCGTCCAGATCCGTTTCGTCCCGGTGTCCGACGAGCACGCGGCGCGCGCGGAGGCCGTCGCGGCACGGATCCGCGAGGCCGGCTACCGGGTCGAGGTCGACTCGAGCGACGAGACCGTGGGCAAGCGGATCCGCAACTCGCAGGTCGACAAGATCCCGTTCACGGTCGTCTTCGGTGACCGGGAGAGCGAGGAATCGCTCGCCGTCCGAGAGCGCGGAAGCGAGCAATCGAACCCGAGCCTGGCTGAGTTTCTCGAGACGCTCGCGTCGCTTCGAGACGAGGCTGGATGACGGACATCCTCATCCGGGACGAGACGCCGGTTATGTTCAGGCGTGCGCGCGGCGAAGTGGACGAGATCCGCCGTGCCTGGACGGAGCTGGAGGCGACGGTCGGCTCGCTGCGTGGACGCAAGTTCTTCGGCGCGTTCGATCCGGCGACGGGCGAGTACCGTGCGTGTGCTCAACTCCGGGAGGACGACGATCCTGCTTGTCTCGGGCTCGAGATCGGCACGCTGCCGGGAGGGCCGTACCTGCGTGAACGCCTGAAGGGCGAGCCGCCGGAGATCTACGCGCGCATCGGTCCGACCTTCGACAAGTTGGTGGAGCAAGCAACGTGCGACGAGAGCCGCCCGAGCATCGAGTTCTATCGCAGCCGCGACGTGATCGACCTTCTGCTTCCCGTCAAAACCTAAGGAACAAGCGAGGCTTGCTACGCTAAGTGTCTGAAAGCAGGAGCGGACCCGTTCCTCACCTTCCGCCCGACGGGTTGGAGGTTCAACCGAGTCGCGAGCGACGAGGATCACGGGCCGCTGCTTGCAGTGGCTTTTGTCGTTCTAGGGAAAGGACAGCTCGCAGCTTGGTGACAAGAGTTTGAGACCACGACGCAGAGGCGGCGGCTTCAGCCGGGAGCCGGAGAGGCCGACCCAGACCGAACGCGTCAACGACGCGATCCGGGCGCAGAACGTGCGGCTCATCGACGAGGACGGAGCCCAGCTCGGGATCAAGACCTCGGACGAGGCTCGGCAGTACGCGTACGACAAGAACCTCGATCTGGTCGAGGTGGCCGCCCAGGCGGATCCACCGGTCGCACGCGTCATGGACTACGGCAAGTACCGCTACGAGCAGGAACAGAAGGCCAAGCTCGCCCGGAAGCACCAGACGTCGATCAACGTGAAGGAGATCAAGTTCCGCCCGAAGATAGGGATTCACGATTACAACACCAAGAAAGGCCACGTCGAGCGCTTCATCAAGCAGCGCGCGAAGGTCAAGGTCACGATCATGTTCCGCGGGCGCGAGACGACCCATCCGGAGCGGGGGCGTGACCTGCTGATGCGGCTGGCCGAGGAGCTCAAGGAGATCGCGAACGTCGAATCTCCGCCGCTCCTCGACGGACGCAACATGGTCATGGTGCTCGGGCCCAACAAGAACGCAGGAGTGACGAAAAACGATGCCGAAAGTGAAGAGACACAGCGGAGCGAAGAAGAAGTTCAAGGTGACCGGAACGGGCAAGCTGACCCGGCGCCACGCGATGCAGAGCCACATCCTCGAGAAGAAGTCGCAGAAGCGTAAGCGCGCCTTCGGCAACGACCAGCCGGTCGACGAGAGCAACGTCAAGGCAGTCCTGAAGCTGCTGGGCAGGAAGTAGGAGCTATGCCTCGCGTAAAGCGATCAGTCCACGCGCGCAAGAAGCGGCGCAAGGTCCTCGAGCAGGCGAAGGGCTATTGGGGGATCAAGAACTCCTCCTACAAGTACGCGAAGGAGCAGGTCGAGCACTCGCTCGCCTACGCCTACCGCGATCGCAAGAACCGCAAGCGCGCGTTCCGGCGGCTCTGGATCATGCGGATCAACGCTGCCGCGCGGAACGAGGGGCTCTCGTACAACCAGTTCATCGCCGGCTGTCGTGCGGCGGGGGTCGAGCTAGACCGGAAGGTGCTCGCGGACATCGCGGTCAGCGACCCGGCCGCATTCGGGGCGATCGTCGAGCGCGCGAAAGCCGCGCTTCCGCAAGCTTCCTGATCACCTCCCGCGACAACGAGAAGCTGAAGCTCGTCCGCAAGCTCGCGGAGCGGCGCTGGCGCGACAAGCTGGGGCTGTTCGCGGTGGAGGGCGAGGATCTCGTCGAGGCTGCGCGCGAGGGCGGAATCGAGCCCGTCGAGCTGCTGCGGGCCGGCGAGGACGTCGAGCCTGCGCTGCTCGCCGAAGTGTCTGAGCTCGCGCATCCGCCGCGCGTCGTCGGCGTCTACAGGCGCGACGACCTCCCGCGCGGCACGCGCGACCTCACGCTCGCGCTGTGGCGGGTCTCCGATCCCGGGAACGTCGGCACGCTCATTCGCGCGGCGGACGCGTTCGGCGCCGCAGTGGCACTCTCGGCCGGCTCGGCCGATCCCGCCGGCCCGAAGGCCTCGCGGGCCTCCATGGGCTCGATCTTCCGAGCGCCGCTCGTCGGGTTCGACGACGCGCAGGGGCGGCGCGTCGGTCTGGTTTCCGAGGGAGGCCGGCCGCTGGCCGAGATCGATTTCGACGGATCTGTCGTGCTGGTGCTCGGCTCCGAGCGCGAGGGCCTACCGGCGGACGTGCTGGCGGCCTGCGCCGAGTCGGCCACGATTCCGCTCAGCGGTGGAGCCGAGTCATTGAACGTCGCGACCGCGGGGGCGATCGCTCTGTACGAGGCGCGCCGGACTTAGGGCCGAAGCGCCGCTCGCGCTTTTGCGGATCGGTAAGGGAGCGCAGACGGGCAGGCGGCAGAGCCACCTGCCCTGAGACGGCGTCGCCGAGTCGACGCCTAGGAGACTTGGGCTGCCGGCGGCAGCTCGACGTGCGGGACATCGCGGTTGCCCGCGTCGGCCGAGAGGAACTCCCGGGGCTCGAAGCTGCTGAACCAGGCGACGAAGTTCGTCGGGATCGTCTGAGCGACGTTCAGGTAACCCTGGACGCTGAGGTTGTAGGCCTGACGCGCCATCGCGAGCGTGCTTTCGATCGTGTCGAGGCGCGCCTGCAGCTGCTCGAAGCTTCCGTCGGCCTTGAGGTCGGGGTAGGCCTCCGCCTGCGCGAAGAGCCGTCCGAGGGCGCCGGTGAGCATGTTCTCGGCGTGGGCCTGGTCGTGCGGGCCTTGAGCGGCGATCGCTGCGCTGCGGGCCTCGACCACCTCGTCGAGCGTGCTCCGCTCGTGCGTGGCGTAGCCCTGCACCACGGCGACGAGGTTCGGCACGAGGTCGTGACGCTTGGTGAGCTGAACGTCGACCTCGGCCCAGGCGGCATCGATCCGATTCCGCAGGCGGACGAGCCGGTTGTACGCGGCGATCATCCACACGGCGGCGAACGCCAGCAGGGCGAGAAACGCGAAGAACAAGGCAGACGTTCGGTCCATACGGCCACCTTGTCGGCTAGGAGGGCGCTGAACTTGAGCGGTGCGCGATCCAGACGGTGTCCTCGCCGCCCGCATACGGCGTGCGGTCGAACCAGCCGTAGCAGGCCTCGACCTCGAACCCGGTTGACTCGAGCAACTCGTGCCACTCGTGCGGCGCGAGCCAGCTGAGCTTCATCGTCGCCTCGCCGGTGTCGCCGCGGACAGAGAGCGTGAGCGTCTGCGTCTCGAGATCCCAGTCCGCCCGCTCCCAGATTCCGGGCTCCCGCTCGAGCCAGCGGCCGTGCGTTTCCTCGACATCGTCGGGGCTTGGGGCAAAGACGTCGAAGACGAGCAGGCCGTCTTGGAGGAGCAGCTCGCGAGCAGCCGTGAGCGCGCGGCGCCGGTCGGTGTCGTCCCTCATGTGCAGGAGCGAGCGGAAGGGGCACGTCACGAGTGCGACCCGCTCTGCGACGGGCGGCTCTCTGAGGTCGCCGACGCGGAGGTCGAGCCGCGCCTCTACGCCGGCGAGTCGCGCCCGCTCGGCACAAACGGCCAACATTCCGCGGGAGGAATCCACGCCGATCACGTCGATTCCCGCCGCAGCGGTCGGCACGGCGATCCGGCCCGTACCGACGCCGAGCTCGACGACAGGCCCGCCCGCGCGGCGCGCCTCCTCGACGTAGAAGGCCACGTCCTCGGTGACGCTGCGACTCCACGGGTCGTAGAGCTCGGCGATCGCGTCGTAGGGGCTCCTGGTGTCCAACACGGCCATTGTCCCAAGACAGTCCCTCGGAGATGTCCGCGCGAGCCGTGGAGCCCGGAGCCGCTGCAGGCTATCCTGCGAGGCGATGGCGACGACGTTCACGCGTCTGTTTACGCGGCCCCGGCTCGACGCCGGGGCGTCGGCGCGCTAGCGCGCCGGCCGTCCACCTCTCGTCGACGCGGGGCAGTTCAGCCGGACGTCGTCGTGCAAGGAGGAGAAATGAACGAACGATCAACTACAGTCGCGCCCGTGGACTGGTCTGCGTACGAAGCCGAGGCGCTGGCCGCGTGCGAGGCCGCGTCCACGCCCGAAGAGCTGTCGGCCGTGAACACGCGCTTCACCGGCCGAAACGCTGCTCTTCCGCAGGCGCTCAGGAAGGTTCGCGACAAGGAGACGGGACGACAACTCAATGACCTCCGCTCGCGGCTCGACGAAGCCGAGTACCGAGCATCCGATCGAATCACGAAGAGCCAGTTGGGTCTCCGCCTCGCGGAGACCGTCGATGTCACGTTGCCGGGCGAGGAGCTTCCGCTCGGGCACCTGCACCCGATCACGCAGGTCCGCCGCGCGGTCGAGGACGCGTTCCTCGGCCTCGGCTACGAGCTCCGCGACGACCGCGAGGTCGAAACGGTCGAGTACAACTTCGACAAGCTCGCGTTCGAGCCGACCCACGCGGCGCGGTCGCCGCGCGACACGTTGTTCTTCGACGATGACCGCCTCCTGCGCACCGAAACCTCGGCGTCCCAGATCCACATCCTCGAGGAGAAGCCGCCCCCGATCTACATGGTCTCGATCGGGCGCGTCTACCGCCGGGACGCGATCACCGCGACGCGGTACCCGATCTTCCACCAGTTCGAAGGGCTCGCAGTCGACCGGGGGATCACCCTCGCCGACCTGAAGGGGACACTCCTCCACGTCATGCAGGCCCTCTACGGGCACGAGCGCCGGGTCCGGTTCCGCACGCATTACTTCCCGTTCACCGAGCCCTCGATCGAGCCGGACGTCTCCTGCGGCGTCTGCGGCGGCAGCGGCTGCCGGACGTGCAAGTTCTCCGGCTGGATCGAGATGGGCGGCGCCGGGATGGTCGACCCGCGCGTGTTCGAGAACGTCGGCCTCGACTCCGACGAATGGAGCGGCTTCGCGTTCGGGTGCGGCCTCGAGCGCACCGCCCAGCTTCGCCACGACATCCCCGACATCCGCGCGCTGTGGGACGGCGACCTCCGCGTGCTGCGGCAGTTCTAGCAGCGTGTTAGTCCCGCTGAGCTGGCTGCGCGAGTACGTCCCGGTCGAGATGCCGCTCGACGAGCTCGCGAATCGCTTCAGCGTCTCGACGGCCGTCGTCGCGTCGATCGACGCGCGCGGCGTCGCCGACGGCGGCGGCAACCTCGATCTCTTCCGTGTCGGCCGGGTCCTCGAGGCCGTCAAGCACCCGAACGCCGACCGACTTCAACTCACGACCGTCGACGTCGGGGAGGGTGAGCCGCGCTCGATCGTCTGCGGAGCCTGGAACTTCGGCGCCGGTGCGACGGTTGCTGTTGCACTTCCCGGCGCCCTGCTCCCGAACGGTCTGACCCTCGAACGGCGCAAAGTGCGCGGCGAGGTCTCCGACGGGATGATCCTCGCGGAGGACGAGGTCGGCCTGGGCGACGACCACAGCGGCATCATGCTGCTGCCCGAGCGCGAGCCGGGAACGCCGCTGACCGACGTCCTCCCGCTGACGGATCTCGTGCTGGACGTCGAGGTGACGGGCAACCGCCCGGACCTGCTCTCCGTGTACGGCATCGCGCGGGAGGTCGCCGCGCTGTATGAACTCGAGCTCGCCCCGCCGCCCGGCACCGACCCGACCCCGGCCGGCGACGAGCCCGTCAACGTCGAGATCGCGGATCTCCAGGGCTGCCCTCGCTACGTCGGGCGGCTCTTCCGCGGCGTCAACGTGGGCGAGTCGCCGGTCTGGCTGAGGGCGCGGCTGCTCGCCGCCGGGATGCGTCCGATCTCGAACGTCGTCGACGCGACGAACTACGTGATGATCGCGCTCGGCAACCCGCTGCACGCCTTCGACTTCTCGAAGCTGCACGGTGGCCGGATCGTCGTGCGACGCGCCGAGCCCGGAGAGAAGCTCCGCACTCTCGACGGCCTCGAACGAGTGCTCGAGCCGACCGACCTGATGATCGCCGACGCGGATCGGCCCGTCGCGCTCGCCGGGATCATGGGCGGCGAGGAAACCGAGATCGGCGCGGAGACGACCGACGTACTGCTCGAGGCGGCCAACTTCGAGCCGTACGGGATCTTCCGCACGTCCGAGCGGCTACGACTCCGCACAGAAGGCTCGAACCGGTGGGAGAAGGGCGTCGACCCGCACCTGGCTCCGCAGGCCGCGGCGCTTGCCACACAGCTCCTCGTCGAGACCGCGAACGCGAGCTGGGTGGGCTCGACCGACGTCCACGGTGACCTCGCCGAGCGCCCGGTCGTCACCTTCCGGCACGAGCGCGTGGACGGGGTGATCGGCCTCTCGGTTCCGGCTGAGGAGCAGGACGCGTTGCTCGGCCGGTTGGGCTTCGACCGCCCCGATTCGCAGGTCGTCGTCCCCACATGGCGCGCGCGGGACGTGACGCGCGAGATCGACGTCGTCGAAGAGATCGCCCGCTTCCGGCTCGAGGACGTTCCCTACACGCTTCCCGAGCGCCGCGCGATGTTCGGGACGATGACGCGCGACCAGCAGCTTCGCCGCCGGGTTGAGGAAACGCTCGCGGGGCTCGGCTTCGCCGAGACGTACACGCCCTCGCTTCGTCCTGACGAGGAGACGCGCTGGAAGCTGTCGGAGCCGATCTCGGCCGAGCTCACAGCGTTGCGGACGAGCCTGCTGCCGAGCCTGGTCGAAGCGGTACGGCGGAACCTGGATGCAGGCGCAACCCGCATTGCCCTGTTCGAGCTCGCCCGCGTCTATCTCTCCACCGAGGCTGACCTGCCCGACGAGCGGCCGCGAGTCGCCGGGATCATCGAAGGGCCGTTCGCGCGCGGGAAGGGCGTTGTCGAGACGCTCTACGCCGCGCTGAAAGCGGAGCCGGTTTTCGAGCCTGCCCACCATGACTTGCTCCATCCCGGCAAGACCGCCCGGACACATGCAGGAATCGTCGGCGAACTGCACCCCGCGATCCTCGACGGTACTTGGGTTGGGTTCGAGCTCGAGCTCGAACCTCTCTTCGCAGACGCGCGAGAGCCCGTGACCTACACAGACGTCATCACCTATCCGCCGGTGCTCCAGGATCTGGCGTTCCTGATCGACGAAGGCGTGCCGGCGGGCCAGCTTGCCGAGGCCGTGCGGGAGACCGACCCGCTCGTGCGCGAAGCCGCGATCGTCGAGGACTACCGTGGCGAAGGCATTCCTCCGGGCAAGAAGTCCGTCCTCCTGCGCGTCGCCTTCCAGTCTCCCGAGCGGACGCTCTCAAACGACGATGCCGCCGCGCTGCGCGAGCGGATCGTGGCAGCCACGACCGAGCGTTTCGGCGCGTCCCTCCGGGCTAACTAAGAATCCGTGCGAGCGTCACCTGCGTAGAGAGACAGCGATGCCCGTCTTCAAGCCACTGCTCATCGTGCTCGCCGCAGCCGCCGCCGCGTTCGTCCTGTCCGGCGGCAGGACCGCGCACGCTCAGGGAACAACGCTCCACGGCACGGTTGGGCCGGCGTTCAACATCTCGCTCGTCGACGCGTCGGGCAACGCCGTCACCCACCTGGAAAAGGGCACGTACACGATCGTCGTCGACGACAAGTCTGAGGAGCACAACTTCCATCTCCAGGGCGCCGGCGTCGACCAGTTCACGCCGGTCGAGACCGTCGGGACCTTCACCTGGACGGTCACGTTCACCGACGCGAACTACACGTTCGTCTGCGACGCGCATCCCACGCTGATGAAAGGCGCGTTCGCGGTCGGGACAGCGACGCCGCCTACTACCACCACGGTCGCGAAGCCACCGCTTCCTCCCGGGAAGCTCGTGGGGACGGTCGGGCCGGGCGCCTCGATCTCGCTCAAGAAGTCGTCCGGCGCCTCGGCGAAGACGCTCACGGCCGGCAAGTACAGCATCTCCGTCCGTGACCTCTCGAAAGCTCAGAACTTCCATCTGATCGGGCCGGGCGTGAACAAATCGACCGGGGTCCGGTTCACGGGCCGCACGACGTGGTCGGTCACGCTGCGGCAGGGCACGTACCGGTTTCAGTCGGACCCGAGCAAGGCGCGGCTCCACGGCTCCGCGCGCGTCGGCTAGGTCGTTCGCCGCGCCGGCTTGATGAGTCCGGCATTTGAGCCGCCGGCAGCGCGGATGTCCGCCTGCCGGTCGAGCTCCGAGTTCAGCTCCGCGCCGAAGAGAATCGCCCACGCCGTGTAGTTCAGCCAGAGCAGCAGGATGATCCCGGCTGCGAGCGACCCGTACGTCTTCGTGTACGAGCCCGAGAGCGTCGCGTAGAGCGCGAAGAGCCCCGAGAGCGCGAGGAACAGGATCGCGCCGATGAGCGCGCCCGGCGTCACCCACTTCCAGTTGCGGTGCGGGACGTCGGGGGCGAGGTAGTAGATCAAGGAGAAGAACAGCAGCACGGCGACAAAGGCGATCGGCCAGCGCAGGACCGCCCAGAGCAGGTCGAACGCACCGCCCGCATGTGCCTTCTTCGCGATCGCGTTCCCGAGCGGGCCGCCGAAGACCACGAGCAGGAACATCGCCGCGGTCACGAGCCCGCTGAGGATCACCAGCACGATCGAGACCAGCCGGACCTTCCAGAAGGGGCGCGACTCGACGCGCTCGTAGGCGCGGTTCACGGCGTTCACGACCGTCCCCATCGCACCACTCGCGGCCCAGGTCGCGCCGAAGAAGCCGACGATGAGCGCAATCGCGGCGCCCTTATCGCTCTGCGAGTCCTTTTGAAGCCCCGTGATGAACTTGACCACGCCGGCCGGCGCGATCGGGTCGAGGAACGTCTTCACGTCGTCGAACAGGTTGAAGAGGCCGAGCACGCCGAGGAGGAACGCGATCGCGGGGAAGAACGCGAGCATGGAGCTGAAGGCGACCTGCTTGGCCAGATCCATGCAACCGTCCGCCATGAACTCCTTGGCGGCGCGCTTGAAGACCTGAATCCAGTCCGAGAAACTCAGCCGCTCGGGGCCGGCGGGGACGGTGCCGACCTCGGGGCGATCCTCGAGGGCGCTGGTCACTTACTCGCGGCCGCGGCGGAACAGGAGGCGCACGGTCGCGCCGATCCCGCCGGCGACGAGGAACCCTGCGCCGAGCGCGCCCGCGGCTGCGACGGGCAGCTTCGCCTTCAGCTTGCGCCCGACGTTCGCCGCCTCGCGGAGATCCTCGACCGCGGTAGACAGGCCTTCGCGCTCGGCCGCCAGCTCGCTCGCAACCTGCTCCGCTGTCCTCTTCTTAGGCGCCATCGTCCTTCTTCAGCGCCGCGGAGGTCAGCTTGGCCTCGTGGATGGCGCGCTTCGGGACCGGGGGGCTGGAAAGCTTCTTCTTGCCGATCAGCGCGAGCGGAAGGACGACGACGACGAGCAGGCCAAGTCCAACGGCGAGGTCGGCGAGCCAGTGCGCCAGCCAGGTGTCGAGCCCACTCGCCAGCGCCGCGAGCAGGAAGCCGACCGCGTAGAGGGCGAAGACCACCGCGGCCACGAGCATCGCGATCCCGACGGCGAACGCGGCGATCTTGCGCGAGACCTCGAGCTTCGCGAGCTCGATCTCGAGAGTCAGGATCGTCTTCAGCCGGTCGGTGACCTCCTTGACGGCCTGGCCCACGCCCACCCCGCCGTTTGCCGGCGGAGAGCTGGGGGTCGCCACCTCGGGCTCCCAGTCCGGCTTACCGCGGGTGCGCATGTCCCCTCCAGTCGATCCACTTCGCGACGAAGACTCCGACGGCGAAGGCCGCGCCGACGACGAGGTAGGGGCTCGGGCCTTTCTTGTCGCCGTTCGCCTGGCTGACCGGCTCGGGACGGTCGCCGAGCTGGGGGCCGGAGGGCGCGACGGTTCCCTCGGCGGGCTTCTGGTTCGTCGGCAACTGGCCCTTGGCGCGCGCCTTGATCAGGCTCGGCTTGAGCTTGCGGAGGAACGCCGCGTCGTCGGCCAGCATCTGGGCAAGCTTTTCGGTGCTGCCACCGTTCGCCGCGGCCTTGTCGGCCCGCCGTTGCAGTGCATCCGCCCAGTCGTCAACTTTCTGGTCGAGCGAGGTCATTTCTTTGTCGGCGGAGTCTCGCCCGTGGCGATCCGCCAGATCTGCGAAGCCACTCGACGCGCCGCGATCGCGGCCCCCGCGCTCAGGCCTGCGTACAAACCGGTCCACAGCAATTTCCGCAACATGGTCGGTAGTTTGCACTACCTCCGGCCGGTCGAAACCTTGAATACTTATTCGGAGCGTGCAGGCAGGGACGCGCAGCTACTCGAAGTCCGACCGGCAGCGGCTGATCGGGAGCCTCGTCGCGCGCAAGCGCATCGGCACGCAGTTCGAGCTGCAGGCCGCGCTCGAGTCGGTGGGATGTGCCGTGACGCAGGCCACGATCTCCCGCGACATCCGCGAGCTCGGGCTCGAGAAGACCCACGATCCCGTCGGCCGTCCCCGGTATGCGCTATCGCAGGGCGGGCGCAAGGTGAATCCCCGGGACGCACTCGACTCGATGCTCCGCCAGTTCGGCCGGCGCGCGACTGCGGCGCAGAACATCGTCGTGATCCAGTCTGAGCTCGGCTCCGCGCCGGCGATCGCGCGGGCGCTCGACCGGCTCGAGCATCCGCGGGTGCTCGGGACGCTCGCCGGCGACGACACGTGCCTGGTGATCGCGCGCGATGCGCGGGACGCGGCTGTTCTCGCGAGGGAGCTCGAGGAGGCGCTCGGCTAGAGGTCGGTCGTGTCGGGCCGGACCTCTTCGCTCTTCGAAGGCTCGTCGTAGTCGTCGAGACGATCGAACTCGGCTTGCCCCATGGCGAGCTCGACGCGCCCTTCGATGATTTGCACGACTTGCTCGGACGGGACGTAGCGCGGCCGGCGCAGCAACCCAGCAGAGACGGACAGCCCGTTGAAGATGTCCTTACCGGTGTCTCCGACGACCTCGGCGACGGATCCGAGCTCCTCTCCGTTCGGGCCGACCACGTTCCACCCGTGCTCGATCAGGAGCCAGGAAACCGGATCGGCGCTCATACGGCCCTCCCTCCGACGTACCAGACCGGGCCTTGCGTGGCGACATGCTTGCTCGCGGAGAGGACGCGCAGGATCCGAATCTCGGCCCGGATCCCGTCCTCGTCGAGCCGCTCCAGGCACCGGCGCACCATCTCGGCCGCGGCTCCGTAGCCCGCGTGGCTCGCGACGCGGAATCGGAATCCGGGCGTGTCGCTGAAGCGTGAGGGATTGAGGGGCGCCGTCAGAAGAGCAGCTCGCTCCAGGTGGTCGGTCGAGGTCAGCTCGAGCTCGCAGTAGAGCTCGCTCCAGTCCGAAGGCAGCGCGGCGAGGGCTGCGTCCCACGACTCGGCGAGGCTGACCCGGCGCTTCGCCGGCGGAGGCGGCGCCTCTTCCGCACCGAGCAGATCGAGCTGGCCCCGGGTCCCTTCCTCGTCGAGCTTCCGCAGCAGCCGACGGATCCCGTCGGGCGGGACCCCCGCGCCGCGGAGGGCGGTGGAGAAACGGACTGTGCTCCCGCGGCGACCGGCGCCGGCGGGTGCTAGGCGGGCCGCTGCTCGCGCGGCGCGGCCAGGATCCAGAACGGTGAGCTCGAGGCGCGCCTCGCTCCAGTCCTTCGGAAGCTCCTCTTCGATGTGGCTGAACTGATCGACGAGCGGCACGGGGCGGAGCATAGACTTTGAGCCATGGCGAAAGTCGAACGGAGAGGCGCGCTCGGAGACGCCGAGCTGCGTGAGTTCTTCCAGGAGATGCTCCTGATCCGGCGCTTCGAAGAGAAGGTCGAGGAGCGCTTTCGCGCGGGCGAGCTACCCGGGTTCATCCATGTCGCGATCGGCCAAGAAGCCGTCGCCGTCGGGGTTTGCCGGGCGCTCGAAGAGGGCGACGTCATCGCGTCGACCCATCGTGCGCACGGGCACACGCTCGCGAAAGGAACGCATCCCAACGAGCTGATGGCGGAGCTGTACGGCAAGGTCGAGGGTTGCTCCCACGGCTACGGCGGCTCGATGCATCTCTACGACGTCGAGCGCGGAAATCTCGGCGCGAACGCCGTCGTCGGCGGCGGGCTGCCGGCGATCACGGGAGCGGCGCTCTCCTTCAAGCTGCGCCGCGAGCCGCGCGTTGCGGTCGCGTTCTTCGGCGACGGCGCGACGAACATCGGGACGTTCCACGAGTCGCTGAACCTCGCGCAGCTCTGGGGCGTTCCCGCCGTGTTCGTCTGCGAGAACAACCACTGGGCCGAGTCGACCCCCGCCTCGCAGCACATGCCCATCGAGGACATGTCCAAGCGGGCCGTGGCGTACGGCATGAACGCGATCAAGGTGGACGGCCAAGACGTCGAGGCGGTCTACGCGGCGGCGCTCGAGGCGCTCGATCATGCTCGGGAGGGCAAGGGGCCGGTCTTCCTCGACGTCGAGACCTACCGGCTCACGGGCCACTACATCGGCGATCCGCAGGTCTACCGGCCGAAGGACGAGCTCAAGCAGTTGCGCGAGACGCAGGATCCGGTCAAGAAGCTTCGCGAGCGGCTCGGCCTCTCCGACGAGGATGTCGACGAGATCGACCGCGAGGTCACCGAGCTCGTCGAGGGCTCGGTCGAGTTCGCAAAGAACGGCACGGACCCGAAGCCCGAGGACGCACTCAAGAACGTCTACGCGTAATGCCTGAGCTGACCTACAGGGAAGCCGTCCGGGACACGCTCGCGACCGCGATGCGTGAGGACGAGGACGTGTTCATCATGGGCGAGGACATCGCCGAGATGGGCGGGTCGATGGGGGTCACGCAGGGCCTCCTCGACGAGTTCGGGCCCGAGCGGGTCCGGAACACACCGATCTCCGAGATGGCGATCGTCGGCGCGGGGATCGGGGCGGCCATACAGGGGATGCGCCCGGTCGTCGAGATCATGTACGAGGACTTCCTCACCCTCTCGCTCGAGCAGATCGTCAACCAGGCCGCGAAGCACCGGTACATGTCCGGCGGCCAGCTCAAGGTGCCGCTGACGGTGCGGACGCAAGGCGGCGCGGGGTGGAGCCCCGGCGCGCAGCACGCCCAGCAGCTCGAGGCGTGGCTCGTCCACATCCCGGGGCTCAAGGTCGTCTTCGCCTCGACGCCGGAGGACGTCCGCGGACTGCTCTGGAGCTCGATCTACGAGGACAACCCCGTGATCTTCTTCGAGCACCGGACGCTGTACGGGATCAAGGCGAGCGTGCCCGACAAGATCGAGCCGATCCCGCTCGGCCGCGCGCGCGTGCACCGCGAGGGCGAGGACGTGACCGTGATCGCGACCGGCCGGCTCGTGCACGAGTCGCTCGCAGCCGCCGAGGAGGCCGAGAAGGAAGGGGTCTCCGTCGAGGTGGTCGATCCGCGCACGCTTCAGCCGCTCGACGAGGACACTCTCGTCGGCTCGGTGAAGAAGACGAATCGCGCGGTCGTCGCGCACGAGGCCGTCACGCGCATGGGCTTCGGCGCTGAGGTCGCGGCCGTGCTCCAGTACCAGGCGTTCGACTGGCTCGACGCACCCATCGAGCGCGTCGGCGCGAAGTTCGTGCCGATGCCGTTCGCGCCGGTGATGGAGGAGTTCGTCGTCCCGCACTCCGAGGACGTCCTGGAAGCGATCCGGCGCACGGTGGGGCGCTCGTAATGGCGACCGAGGTCAAGCTCCCGAGGCTCGGCCAGGGGATGGAGGCGGGCACGATCGTCCGCTGGCTCAAGTCCGAGGGCGACACCGTTCAGAAGGGCGAGCCCCTCTACGAGCTCGATACCGACAAGGTGACCCAGGAGGTCGAGGCGGAGGCCGGCGGCGTCCTGCTCAAGATCGCGATCCCCGAGGGGGAGGTCGAGGTTGGCAAGACGATCGCGGTGATCGGCGAGGCCGGCGAGGAGGTCACCGAGGCGTTCGGCGAGGGCGAGGACGAGCAGACCGGCGCCGCCGAGTCGGACGACGCCGCGGAGAGCGCCGAGAAGCCGGCGCGCGCCCCGGCCCGCGACGCCGAGCGCGAGGCCGGACGAGAGGCGTCCGCCGACGCGCCGACTGAGCCCGAGCAGCAAGCCACGAACGGCGGCCAGCCAGAGGCGAACGGCGGGCGCGTTAAGGCGTCGCCGCTCGCGCGCCGGATCGCGCGGGAGCGTGGAGTCGATCTCGCCGCCCTGTCCGGCACCGGTCCCGAAGGTCGAGTCGTGGCCGAGGATGTCGAGCGCGCGGCCGCTTCCGACGCTCCGACGAAGGCGCCTGCGCCAGTGGCTGCCGCCGTCGTCCCGTCGGGCGAGGTCGAGGTCGAGGTCGAGAAGCTGTCCTCTCTCCGGAAGACGATCGCACGGCGGATGACCGAGGCGTGGCAGGCGCCGGCGTTCCAGATCGCCATGTCCGCGGACATGTCCCGGGCGCTCGCCCTCCGAGAGAGCATGGTTGAGCGGCTCCAGGAGGGCGAGACGAAGCCGACCATCTCCGACGTCCTGACCAAGATCTGCGCGTCCGCCCTGATGCGGCACCGCGACGTGAACGCGCTCTTCGCCGACGACACGATCGAGCTGCACCCGAGCGCGAACATCGGGATCGCCGTCGCGATCCCGAAGGGTCTCGTCGTCCCGGTGATCCCGCAGTGCGAGCGGAAATCGATCGCTGAGATCGCGGCCGTGCGAGCCGACCTCGTCGAGAGCGCGCGCTCGGGCAAGCTCCGCCAGGAGGACCTCGAAGGCGGCACCTTCACGATCTCGAATCTCGGGATGTACGGCGTCGAGCGCTTCGTAGCCGTCCTCAACCCGCCCCAGGCCGCGATCCTCGCCGTCGGCGCCGCCGAGCAGAAGGCCGTCGTCCGCGAGGGCGAAGTAGTCGCGAGGCCGATGCTCGAGCTCACGCTGACCTGCGACCACCGCTCGCTCGACGGTGCGACCGCAGCGGAGTTCCTTCGTACCGTCAAGACATACCTCGAAGAGCCCGGCCTGGCCCTATGACACCTGTCTGGTACCGGGTCCGCGACCTCGAGGCAGGGCGCGACTTCTACACGCAGACCCTCGGCTTCGAGGAGGCGTACTTCGACGAGGAGGGCGGCTGGGCGAAGCTCGTGCGCGGAGGCATGGAGATCGCCATCGCCGAGGGCGAGCCTGAGGAGGGCGGGGTCGCGCATGTCGACGTGGACGACGTCAAGGCGGAGGCGGAGCGGCTCCGGCAGGCCGGTGTCGAGGTCGGGGTCGTCCTCGAGCTGCACGACGAGCTGCGCATCCTGGACGTGTTCGATCCGGACGGAAACCGGATCCAGCTCGCCCAGCTCCTCGCGCCGTAAACTCCAGGGCGTGATCCGGCCCGGCGGCACCGCCGACGTGCGCTTCCTTCGCGACATGCTTCGCCACGCTTACTACTGGCGTTCTGCGGCTCCGGACGCGCCGATGGAGGACTCGGTGCAGCGGTACGTGAACGGCTGGGGCCGCCCCGGGGACGCGGCCGTGATCGCCATCGAGCGCACCGGGCCGGTGGGCGCGGCGTGGTACCGCCTCTTCCCGTCGACCGAGCCGGGCTACGGATTCGTGGACGAGCAGACGCCGGAGCTCTCGATCGCCGTGGTGCCCGGCAGGCGCGGTCGCGGGTACGGCGACGAGCTCCTGACCGCGCTCCTCGAGCGTGCCCGCAAGTCCGGCTTCGAGCGCCTCAGCCTGAGCGTGGAGCCCGACAATCCGGCACTGCATCTCTACCAGCGCCACGGCTTCGCACAGGTCGGCGAGAAGGGCGGCTCGCTGACGATGGTCGCGGAGCTAGGATCGCAACCAAGCGACTGAGGGAGACCGAAGCGATGGAATGTGACGTTGCCGTCCTGGGCGGCGGGCCTGGCGGCTACACGGCGGCGATCCGCGCGGCGCAGCTCGGAGCGCGCGCGGTTTGCATCGAGAAGGAGCCCGAACTGGGGGGAACCTGCCTGCGCGTGGGCTGCATCCCGACGAAGGCCTGGGTCGAGTCGGCGCACGCGATCCACGCAGCGGGGGAGACGTTCGCCAAGCTCGGCGTCAACGTCTCGGCTCCCGAGCTCGACTTCGCGGCCGCGAACCAGTGGAAGGACGGCGTCGTCAAGCAGATGACGTCCGGCGTCGCGAGTCTCTTCAAGGCGAACGGCGTTGAGTGGGTCAAGGGCACCGGCACGTTCAAGGACGCGAACACGATCGCCGTCGAGGGCGGCGAGGACGTCACGTTCTCCAGGGCGGTCGTCGCGACGGGCTCGTTCCCGCTGCGGCCGCCGATCGACGGGCTCGATTCGCCGCGCTGCGTCGACTCCACGGGCCTCCTCGCCCAGACCGAGGTGCCGAAGCGGCTCGTGATCCTCGGCGGCGGGATCATCGGCTGCGAGTTCGCCTCGATCTTCAACCGCTTCGGCAGCGAGGTGACGATCATCGAGATGCTGCCGGACCTGATCCCGCAAGAGGACGTCGACGCGGCGAAGGAGCTCGCGAAGGCGTTCGGCAAGCGCGGAGTCGGGCTCCAGCTCGGCAAGCAGTGCACGAAGGTCGACGACGACGGCTCGCAGCTCACCGTCCACTTTGGCGAGGGCGAGACCGTGCAGGCCGACCTGATGCTCGTCTCCGTGGGGCGCGGCCCGACGGTCGAGAACCTTGGCCTCGAGGCGATCGGCGTCGAGCTCGAGCGGCGCAAGGGCATCGCCGCCGACGAGCACCGGCGCACCACCGTCCCGCACATTTACGCGGTCGGCGACTGCGCCGGGTACTGGCAGCTCGCGCACACCGCCTTCCGTGAAGGAGAGGTCGCCGCGGAGAACGCGATGGGCCACGACGCGGTCGTCGATCCGCGCGGGGTGCCCCGTCCGATCTACACCGATCCGGAGATCGCCGGCGTCGGGCTGACCGAGGCGGAGGCGCGCGAGCAGTACGGCGACGACGTCGCGGTGGGCCGGTTCCCGTGGGTGGCGAACGCCCGCGCGGTCATGCAGGACGCGACCGTCGGCTGGGTCAAGTCGATCCACGAGACGCGCTACGGCGAGCTGCTCGGGCTCGTCATGGTCGGCCCGCACGTGACCGACCTGATCGAGGCCGGAGTGGTCGCGCTCGACGCGGAAGCGACGGTCGAGACGGTCGCGGACGGCATGGCGGCACATCCCACGCTCTCGGAGGCGATCAAGGAAGCCGGCCTCGTCGCGCTCGGCCGCGCGATCCACCTGCCGCCGAAGCGCAAAGCCACCACTAACGCCTAGAACAGGCGTTCGAACCAGGCCGTATCTCCAGCCCCGGGGTCGTCGTTGCATCCACGTGGCAGCGGCCGTCCCCGAGTCACACCCGGCACTCGATGAGCTCGCCTTCGAGCGTCTCTACCGGCGCTACGCCAAGGACGTCTACCGGTACACCTTCGCGCTGCTGCAGAATCCCGCGGACGCCGAGGACGTCACCCAGACGACGTTCCTCAACGCGTGGCGCGCCTACCGCCGGGGAGTCGAGCCGACCAAGCCGCACAACTGGCTGATCAAGATCGCGCACAACGCCGCGCGTACGCGCTACGCGGTCAGCGCTCGGCGTCCGCACGAGGTTGCATTCGACGAGAACGCCCACGAGCTGCCCGTGCCCCCGGAGGAGGCGTCGGAGCTCCACGGCGTGTTGCAGGCACTCGCGAAGCTCCCGTTCAACCAGCGCAGCGCGCTCGTCATGCGCGAGCTCGAGGGGCGCTCGTACAGCGAGATCGCCGAGACGCTCGAGGTCTCGGTGTCGGCGGTCGAGACGCTGATCTTCCGCGCTCGCCGGTCGCTGCGTCTTAACCGGGCCAAGCTCAACACGCTCGGCGCGATCCAGCTTCCGCCGTCGCTGGCGACGTTCTTCGAGAACGGAGGAGGGGCGGTCGTCGGAGGCGGCGCGATCGTCGGCTCCGGGCTGCTCGCGAAGGCCGCGCTCGTGATCGCGGCCGGGGTCGCCGCCGGAGGGGTTGGCTTCGGTGCGGTGCAGGCCGCAAACCGGGTCCGCCCGAGCAGCGCGACTCCCGATGCCGCGTTGCGGCAGGGCCCGCTCCCAGCCAAGACGCTCTCCCCGGTCACGCGCCTGGTCTCGAGCCCAGAGGTCGCTGTGAACACGTCGGCTTCGGTCCGCCACGGCGCTCAGGTCCTAAGCCGCCTGCACGTCCACACCGTCGGAGCGGCGAACGGTGGGCCCTCCACGGCGCCGGTCGATCAGGCCGGCAACCAAGGGCCGGCAGCGGCTCCGAGCGAGCCCGCGCGGTCCGCGCCCGCTTCGTCCGTCGGGACGAGCACGGTCGCCTCGACGATCCCGATCGTCACGAGCGTCGCGGCAAAAGTGCCGCCAGTGCCGCCCGTGTCAAGCCAAATTCCGGTGCCCACAGTTCCAGCTGTACCGCCCGTCCCGCCGCTTCCCCAGGGCGATTTGCCGCCTCCGCCCAAGTTGCCGTAACACGCCCCTGTGCAAGATTCGCCGTTTCCGGGTGTCTACTTAGGGGATGGCGCCAGCCCTCGCGCAGCGACCTCGGATGGATCGCGCCTTCGAGCGGCTCTACCGGCGCCACGTCGCCGATGTCTACCGGTACTCCCTCGCCGTGCTCCGGAACCCGGCGGACGCCGAAGACGTCACGCAGACGACGTTCCTGAACGCCTACCGGGCGTTCTCGCGCGGCGAGCGCCCCGATGCGGCGCAGAACTGGCTGATCAAGATCGCCCACAACGTCTGCCGCCAGCGCTTCCGCACCTCCGCGCGGCGCCCACACGAGGTGGCGTTCGAGGAGGACCTGGCCGCGACTTTGGTCGAAGAGCATGACGGGCCTACCGCACAGGACATCCGCCGCGGGCTCGGCCAGCTCGCTTTCAACCAGCGTGCCGCGCTCGTCGCGCGCGAGCTCGAGGGACGCTCCTACGCAGAGATCGGTGAGATCCTCGGCCTGTCGGTCGGGGCCGTTGAAACGCTCATCTTCCGGGCGAGGCGCGCGCTACGCGAGCAGCTCGAGGGCTCGCTGACCTGCCACGAGGCCGAGGCTGCGATCTCGCGACAGCTCGACGGACGATTGGCCCGCGGTGACAAGGGCGCGCTGCGGGCGCACCTGCGCGAGTGCGGTGAGTGCGCGACGTTCGCTCGGCGCCTGCGCGCGCAGCGAACAGCGTTGAAGGCGCTCGCGGCGGTGCCCATCCCCGGCTCTCTGGCGTCGTTCTTCGGCGGGACGAGCATCGGGTCGGGCGTGGTCGCGCTCAAGGTAGGCGCGATCGCCGCGACCTTCGTCGCCGCGGGAGCCCTGACCACCGTCGGCGAGAAGCATGCGCCCTGGCACCACCGGACGCCGCAAGCGGCCGCGATCGTCCCCGCCTCGGCTGCCCCGGCGGCGCTCAGCGACCCCGCCCGCACCGCCGTGGTCAGCAACGCGCCGGCCCGCCCCGCGAGGACGTCCGTGGCCCGTCCTGCGCACCGCGCCGCCGCGCCCCCGGCGACCCGAGCGGCTGTGCCGCGGCGCGAAGGATCGAGCTCGGGCTCGTCGGAGTCGAGCGGTCGCTCGAACGGCGCAGCGCACCGCACCGCGACGCGCACGCCGGCGGGCGAGCATGCCCGCGGCGGCTCGAGCGTCCACAAGCGAGCCCGCTCGGCGGCTGCGAAGAAGCAGAACGGGAAAGGCGGCGGCAACGGCGGAGGTGGTGTCTCCGGCCGCGAGCGCGACAAGCGGGGTGACGGCGGCGGAGGACAGCGCGGAGGCAAGGACGGTGGGAAGCTTCCGGACCTCGGCCTCCCGCAGGTTCCGGTCGATCCTGCCGACCTGCTCCCATAGGCCGACCCAGCCGCAAGTTTCGGCGCGGTCCGGCATCTCTGGTTGCAGGACGTGCCCTCGTCCCCACCCAGGACCATGCCGCCCGCGGGTCCTGGGTCTGGTCGCCGGGGGGTCGTAAGGCTCCCCCGGCGGCCTGTTCGGATCGGATAGCCTCGCTGCCGACGAAAGGAGCGGGGATGGGGATCATGAACAGGCGGAACGCGATGCTCGGGTGGGTCGTCTGGCAGGCCGGGAAGCGCATGGCCAAGAAGAAGGCCAAAGCGGCGATCCCGGGCACCGTGGACGACTCGATGCGGCCGAATCGCTCGGCGATCGCGTCACTCCTCGTCGTCGTCCTGGGCGCGCTCTGGATCTGGTACAGGCTTACGGACGACGAAGACTCCGAACCCTCCTAGCGTGAGCGGGTTCGCGGAGCTCTCGGACAGCTTCTTCTGCAGCTCCCTCGCCGACCTACAGCCGTACGAGCCCGGGAAGCCCGTCGAGGAAGTCCAACGCGAGCTCGGGCTCGAACGCGTGATCAAGCTCGCGTCGAACGAAGGCCCGTTCGGCCCGTTCCCCGAGGCGCTCCAGGCTCTCTCCGCGGCGAGCGCAGAGCTGAACCGCTACCCGGACGGCGGGGCGTACCGCCTGCGGGCCGCGCTGGCCGAGAAGCACGGCGTCGCCTTCGAGGAGGTCGCGCTCGGCGCGGGGGCAGACGGCGTGATCGACTGCCTCTCGCAAGCAGTACTCGATCCCGGAGACGAGATCATCTGCGGCTGGCCGTCCTTCCCGAGCTACGTCATCTACGCCAGGAAGGCGGCCGCGACGGCTCGCACCGTGCCTTTGCGCGACCACCGCTACGACCTCGACGCGCTCTCGGACGCGGTGACGCCGCGCACGAAGCTCGTCTACGTCTGCCATCCGAACAACCCGACCGGGACGACGAACACGCGGGGCGAGCTCGACGCGTACTTCGAGCGCGTCCCCGAGCACGTGCTCACGGTGATCGACCAGGCGTACTTCGAGTACGTCGACGACCCCGAGTATCCCGACGCGATCGAGGAGTACGCAAAGGCCGGCCGACGCGTAGTGGTTCTGCGCACGTTCTCGAAGATCTACGGTCTCGCCGGGTTGCGCGTCGGCTACGGGATCGGCCCGGCGGCGCTCGTGACCGCACTCGGCAAGACCCGGCGCGCGTTCGACGTGACGGCCGACGCCCAGGCCGCGGCGCTCGCGAGCCTTCACGCGCCGACGGAGCTCGAGCGGCGGCGCGCCGTGAACGCGGAGGGACGCGCGGCGCTCGAGCACACGCTTCGCGAGCACGGCCTCGAGCCGGCCGGCCCAGCGGTGGCGAATTTTCTCTACGCCGAGGTGGGGGAGGACGCGCGTCCGTTCTTCGAAGCGCTGCTGCGACTCGGCGTGATCGTGCGCCCGCTGCACGCCTTCGGAGCCCCCGGGGCGGTGCGGATCTCCGTCGGGACACCCGAGGAGAACGCGATCCTGGGCGAGGCGCTCCGCCAGGTGAGGGTCGCAGACCTGAACTAGGCCCGTTAGCGTCCGTCCATGGGTCAGCGTTGGTTCGGCAGGCAACTCGGGTTGCTCGGGCGTCCCGGGCCGTTCCGGCTGATCTCGCTCGCCGCGCTCGGCTCGGGGATGGGCACCTGGTTTGCGGCGATCGCGCTCCAGGTCGACGTCTTCGACCGGACACACTCGGCGGTCTGGATCGCCGCACTCGTGATCGTGGAGTTCCTGCCCACGATCGTGGTCGGCCTCGTGCTCGGGCCGTTCGTCGACCGCCTATCGCGACGCCGACTGATGATCGCCTCCGATCTGGTGCGGTTCGGTGTCTTCGCAGCGCTGCCGTTCGTGCACAGCGCGCTCGGGATCGTCCTCCTCGCGGCGGTGGCCGGCGTGGCCTGGAGCGTGTTCCGGCCCGCGCTCTACGCCGGTGTGCCGAACCTCGTCGAGGAGGACGACGTGACCAGCGCCAACGCGCTGCTGCAGGCGATCGAAAACGGGACGAGCGCGCTCGGCCCGCCGCTCGCGGGACTCCTGGTCGCCGCGCAGGGTCCGCACCTCGCCTACTGGATCAATGCGGCGAGCTTCTTGCTTTCGGCCGCGCTGATCGCCGGTGTGCCGGCTTCGAAGCTCCAGACGGCGGTAAGCGCAACGCGCGGCCTGCTCCGCGACGTCGGCGACGGGATGCGTGCAGTCGTCCGCTCGGTCGCGTTGATGACGGTGCTCGTCGTCTGGACGACGGCGATCCTGGCGAACGGCGCGATCAACGTCTCCGAGATCGCGTTCGCGAAGGTGTCGCTCGACGCCGGCGACTTCGGCTTCGGCCTCCTCGCAGGCGCCTCGGGCCTGGGCCTCGCGCTCGGCAGCCTGCTCGCGGCGCCCTGGATCGACCGGCGGGGTGTTTCGACCTCGTACGTCGTGTCGTTCGCGCTGATGGCCATCGGGTTCGGCGTGGCCGCCGTCGCTCCCAACGTGTGGGTCGCCGCCCTCTGCGTCGTCGTCTCCGGCCTCGGCAACGGGGCGGCTGTCGTCTGCAACTACACGTTCGTGGTGCGGGGCGCCTCGGACGAGTTCCGCGGCCGTGTGCTCACATTGCTGATGAGCGCGAGCGCGGTGACCTTCGTCGTCGGAACCCTCGTCGGCGGCCAGATCACGGACGCGATCGGCGCCCGCTGGGTCTGGGGCGGCGCGGCGGCCATCTACGTCGGAGTCGCGTTGCTGGCGCTGGCACTGGCGCCGCGGGACGATGCGCCCGACGTGTCCCGCCCGTAGCATCTGGTCGTGGCACGGGGCGACTGGACGCGCGAGACGCTCGCGGCCGGGGTGCGCGAGGGCGACCGGCGCGCGCTCGCGCGGGCGATCACGCTCGTCGAGAACTCGGAGCCGCTCGCCTACGACCTCGTCCGCGACCTGTATCCGGAGACGGGTACCGCCTACGCGATCGGCGTCACCGGACCGCCCGGCGTCGGCAAGTCGAGCCTGATCAGCGCCCTCGTCCGCCACGTGCGCGCGCAGGAGCGGACGGTCGGCGTCATCTCTGTCGACCCGTCCAGCCCGTTCACGAAGGGAGCCCTCCTGGGAGACCGGATCCGGCTGGCCGACCATTTCCTCGATCCGGGCGTGTTCATCCGCTCGATGGGCACGCGCGGGCACCTGGGCGGGCTCGCGGAGGCAACGCTGCAGGCGCTGCTGCTCCTCGACGCGGCCGGCAAGGAGCTCGTCTTCCTAGAAACCGTCGGCGCCGGCCAGAGTGAGGTCGAGGTGATCGGGATCGCCGACACCGTCGTCCTCGTGCTGATGCCGGGCTCCGGCGACTCCGTTCAGGCCCTGAAGGCGGGGATCATGGAGATCCCAGACGTGATCGCGATCAACAAGATGGATCATCCGGCGGCGAAGACGATGCTGAACGAGGTGCGCTCGATCCTCTCGCTCGACCGCGAGCGCGCGTGGCGCCCTCCGATCATCCTGACCGAGGCGACGCGTGGCGAGAACGTCGAGGAGCTCTGGTCGAAGGTCGAGGCCCACCGCGCCTTCCTCGAGTCGGAGGGCGAGCTGGAGGAGCGCCGCCGCCGGAATCTCGCCGGCGAGGTGTTCGCGGTCGCTTCGACACGGGCCAAGGCTCATCTGGAGGGCGCGGTCGCCGACGATCCCGAGCTGCGGCGGCTGCTCGACGAGGTTCAGCGCCGGGAGCTCGACCCGCTCAGCGCCGTTCGTGAGATTCTCGACAAGGTGTTCCATATTGGCGACCAGAACGGCACCGACCCTCGCTGACGTCGAACAGGCGCGGGCGCGGCTGGACGGCATTGCGCGCGTCACGCCGGTCTTCGGCTCGGAGACGTTCTCGCGGCGGGCCGGCCGCGAGGTGCTGCTGAAGGCAGAGAACCTCCAGCGCACCGGCGCGTTCAAGATCCGGGGGGCCGTGAACAAGATCGCAACGCTCTCGGAAGCGGAGCGGGCGGCAGGCGTCGTCGCGGCGAGCGCGGGGAATCACGGCCAGGCGGTCGCGTGGGCAGCGCGCGAACAGGGCGTCGGGGCGACGGTGTTCATGCCCCAGGACTCGCCAATGGCGAAGGTCGACGCGACGCGAAACTACGGCGCGACCGTCGAGCTCGGAGGCGCGGTCTTCGAGGAGGCGGTCGGCGCCGCGCAGGAGTTCGTCGAGCGAACCGGCGCGACGTTCATCCACCCGTTCGAGGACGAGGTTGTGATCGCCGGGCAGGGGACGATCGGGTTGGAGCTCGCGGAGCAAGTGCCCCAAGCCGAGACCTTCGTGATTCCGATCGGAGGAGGCGGGCTCGCGGCGGGAATCGCGGTCGCGCTGAAGGCCAAGCGGCCGGAGGTTCGGGTAGTCGGCGTCCAGGCGAAAGCGTGCGGGCCGCTCGCCGGCGGCACGGAGTTCGGCTTCACGATTGCGGAAGGGATCGCCGTCAAGGAGCCGGGCGAGCTGACGACGTCGATCCTCCGCGAGTACCTGGACGAGATCGTCGCAGTGACCGACGAGGAGATCAGCGAGGCGATCGTCCTGCTGCTGGAGCGGATGAAGCTCGTAGTCGAGGGCGCGGGAGCAGCGAGCGTCGCGGCCGTGCTCGGCGGGCACGTGTCCGGCGACGGGCCGGTCTGCGTCCTCCTCTCGGGCGGCAACATCGACCCCACGTTGCTCATCTCCGTGATGCGCCACGGGCTCACGCTCGCGGGCCGCTACCTCGTCGTCCGCACGCGCGTGCCCGACCGCCCGGGCGAACTGGTGCGGCTGCTCGAGCTCGTTGCGCTGGAGCGCGGGAACCTCGTCTCGGTCGAGCACCATCGCGAGGGCATGGCCGTCCCGATTGCGGAGACGGAGGTGGAGCTGACGCTTTCGACGCGGGACGAAGAGCACTGCAAAGCCCTCCTGGACGCCCTCCGCGGGCAGGCCTACGAGGTCGAGCGACTGCGCTGATCCAGCCCTGTCGAAGTTTGTGGCTCTGAGCCACTAAGTCCCGCGCTGCGCCTCGAGCCAAGAGGCGATCGCCCGCGAGACACGGCGATCGAGGATCAGGCCCCAGTGGTCCAGGTCGGGGAACTCGAGCTGCTCGGTGGCGTAGTACTCGACGAGCCGGCGGCCGCGGTCGTTCGGGAACTCGCGGCCGTACGCGACAAGCGTGCGGCACGGGAGCGAGGGCACGGAGATGCCTCGCTTTCGCTCAGCACGGGCGAGGGCCGATTCCGGCCGCGATCGGATTCCGGGCGGAAACGGTCCGTAGACCTGCTCCGGGTCGAACGTCCCCGGGGCGAGGGCTGCGCTCGCGAAGAAACCCTGCAGCTCCCCCGGAGGACTCGGCTCGAGGAGCACAAGGCGCGCCGGCGGCACGCGGGCGTCCCGGGCGTACATCATCGTGGCGAGGCCGCCCATGCTCCAGCCGCAGACCGCGACCGGCCCGCGGGCGCGAGCCGCCGCCCCGGCGATCGCCGCCGAGTAGTCGTCCATCGACGCGCCCCCGGCTACGGGCAGGTCCACCGTGGCCACGTTCAGGCCCGGAAACGCGTCCAGCCACGAGCTGAAGATCCACGGGCCGCTCCCGGCCCCGTGGACGAGCAGCAGCGAGCGAGGCGCGGTCAGGTGCCGCAGCGGCGGAACTCGATCGTGCGCCCGCCGCGAGCTTGCCAGTCGGGGATGCCGCAGCCCAGCACGGGCCGCGCCTCGACGCCGACGGAGGCGAGGACGCTTGCCGCGATCCCCGCGCGCAGCCCCGACTCGCAGATTGTGACGACCGGCGTGCCGCCGCCAAGCTCCTCACCGCACGCCCTCAGGAGCCGGTACGGCATGTGCTCGCTCCCGGCGATGTACCCGTCGTCTCGCTCGTCCGACTCGCGGACGTCCAGCACGCGCACCTCGCCGCGCCCGAACAGCTCCTCCAGCTCGTCGAGCCCGATCGGGTCGATCGTGGCCGTGGCCTCCGGCGCCTCCAGGACACCCTCGAGCTCGAGGAGCCCGACCGCGCGCAGGCTCCGCGCCGCGGCCTCCGCCTCTCCGAGCGAGGACGCGTGGATCGCAATCGGCTCCGTCGGCCTGAGCAGGAAGCCCGCCCTCGTCGCGAAGTTCGAGCCGTCGAGCGGGATGTTGATCGCGCGCGGGACGTGCCCTTCGGCGAAGCGCTCGGCGGGGCGCACGTCCAGCACGGTCAGCCCGCTCGGGTCGGCGAGCGCGCGCAGCGGCGCCTGTGCGCCGAGGAACGGGCCGCGATTCAGCTCGACGATCCGGTCCATGTTCGGCGGCCGGGGGGCGCTCGACGAGAGCGCAATCGCGACGAACTCCTCCTGCTCGTCGACCGCGAGGGCGTCGTTGCCGGCACGCTCGGCGCCGATCGTCGAGCTGGGCGCAGCGCTCATCGACGCGCCGCACAGCGATCCGGCGACATGGCCGGGATAAACAGTGGCGCCGTCGGGCAGCTCGAGCAGCCGGCGCAGGGAGTGGAAGAGACCTTCGGCTCCTTCACGCGCGCCGACCGCGAGATCCGGCCGCCCGATCGCGCCGACGAAGAGCGAGTCGCCGGTCAGGACGAGCTGCGGAGCCGGCCCCCGCTCACGGTCGACGACCGCCAGCGCGCAGTGCTCGGGTCGGTGGCCGGGCGTGTGGATCGCCCGCACCGTGACGGCGCCGACCTCGAGCTCCGTCCCGTCGCCCAGCCGGTCGAACGCGTACTCCGGCTCGCCGAGCGGATGGATCGCGACGGGAACGCCGTGCTCGAGCGCGAGGCGCCCATGGCCCGAGACGTGGTCTGCGTGCGTGTGCGTCTCGATCGTGTGCACGATGCGCACGCCTTCGGCCTCTGCTGCTTCGACGTACTGCTCGATCGCGTAGGCCGGATCGACGACGACGGCGAGTCCTGCCTGCGGGTCACCGATCAGATAGGACGCGCAGCCGAGGTCGTCGTCGACGAACTGGCGGAACAACACAGGTCGAAATTATCAGCGCGGTCAGCTAACTATCTTGAAGCGTTGTCCCTCGCCTAGAGACCGAGGTGCTTGGCGATGACCATCCGCTGCACCTCGTTCGTCCCCTCGCCGATCTCGAGCACCTTCTGGTCGCGGTACAGGCGCGCGATCGCCGACTCCTCCATGAACCCGTAGCCGCCGTGCATCTGCAGCGACGCGTTGACGACCCGGTTCGACAGCTCACCCGTGTATAGCTTCGCCTGCGCGGCCGCGAGTGCGAACGGGCGGCCCTGGTCCTTCAGCCACGCCGCGCGGTAGACCAGCGCACGCCCCGCCTCGATCTCCGTGGCCATGTCCGCGAGCTTGAACTGGACGGCCTGGAAGGACGAGATCGGCTTGCCGAACTGCTTGCGCTCCTGCGCGTACGCGTACGCGAGGTCGTACGCGCCCTGCGCGAGGCCGACGCCCATGGCCGCGACCGAGATGCGGCCGCCGTCGAGGATCTCGAGGAACTGGACGAAGCCGC
>JBDTZN010000159.1:0-3691 GCA_040005095.1 Thermoleophilia bacterium | reverse complement strand
GCCGCCGCCGCCGCCTCCGCCTCCGCCTCCGGCCGAGACCATGATCACGCCCTTCGCCTTGCCGTCGACCTTGTAGGGATAGCGCCCGACGCGATTGAAGTTGACGGCGTGGGTGGCGCGATAGGCCAGCCTGAACGCAGGCCACGCGTGCTTGTCGCTCGTGACCCGGTGGGCTGACTTGTCGCTGTTCAGCCAGGTTGCCGAGGCGTGCAACGGGACCCTCCGCTCCGTCGGAAGCGGCTTGCCCTTCAAGATCGCGACGTAGATCGGCGCGGCGACTCGATCGACGTGCGCGGCGGCCGGCGCGGCGAACGTAGCCAAGGCTGCGAGAACTACGAAAACGCCCCGGCCCATGTGCACACTCCATGACGGCGGGGGCTGCCCGAACAAGCACAAAGTCTTGGTAGGCTCGCCGGCGTGCGCAGCGTCCGGGTCGCACTGTTCGCTGCGGCCGTGGTCGCGCTCGCCGCATCGACGGCAGTTCTGTTCGTGTTCCCGCCGGAGGACCATCCGCGCCGCGCGGACGTCGTCGTCGTGCTCTCCGGCAGCCACGACCGGCTCCCGAAAGGGCTCGAGCTGATGCGGCGCGGCGTCGCGCCCGTCCTGGTGATCTCGGACGGCGCCGTGCCGAGCTGGCCGGTCGCAAACCGGCTTTGCCGTGGTGGAAAGAAGTTCCGCGTCATCTGCTTCCATCCGGCCCCGTACAGCACCCGTGGCGAGGCGCGCTTCGTGGCGGATCTGATGAAGCGCCGCGGGTGGAAGCGTGTCGTCGTGGTGACCTCGCGTTACCACGTCTTGCGGGCTCGGATGGATTTCCGCCGCTGCGTCGAGGGCCACGTGGACGGTGTCGGAGCCTCGACGTCGCTCGGCCGCTGGATCGCCGGCGTGCTTCAGGAGTGGCCGAAGCTCGGCTATGCCTTGACCGTCGGTCGAGGTTGCTAGTAGTCGCCGTTGCTAGATTTCAGCGCAGGATGCAGCAGGTTCTCGTCCTGAACGCGAGCTACGAGCCGTTGAACGTGTGCACGGTTCGGCGGGCGCACGTGCTCATCTTCAAGGGGAAGGCCGAGGTGATCGAGCGTCTCGACCAGCCGCTGCGCTCCTCGTCGACCAGCTTCCCGTGGCCGCACGTGATCCGTCTCGTCACGTATGTCCGCGTTCCCCGTGCGGTGCAGCGGAAGATCTCCCGGAGGGCGCTCTTCGCCCGCGACGGCTGGCGCTGCGTCTACTGCGGCACCGCCTCCGGCCGGCTCACCCTCGACCACGTAGTCCCCCGCTCGCGTGGAGGCGACTCGGTGTGGGAGAACGTCGTCACCTCCTGCGCGCCTTGCAACCACAAGAAGGGCAACCGCCTGCTCGAGGAGGCGTCGATGAAGCTGTCGTCGCCCCCGCGACCGCCGGCGCCGGTGCTCTTCATCCAGCTCGCCGCTCCGAAGATCCCCGACGGCTGGCAGCCCTACCTCGGACGCTTCGCCTCGACTGCCGGCGCCGCCGCCTAGCTTTTCTCGACCGGCAGGTCCCCCCGCTGTTCCCACTCGCTCCAGGAGCCGGGATACAGCTTTCCGTCGCGCCCGGCGAGCGCGAGACGGTGTAGGACGACCGCTGCGGTGACGCCAGACCCGCAGTAGGCCACGAGGTCGCCGGGCGGGAGATGCGGGAGCTCCTCGTTCCAGGGCGTGTTGAGCGCGCCGGGAATGCGCCCGGGCACCTGGTCGATCGGGTTCGGCTCGCCCCGCCAGCGCGGCGGCAGACGCGCGTCGACGACGACGAGGTCGCCCAGGCGTGCAGCGAGCTCGTCCGGCTCGATCGTGTCGTCCGTGCGCGGGCGCGGGACGAAGTTGCCTGGGTCGTCGGCTTCCTCGCCTGCCCGAAGCGGCCCGTGCCAGCCGGCGAGGTCGAGCACCGCGCAGTCGTCGTGGCCGTAGTGCCGCAGGAGCCACCAGAGCCGCTCGGCTCCGCCCAGCGAGCCGTACGCCACGACGAACACGCCGTCCTCGATGCCGGCGCGTGACGCCGCCGTAACGAATTGCTCCCGCGAAGGGAGCGGGTGACGGCCGCGCTCGCCCGGCGCGTCCGAGAGGTCGCGGTCGACGTCGAGGAACGCTGCGCCGGGGACGTGACCCGCGAGGTACAGCTCGCGTCCCCGGTCCGGATTTCCGAGCTCCCAGCGGCAATCGACGAACTGGAATCGCATAACTAGCAGTTCTTCTGCATAATACGCATCTGCATGGCTTATGCCGCCATTATCGGTGCTTCGGGGTACGCGGGCCAGGAGACGCTCGACCGCGTGCTCGGGCATCCCGAGCTGCAGCTGCACGCGCTCGGCTCCGACTCGCTCGCGGGCCAGCACGCGACGGCGCTCGACCCGCGGCTGAATCGCAACGGCGGCAAGCGCGCGCCGGTCTTCATCCCGAACGCCGCTGCGCTCGACTGCGGCGCCGACGTGACCTTCCTCTGCCTCGAGCACGAGGAGGCGGCAGCGTTCGCGCCGCCGGGCCGCGGGGTCGTGATCGACCTGTCCGGGGCGCACCGCTTCGCCGATCCGGCCATGTACGAGCAGTGGTACGGGTTTGAGCATCCGCGCGCCGGCGAGCTCGAGAGCTGGAGCTACGGCGTTCCCGAGCTGCTCGCCCCGTCCGGCCGGCTGATCGCAAATCCCGGCTGCTACGCCACAGCGGCGTTGCTCGCGCTCTGGCCGATTCGCGACGCGATCGAGCCGGGCGGCGTCGTGATCGACGCGAAGTCGGGCGTCTCCGGCGCCGGCCGCGCGCTCAAGGCGTCCTCGCACGCGGGTCACGTGCTCGAGAACGTCTCGCCCTACCGGGTCGGGTGCCACCAGCACGCGCCGGAGATCGCGCAGGCGCTCGGCTTCCCCGTGTGCTTCGTCCCGCATCTCCTGCCGGTGCGCCGCGGCCTGATGGTTACCTGTTACGTCCAGGCGCTCGAGGACGACCTGCGCGAGCGGCTCGAGGACGCTTACTCCGAGAGCCACACCGTCGTCGTGCTGCCCGAGGGGCTCGACCCGGAGCTCGCGCGCGTGCACGGAACGGATTCAGCGGAGATCGCTGCCTACGAGGATCCCGCTACGGGGCGGACGGTCGTGATCTGCACGATCGACAATCTCGGCAAGGGCGCGGCGGGCCAAGCCGTGCACAACGCAAACCTCGCTTTCGGCTGGCCCGAGACGGACGGCCTGCGCCTGTCGGGAGTGCTCGTATGAGCGTGACCGCCGCGCAGGGATTCGAGGCTTCGGGCGTGCACGCCGGACTGCGGAAGGCCGCTCCCGACCTCGCGCTGGTCCGCTCGTTGGAGCCGGCCGTGGGCGCCGCGCTGTTCACCGTGAACCGGGTCCAGGCGGCTCCGGTCGTGGTGTCGAAGCGTGCCCTCGCGGCGGCGGACCCTCAGGCTGTCGTCGTCAACTCGGCCGTTGCGAACGCGGCTACGGGTGCGGAGGGCGAGCGCGCCGCGGAGGCGACGGCCGAGCGCACGGCCGAGCTGCTCGGAATCGAGCCGGCGCAGGTGCTCGTCCTCTCCACCGGCGTGATCGGCTTGCCGCTTCCGCTCGCGAAGGTGCTCGCCGGGCTCGAGACCGCGGCGGCGGAGCTGTCGCCGTCCGGCGGAGAAGCGGCCGCGCACGCGATCCTGACGACCGACACGCACGCGAAGCAGGCGTCCTCGGTGGGCGACGGCTTCA
>JBDTZN010000158.1:0-3692 GCA_040005095.1 Thermoleophilia bacterium | reverse complement strand
CAGCACTACGACTTCACCTCGGCGTTCATCAAGTCGATGCGCGCGTCCGATCCCGACGCTGCCGTCTACTACCTCGCCGCGATGCTGGAGTCGGGCGAGGACGCCCGCTTCGTCGCGCGCCGGATGATCGTGCTCGCCTCCGAGGACATCGGCAACGCCGACCCCCGCGCGCTGCTCGTCGCGGTCGCGGCCGCCCAGGCGGTCGAGCACGTAGGGCTACCCGAAGCGCGGCTGAACCTGGCGCAGGCGGCGATCTACCTGGCGCGCGCGCCGAAGTCGAATGCGAGCTACAAGGCGATCAACCGCGCGACTGATGACGTGCGCGAGCGCGGCAACCTGCGCCCACCGAAGGCGCTCCGCGACGGGAGCTACTACGGACGCAAGCTCGGGCATGGCAAGGGCTACATCTATCCCCACGACGACCCGGCCGGGTTCGAGGTCGACAACCTGCCGGACGAGCTGAAGGGCACGCGGTACTACGAGCCGAAGTCGAGTGGCGAGGAGAAGCCGCATGACGAATAGCCAACGCGGCTGGCTCCGCTCGTGGTGGCTCATCTTCGCGTTCTGCCCGTTCTGGACGCAGTGGATCTCCTTCGTCTACATCGGGCTGCGAGCGAAGCGGCCGCTCTGGATCGCCTGGGGCGCCGCGTACGGCGCGATCGGGTTCGCCTCGCTCATCCTGGTGAACCAGGCCGGGATCCTGGACGGGATCGGCGTGGCCGGAACCTTCGGCGTCTGGCTGGTCGCCCTCGTCCATGGGCTTGTCATCCGAAACGAGTACCTCGAGCGGCTCGACGTGCTCGAGGATCCGCGGCTCACGCAGGCACGCTTGCTGCAGCGGCGCCGCGAGCTCGTCACCGAGCTTGCCCGGGAGCACCCGCGGCTGGCCGAGGAGAGCGGCGTCGGGCGGCCCGACGTGAAAGACGCGTTCGACGGCGGGCTCGTCGACCTGAACCACGCGTCGGAGCGTGCGCTGACGAGCCTGCCCGGGTCGACAAGGGGCTAGCACACCGAATCGTCCTGATCCGCGGCCGGATCGGCGGGTTCAGCTCGCTCTACGACGCCGGGTCGCTGCTCGACTTCGAGCCCGGTCTCGTCGACGATCTGCGCGACCGCGTGGTCTGCCTGCCGTTCTAGTCGGAGCCGCGTTCGATCCGGCGCGCGAAGAGCTCGCGTGCCTCACCGTACTTCTCCGGAAGCGCCCGATAGGCGGCCGCCTGTCGCGCCACGTCGTACTCCGTGCGTCTGAACTCGAAGTCGCCGCCGTCGGGTCGCAGCGCCCACGCGGCCCGCACGTCGCGGTCGAGCGGCATCCCGACGCTGCCCGGATTGACGAGGTCGGTGCCGTTGGGCCCCGGGCGGCGGAACTGGAGGTGGCTGTGGCCGAACACGACGGTGCGGTCACGCACGCCGGCGAGCATCTGCTCGTCGTCATCGCGGGGCTCGCGCGCGAAGCTCTCGACGTCCGAGAGCGGTGAGCCGTGGACGTAGAGGACGCCGTCATGCTCCGCCTGGGTCGGCAGGTCGTAGAGGCGCTCGCGTTCGTTGGCGAGCTCGGCAGCCATCAGCTTGGTCGTTGGGGCGATCTCCGGCCTGTCCTCGGGCGGCTCGGTGAGCCAACGCTCGCCGTTCCCGCGGATCCAGGTCGCGTGCTCGAGCCCGCGCAGATGCGCGAGCGTGGCGCTGCCGAGCGGCTCCGGCGCGACGTAGTCCCCGCCGAGGAGGTAGCGATCGGCTCCGGCTGCATCGGCCTCCGCCAGCACGTTCTCCAGCGCCGGCAGGTTCCCGTGGATGTCGTAGAGGATCGCAACCAGGGGCACGAGGCAGGAGCCTAGACTCCCCGCGATGCGGCTGCACCTGTACGAGTGGGGCGAGCCTGGGGCACCGGCCGTCCTCTGCCTGCACGGCGTGACCGGGCACGGACTGCGCTTTCGGCGGCTCGCCGAGGAACGGCTTGCCGGGCACTTCCACGTGCTGGCACCGGACCTGCGAGGACACGGCCGGTCCGGGTGGGAGCCGCCGTGGACGTTCGCCACGTTCGTCGACGACGTGCTCGAGACCCTCGCCGGTGCGGGCGTCGAGACCGCGGCGTGGGTCGGGCATTCCTTCGGCGGCCGGCTCGCGCTCGAGGCCGCCGCGCGGGCACCCGAGCGGGTCGAGCGCGTCGCACTGCTCGACCCCGCGATCGACGTGATCCCGCACGTCGCGCTTAACACGGCCGAGACCGCCCGGGCCGACCAGATCTTCGCCTCCCCGGAAGAGGCCGTCGAGGCGAGGCTCGAGAGCGATCCAGACTCGCCACGCGACTTCGTCGAGGAAGACGTCGCACAACATCTCGAGCCGACGAACGACGGGCGCTTTCGGTATCGCTTCTGCCGCAGTGCCGTGGTCTCCCTCTTCGGGGAGCTCGCGTCGCCGCCGCCACCGCCGGAGACGATGCGAGTACCGGCGCTGATCGTGTATGCGACCGCGTTCGCGCTCGTCCGCGAGGAGCACCTCGCGGCCTACGCCGACGCGGAGGTCCTCGCCGTCCCCGGCAGGCACATGGTGATCTGGGACGCTTGGGAGCAGACCGCGGACGCCGTGGAACGGTTCCTAGAGGATTCGCGCGCCTAGAGCGCTCGCGACGAGCTCGACCGCGAGCCGTGCGGTCTCGTTCTCGCGGTCGAGGATCGGGTTCACCTCGACGACCTCCAGCGACTCGGCGAGTCGCGACTCGGCGACCAGCTCGAGCAAGAGGTGCGCCTCGCGGTACGACAGGCCGCCGCGGATGGGGGTGCCGACGCCGGGCGCCACGTCGGGGTCAACCGCGTCCATGTCGAGGCTGACATGGACGAACCCGGGCCCGGCGATGTGCTCGAGCGAGTCGCGGACGGCGCCCTCGACTCCGTTCCGGTCGAGGTCGCTCATCGTGTGGACGCACACGCCGAGCTCCTGCATGAACTCGCGCTCGGCGGGATCGAGCGAGCGGACGCCGAGGAGCGCGACCCGGCTCGGCTCGACGGCTGGCAACGACCATGCCTCGCTCTCGAACTCGGGTCCGGCGAGGCCGAGGGCGGCGGCGAGCACCATCCCGTGGACGTTGCCGCTCGGGCTCGTCTCGGGACGGTTCAAGTCCCCGTGCGCGTCGATCCAGAGCACGCCTCCCGGGCGACCGTGCGCGCGAGCGAGGCCGCCGAGCGTTCCCAGGGCGACCGAGTGGTCACCGCCGAGGACGAGCGGCTCGTAGCCGTCCTTAACCGCGCGCTCGACCAGCTCCGCGATCCGCTCGGCAGTCACCTTGATCTGCGGGAGGAACCGCATCGTCTCGTCGCCGACGTCCGCGGCCTCGGCGACCGCCGTCTCGACGTTCCCCAGGTCGATCACCTGGCGACCGAGCTCCTCGAGTCGCGTCTTCAGCCCCGCGTACCGGATCGCGGACGGCCCCATGTCGACCCCGCGCCGATCCTGCCCGAGGTCGAGCGCGGCCCCGATCACCGCGACGGGTCTGAGGTTCGGCTGGCCTTCCACGGCGGCAAGGCTACTCACCCCCGCCCCCTTCGCCGGCCGCGGATGTCGGCTTCGCCGGCGCCCGCTCGACTCCGGCCCGTCGTCAGCGGCGATATCCAAGGAAGTTGAGTGCGAAGCGCGACTTCGTTGGATGAGTGGCGAGGGCCGGGATCGAACCGGCGACACCACGGTTTTCAGCCGTG
>JBDTZN010000157.1:0-3771 GCA_040005095.1 Thermoleophilia bacterium | reverse complement strand
ACGTGGGCGGTCGCGCAGGGCCAGGTGCGGCTCGAGAGCGCGCACACGCTCGAGGAGGCCGTCGCGCTCGTCGCGCGCGCGCTGGAGACGGCGCCCCGCGACCGGATGCTGCGAGGGCTCGGCTGGCGAAGCGGCGACTGGAATCCTCCGACCGATCCGACGCGCCACGACCTCGACGCGGTCTCCGGGGAGACGCCAATCGCGCTGATGGCACGCGACTACCACTCGCTCTGGCTCAACTCGGCGGCGTTCGCGCTCGCGCGCGACGACCTGCAGCAGCCGGGCGGAGTCGTCGAGCTGGACGAGCGCGGCGAACCAACGGGCGTCCTCCGCGAGACCTCGGCCTGGCACTTCCGCGACGTCTACGCGCACCCGACCGACGACGAGTTCCTCGAGGCGATGCGGGCCGGAGTCAAGCTTGCCGCGTCGCGCGGGGTCACTGCGGTGCACGACAAGGACGGCTGGCTCGGCGCACTGCGCTTCTGGCAGCGCCTCGGCGCGGAGGGCCTCCTGCCTTTGCGGGTCTGGCAGTCGATCCCGCACGAGCTCGTCGAGCACGCGACCGAGCTCGGACTCGAGAGCGCCTACGGCAACCCGATGCTGAAGCTCGGCTACCTGAAGGCCTTCATGGACGGGACGCTCGGCTCGCAGACTGCGTTGATGCTCGACGGCTCCGGCGTCGAGATCACGAGCGGCGAGGAGCTGCGCGAGGTGATCCTGCGTGGCGCCGCCGCTGGCTTTCCGGTCGCCGTCCACGCAATCGGCGACAAGGCGAACCGGGACGCGCTGGACGCGTTCGAGGCCACGCGCGGGGCCTGGACGGCGCGCGACCTGCGCCCGCGGATCGAGCATGCGCAGCTGCTCGCGCCCGAGGATCTCCCCCGCTTCGCCGAGCTCGGCGTCGCCGCCTCCGTCCAGTTCAGTCACGCGCCCTCGGATCGCAACCTCGCCGACCGGTTCTGGGCCCGCAAGACCGACGGCGCCTACGCGTTCCGCTCGCTCCTCGACTCGGGCGCGGTGCTCGCGAACGGCTCCGATGCACCGATCGAGGAACTCGACCCGTGGGCCGGGATCTGCGCCGGAGTGCTGCGGTCGATCGACGAGCGCGAGGCGTGGCACCCGGAGCAGCGCGTCACGCTCGAGCAGGCACTGCATGCGACGTGCATCACACCGGCGTGGCTGGCGCGGGACGAGCGCCGCCGCGGCAAGCTGATCCCCGGCTATGCGGCCGACCTGGTCGTGCTCGATCGCGACCCGTTCGAGTGCGAACCGGCCGAGCTCCGAGACGTTCAGGTCGTCGCCACGATGTGCGCCGGCCGCTGGACGAAGAACGCCCCTCCCTGGGACTGACCCACGAGGGGGTTGCGCCGGCGCTTCAAATCCGAAAGCATCGTCCCGCGGGGTAACGCGACTTTGGGAGGTTGCGGTGGAAGCGAACGCTGCGCAGGGCGGTTCCTTCGATCGTTTGCGGGAGCACTCGATCGGGCTGCCCCAGGTGCTGTTCCAGTCGATCACGCACATGGCGCCGGGTGCGGCCGTGGCGTACTCGATCTACATCTCGGTTCCGGATGCACGACAGGCGCTGCCGCTTGCCGTCGCGCTCGCGCTCGTCGCCTGCCTTTGCGCGGCGACCGCGATCGGCCAGCTCGCCAAGCTGACTCCGTCGGCCGGCGGCCTCTACGCGTACGCCGCTAACTCGCTTGGACCCTGGGCCGGATTCCTCATCGCGTGGCTGTTCATCCTGTTCGAGCCCCTCGTCGCGCCGTTCCTGTACCTCGAGTTCGGCTGGGCGATGCACGAGGTGATGAGCACCGAAGGGGTCTGGAGCTACAGCGGCCAGTGGTGGATCTGGGTCTTCGTCATGACGGCCGTCGTGTTCCTGCTGACCTATCGGGACATCCGCCTCTCGACGACCGCCGGCGTGCTGCTCGGCGCGTTCGAGATCGCGGTCTTCGGGGCGTTGGCGATCTGGATGCTGCTGTCGAACGCGGGTGACCTGAACCTCCAGCCGTTCAACCCCCACAACGCCAACGGGGGGTGGAGCGGCATCGGTAGAGGCATGGTGTTCGCGATCCTCGCCTTCATCGGTTTCGAGGCTGCCGCGCCGCTCGGCGAGGAGGCCAAGCATCCCCGGCGCACGATTCCGCTCGCGGTCGTCGGCTCGTCGCTCGCCATCGGGCTCTTCTACGTGCTCTGCTCGTACGCGTGGGTCTTCGGGGCGGGCTTCAACAACTTCGTCGACCAGGCGACCGGCGCCGATCCGTGGCGGAACCTCGGGAAGGTCTTCTGGGGCACGGGCTGGATCCTCGTCTTCGCCGCGATCGTGAACTCGATCGCCGCGAACTCGAATGCGGCCGTCAACGCCGCCACGCGCGTCTTCTACGCACTGGCGCGGAACGGGCTCGCGCCACGTCCGTTGGCCCGCACCCACCCGCGCTTCAAGACGCCGCACGTCGCGATCATCTGGATGACCGCGTTCGCGCTCGTATCGGCGCTGCTCCTCGGCTGGAAGTGGGGGCCGCTGATCGGCTTCTTCTTCATCGCCACGCTCGCGGTGATCGTGGTGGTGATCGTCTACATCCTGATCTGCTTCGGCTGCATCTGGCACTACTGGACGAAGCGACGGAGCGAGTTCAACGCGCTGCTCCACTTCGTCCTGCCGCTGGCGGGCGCGATCCTGTTCTTCTTCCCGCTCTACTTCCAGTACTACAAGGCGCCGCCCACGTACCCGATCAAGTACGCGAACTGGGCCGCGCTGGTCTGGATCGGTGCGGGGATCGTGCTGACGTTCGTGCTCTCGAAGACGCGGCCGGAGCGGCTGCGCGACATGGAGCGCGTCTACGTCGAGGACGAGACGATCGGGCCGGCGGTGCCACCCGAGTAGATGGCCGTCGCAACCACGCACCGGCTCGGCCGCGACCAGATCATCTGGGCCTTCGGGCCCGACCTGGATCCGGTGCTCGAGGTCGAACCGGGCGACACGGTCACGTTCGAGACGAACGACTGCTTCACGGGGCAGATCCGGTCGGAGGACGATCTCGTCACGGAGATCGACTTCGACCGGGTCAACTCCGCCACCGGGCCGGTCGCGGTGCGCGGCGCCGAGCCGGGCGACTCGCTGGTCGCGGAGATCCTCGACGTCCGCCCCGCGGAAGTGGGCTTCGCCACGCTGATCCCGGGCTTCGGCCAGCTGACGGACAAGATGCCGGGGCCCGTGACGCGGCTGTTTGAGGTGCGGGACGGCTGGATCGAGATGAACGAGCGGGTGCGCTTCCCCGCGCGGCCGATGGTGGGCGTGGTCGGTGTCGCGACCGACGGCGAGTCGCTTTCGAACGGGCTCGCGGGTCGGCACGGCGGCAACCTCGACAACCATCTGCACGGCGCGGGAGCGCGCATCCTCTTTCCCGTGCGCCAGCCCGGGGGGATGTTCGCGGTGGGCGACATGCACGCGTCGATGGGGGACGGGGAGATCTGCTTCACGGGCGTCGAGATCGCCGGCGAGGTGGACATCCGATTCGATCTCCTGAAGGGCAGGCAGGCGACGTGGCCGGTCACCGAGCTCGAGCGGAGCTGGGTCGCGCACGCGACGGCCACGGAGTTCGACGAGGCGCTCGCGCTCGTGTCGGAGGAGGCGGCTCGGCTGCTCGTCGACGAGCACGGCTTTTCGATCGAGGACGCGTTCATCTTCCTGTCGGTCGCTTGTGACGCCGGAATCGCGCAGGCGTGCAAGCCCGCACCGGGCTTCGGGACGATCGCCCGCTTCTCGATTCC
>JBDTZN010000057.1:0-12829 GCA_040005095.1 Thermoleophilia bacterium | reverse complement strand
GCGGCAGGCGCGCTGCGAGCACGTTCAGGAAGCTGCCGACCGCGAGGCCGGGCGCAAGGAAGAAAGCCGCAAGCGCGAAGTCCATGTGGCTCCTATCGGCGCAGCGGGCGCGCGAGTTGAGCCTGCTAGCCGCTGAAGCTGTTGGGCGCGATCGTCAGGGTCTCGGTAAAACCGCTCTGCGCGGGCTGGCCCGGCACCGGAGTCCCGAAGGGGATGTAGTGATCGCTCGCGTTGTTCGCGATGAAGACCTGATGGGCGATCACCGAGCCCCAGACGCCGACGTTGTTCGTCTCGTTGAAGTCGCCGTTCGCCATCGAGGCGCCCTGGAAGATCGCATTGTTCTGCAGGTCGAAGGCAAAGCTCGGCGACTGGGCGTTCGAGCCAGCAACGAGGATGAGCAGGTTCGAGGACGTGTCCCACGAGGCGGTGCAGCCTGCAATCCCGCACAGGTAGGCGGAGTTGTCGAACAGGATCGAGCCCGCGAAGTAGAACGTGGCGCGGCCGGAATAGATCGCGCTGGTGTTGAAGAGCAGGTTGCCGTCCCAGAAGACCGTGCCCGAGACCGTGAGCGTGCCGGGGCTGCCGGGCGTCCAGGCGACCCGCCCGAGCGTGTTCCCGAGCGAGTCGATGAACTTGCAGTCGTACGAGGAGTTGGGCGTCAGGTTGACGGTCCCCAGGCTGTTGTCTTGCGTGGTGTTGCCGTCGAAGCCGCCGGGGAAGCTGCCGGACGTGCAGGCATGCTTCGGACCCGGGGACGCGTCCTTGTACCACGTCGCGAGGTCGATCACGGGCTTGGTGAGGGTCGGCGTGGTGGTGCTGTACGAGCCCGCCCAGACGTTGTCAGCCGTCGTGCACGGATTGTGCGGCGTCGAGCCGCAGCCGAGTCCGGTTTGAACCTTGTTCAGCCGCACCGCCGAGGTTCCGATGTAGGCGCCGGGGCTCATCGTGATCTTTCCACCCACCTGGAGCTGCGGGGTGGTTGGATACGGCGACCCGAAGGTCGTGTTCGCGTCCATGTGCGCGTTGTTGTTGAGGCACAGGTCGCCCTTGATGTAGAACGGCGTTGCGATCGTCGAGTTGTTCGACAGGACGAGGCAGCTCCCGGGCGGCGCATCGGAGTAGATGTAGTTCCAGACGCTGATGTCCACACCCGAGCCGGCCGACGGAGTGATCCTGATCGACCGCTTCATCGTCCAGGTCACGGGCCTCGAGCCCTGGGTCTTGTTCGGCGCCGTGCCGATGGACGTGATCGTCCAGACCGGGTCGACGAACGTCGCGGAATACGAGTACGTCGTGCCCTGTCCGGTGCTGACGTTCGACCGGGAGGGCAGGGCGCTCGACGAGTGGAAGTCGCTCGCCTTGTACAGGACGGACAGCGCGTCGTTCATCCCCTGCTCGGCAGCGTCGTAGGCGACGACGCGCTGATGCGAGTCGACCGCACCTCGGCCGTTCGAGACCGAGTAGTCGATCACGGCGGCAGTGAGGATCCCGACGACGAGCATGATCCCGAGCGCCATCGGAAGCACAATGCCTCGCTGGTCTTTGAGTCGCCGGATCATGTGCACACCGGAGGCGTCGCCGCGACGAAGGTGCCGGTCCGTGTGCTGTTTCGGAACGCGATCGTCCCCTGGAGCGCGTAGGTCGACACGGTCGCCCCCTTCTTCGGGTTCACTGGGAGACACACGTAGAGCACTGCAAGGCTTTGCGTCGAGGACGCCTGGTACGCGAAGTAGGTCTCACCGGCGATCATGTCGTCCGAGTAGCTCGCAGCGGTGGAAGGGGACGAGCACGTCGCGGCGATGATCCGGACGAGGCGAACCCGACCCGCGACAGTTGTGGTGCACCACGTGAGCACGCCGCCGGCGACGCAGGGGCTGTTGACGCTCACGGACGTCGACGAGAAGCTCGAGGCGTCACTCGCGCAATGCAGGTCCTTGCGCATCCGGTCGAGCGCGACGCGCGCGTGCGACTGCGCGGTGAAGCGCGCGTTCATGTCGATCTGGGCGTTCGAGCTCTGGACGAACAGGGCTCCGAGCGCGCTCATTACGACGCCGAGGATGCTCATCACGACGAGCATCTCCACGAGGCTGTATCCCCTTTGCGAGCGCAGATTCACCGTGTGCGTGCCTCCACCCCGGCAAGTGCCCTTCGCGCGACTTCCGCGCTGCGGCTGCCGACCCCCCACCGGGTCTGTGCTTTCGCGTCAACGCCGATCAGGATCCGGAGCGCCTCCGCCCCATGCCACCAGCCGAGCTTCGCGCCGGTGACGATCCATTCGTGCTGATAGAGCCAATGCTTGACGTTCGCGTTCGTCGGCCGCGGATTCGCCTCGATGAACCGTCCGAGGAGGCGCGCCCGGTCGGGCAGCGGCAGCTCTTTCAGCGGCTCCTTGCGCGCCCCCGGGATCACGAACGCCGGAGGACGCTTGACGGCCATGGCCTGCTTCTGCTTCTTCGGAGTCACGACCTTCGGCGGCGCGAGCGGTGCCGCCTTCTTGGCCGCAGGCTTCGCGGCTTTCGCGGGCCTGGCCGGAACGATCGGGGAGGCCGGGATGTCGGCAAGCTGGATCTTTGTACCGCGTAGGAGCGAGGCATCCTCGGGTGCGCCGTGCTCGGTATAACGCCCGTTGCGGAGCAGCGTCACGGTGACGAGCGGAGCGCCGGTGTCGATCACGCGGACGCCGGCTGCCGGGCTCTGGGCCGCGACGGTGTTCGCCGCGAAGCCGTGCACCGAGCCCGCCACCCGCCAGGCGAAGCCATTGTCCTCCAGCGACCCCTTGGCGAAGACGAAGGCCTGGTTGCGTACGTCCGGCACGACGAGAGTCGCGGCCGCAACGGGCGCCGCTGCAGCCTTTTTCGCCGGATTCGAGGCGATCTGCTTGCCGGCCGCGAAGGTCACCGCGGCGGTCGCGAACAGAAAGACGAACGTCACGATCGCAAAGCGGGGCAGGATTGAGACAAGGCGGGCCGCCATACGTTCTCCTTCGGCAAGAACGCTCGGAAAGTCAAGCCCCTAACGGGTAAAGGCGACCACGCCTCCGCTTGCCGGCGCACTCGGGCGGCCGACGACCGCGAACACGTCGCCGCTACGCGCCTGGGCAGGGGCCGGGCCGTCCGCCTCGGGCGTGACCGCGTCCTGCCAGCGGAACGCGCTGCCCGCGAAGGACTGGAACCACGCTTGGAGCTGGGGATAGGACGTCGCGGGCTGGAGCTGGAGGTGCAGGTGCGGGCCGGTCGCGTGACCGGTCGAGCCGACGAGACCCAGGAGCGTCCCTGCGGTCACGGTCGTGCCGTCGACGATCTGAGGCTCCTCGTAGGCCAGGTGGCAGTACGTCCAACGCTGCCCGTCGCGCGCCTGCAACGTCAGCCCGATGCCGCAGCGCGCGTCCGGCGAGTGCCAGGCCTTCTCGATCAGCGCGTCGGCGAGAGCGTAGACGGGCGAGCCCGCGGGAGCGGCGATGTCCGCCGCCGGATAGTCGTGGTGACTGTGCCCGACGGAGACCACGGAAGGTCCTCCACCGACGGGGAAGACGTAGCCCTCGCCGGACGGGGTCGGAGCTCCGAAGACGGCGTCGGACGCGGGAGTCGCCGTCGCGGCCTGCCGCGCGGCAGTGAGGTCGGACTCGCGCGCCCCGAGCTCGCCGCTCAGCCGTGCGACCTCCGCGGCCGCGCGGTCGTACGCGATGCCGGCGAGGGTGGCGCGCCGCTGGAGGGCGAGCCGGTCCGAGAAGAGCTTTGCCGCGCCGACGCGGACGAACGAGCGGGCGTACGTCTTGGCGAGGCGAGCCTCCTCGGCCTGCGCGAGCACGAGCTGCCGGTTCACGCCGACCACGTACCGCTGCGCAGCCTCGAGGGACTGCTGGTTTGCCTGAAGCTGAAGGGTCGCGTCGGAGCCGGCTGCGCCGAAGGTCTGAGCGAGAGCGAGCACCTCGTTCACGTACCAGTCGGCGTGGTTGTACGAGAAGACCGCGCGGCGGATGTCGGTCGCGCCGTTCGAGGCGGCGAGGTAGCGCCCGGCCGCGAAGATCGCGTCGTCCGCGTTCCACGGATCGGCCACGCCATCCCCGTTCGCGTCGACGCCCCAGCGCAGCCACGTGTCGGGCATGAACTGCATCCAGCCGACCGCGCCGGCCGAGCTCGGGCCCATGTTGTGCCCGAAGTTCGACTCGATCTTGTTGATCGCAGCGAGGACCTCCCAGGGGACGCCGTACGTGGCGCCGGCGCGGTGCCAGAGCGACTGGAGCTCGTCGTTGCTGCGGACGTCGGTGACCGCGGGCGGGGTCGTGAAGGCTGCTGGAAGCTGAATGGAGCCGGGCGCGTTCGGCGCGTCGGCACTGGGCAGCGGGACCGTCGGCCCGAACGAGCCGCCCTGCGCTGCGCCCGCGAGCGCAGCGAGCCCGGCGGCGAGGGCGACAGCCGCGAGCGTGCGCGCGCGCGGGAAGGTCATCCTTCCGCGATCCGCAGGCCCGGGACTTGTTCCGCGTGTGCGGCCGCCTGGGCCTCCTGTACAGCCTTGGCGATGTCCGCGTCCTGCTGCTTCACGGCCTGGTCGAGCGAGACGAGGAAGTCGTGGCGATTCGTGGCCGCGTTCGCCGCCACCTCGCGGTCGACGTTGCCGATCAGCACGTGGTCGATCAGCGCCTTGGTGAAGGTCTGCATGTCGAAGAACGCGCCGTCCTCGATCGCCTCGGGGATCGACTCGGTCTGGTTGTCGCGAATCAGGTCGGCGATGCGCGTGTTCATGACCATCACCTCGACGGCCGCCACGCGACCGCCTGCCACCTTGGGCAGGAGCCGCTGGCTGATCACGCCGCGCAGGACGCCGGCCATGATCGAGCGGATCTGCTGCTGCTTCGCCTCGGGGAAGAACTCGATCATCCGGCCGATCGTCTCGGCGGCGTCGACCGTGTGCATCGTCGAGAGGACGAGGTGGCCCGACTCGGCCGCCTGCAGCGCCGTCTGCGCGGTCTCCGCGTCGCGGAGCTCGCCGATCAAGATCACGTCGGGGTCCTGGCGGAGCGCGCGTCGCAGTGCCTGGCCGAAGCTTGCGGTGTCGAGTCCGACCTCGCGTTGATTGACGATGCAACCGTGGTCGGAATGGAGGATCTCGATCGGATCCTCGATCGTGACGATGTGCTGGCTCCTTGTCCTGTTCATGTGGTCGATCACGGCGGCGAGGGTGGTCGTCTTTCCCGAACCCGTCGCGCCCGTGACGAGGACGAGGCCGCGGTGCTCCTCGGCGAGCCGAGCCACACCGGGCGGAAGATTCAGGTCGGCGAAGGTCGGCACCGTCTTCGGGATCACGCGGAAGGCGAAGCTGATCTCACCGCGCTGCCGGAACGCGTTGACGCGAAAGCGCGGCAGATCCTCTTCCTGGTAGGCGATGTCGAGGTCCCCGGACTCGTTGAAGGCTTCGAGCTTCGCGGGCGACGCGTTCGTGAGCTGGTTGAGCGCGAGCGCGAGCTCCGTGCTTGTCAGCGCCTCGTAGCCCTCGAGGTGGCCGAGCGCGCCGTCGCGGCGTAGCATCGGAGGACGGCCGACCTTCAGGTGGACGTCACTGGCGCCGAGCTCGACGGCGCGCCGCAAAAGCGCATTCAGTTCCATGCCTGCCCTGAATCGGCAGGCGGGGCGGTTCGCTTTAGGCGGCTCGGTACGCGGCGCCTAGATCGCCGCTGTGCTTCGCGAGCGCCTTGACCAGCCGCAGCGGGCCGCGCACCGAGCCCCGTGCCTCGCCGGGGTGGTCGATGTCACCGCGGACGAGGCGCTCGAGCATCCGCCAGAACGGCGGGAGCGAGACGATCGCGAAGACAGCGCGCGGGAAGCGGTCGAGCGCGACCTTCGCGCTCCAGGACGCGGCCGCATTCGGGCCGAGCGTCGTCACGACCTCCTCGGCGTACGCGTCGAACGTCTCGGTCTCGCCGGCGAGCAGGCGCAGCGTCTGCTCAGCGGCGATCCGCGCGCTGACGAACGCCTCATACATCCCGTCTCCCGAAAGCGGGTCGACGAGCCCGGCCGCGTCACCGATCAGCGCGATCCTCCCGCGTCCGGGCGAGGCGTCGGGCCGGCGCATCGGCAGGCGGTAGCCGCGAACGTCGGTCAGATCGGCGGCGTCCACTCCGTGCTCGGCGCAGAGCCGCGCGAGGTGCTCCCGCAAGCGGGGCCCTTCGCTCTCCCAGCCGCCGATGCCGAAGTTGACATGGTCGCCCTTCGGAAAAACCCAGCCGTACCCGCCCGGCACGTTCCCGAGCTCGAGCACGAGCCGCCCGGCGTAGCGATCGCGGGCGACGCCGTCGTACGGGAGATTGCCCTCGAGGGCCACGCCGATCCGGTGGCGCAGCTCGAGGCCCACCGAGCGCGCGACGATGCCGTTGACGCCATCGGCGCCCAGCAGTGCGCGGGCTCTCACGGGACTCCCGTCGACGGTCAGTCCGACGCCGTCTCCGTCAGCGGCGACGTCGGCGACCCGGACGCCGTCCCGGAAGTCGGCGCCCTCGCGCGCGCACGCGCGCGCGAGAAACTCGTCCAGCCGGCGCCGCTGCGTCATCAGGCACAACGGCTCGGAGCTCGTCCGCTCGATCGCGCGGCCGTAACGCAGCCGCACCTCGAAACGGTCGACCGTGTCCTCGACGACCTCCGAGACGTCGACCGGGAGCTCGCGCACGGCCCGGTAGGTGAGGCCGCCGCCGCAGGGCTTGTCGCGTGGGAAACGCGCACGGTCAACTACGAGCACACGCGCACCCGCGCGCGCGAGCCGTAGGGCCGCGGTCGAACCGGCCGGGCCTGCTCCGACAATGGCGACGTCAAACCGCTGCATTCCTCGGAGGCTACAATCCGCCGTCCCTGGGGGTGTGCCCGAGTGGCCAAAGGGAACGGGCTGTAAACCCGTCGGCTCAGCCTACGGAGGTTCGAATCCTCCCGCCCCCATTTCGTGCGCCTGACGATTCGAGTCCTGTTCGCGACTGCCGTGATCGCCACTGCAAGCGGTACCTCGGGCGCACCGCCGCGCGCCGCCATGGTTCTCGTCGAGCAGGACAGCAAAGCCTTCCTCGTCGACGTCGCAACCGGGCGCGAGACCGAGCTCGCGCAGGCACGCGGCTGGCGGACCGGGGCCGCGACGTGGACGCCGGACGGACGGCACCTGGTGCTCCTCCGCGTGAGGTCTGGCGACAAGAGCTCGCTCTGGGTCGCCGATGCGTCAGGTGCGCACGTACGTCCTCTGACCCACCCGTCACCACGGGCGGACGGCGGAGGCGACGGGGGCTTTGCCTTCTCGCCGGACGGGGTGTACGTCGCGTTCAAACGGACGAACGACACGGTGTAGTCCGGGTTCGCGGTCGTTGCTCTGAGCGGCGGCCCCGCGCGGCGGGTCGGCACGAGCTCTCCCGGCGAACTCAGTGGCTGGACGCGCGATGGACACGGGCTTTGCCTGCGGCGGTGGGACGGACGGCACCTCCGTTTCCGCGCGCTGCGGGTGTCGCGCGGCCCCATCTACCCGAAAACGTGTCGCCGGAGCGCCTGGCGGCGCGACGGTGCTTCGCTCTTCGTGCGCGGCGACCGGCATGGCGGCTCGCAGATCTGGATCCACAGCGCGAAGGGACGCGAGTGGAAGCTCACGAACGACCTGCCGCGCGATCCGATCGCGCGAGTCGCCAACCACACGCCGGCTTGGTCACCCGACGGCTCGCGCGTTGCATTCCTCAGCGCGCGCAGCAGCGGAAGCGACGTCTACGTGATCGACGCGGACGGAACGCACGAACGGCGCCTGACCTGGAACGCGAATGGGTTCGGAGTCTCATGGTCGGCCGACGGGTCGACGATCGCGTTCCTCAACGGCTATCCGCAGACACTGTTCGTCGTGCCTGCCGTGGGCGGGACACCCCGGCAGGTGCTTGCCAAGCAGGAAGAGGTCCAGATCGTGGACTGCCAGCCGTCGTCGCTGACGCCGCAGCTCGCTCCTCTCCGCCCCTTTCGTCGGCGGGCGCGCAGGCTCAACGTGCTGCCGGGATACCTTCCGCGGCGGCAACGTCCGCCTAGAGCACGTGCAGCGGTACGGCTACCAGGCCGAGCCTATTCTCGTCGACCTGTCGCGGGACGGACGGTTCGTCTCCTTTCTCGGCGCGGACGGGTCGCTAGGCACGTACGACCTCCTCCGCGGCGTGCGGCGTACGCTGATGAATCCGCCGCCGGGACGCGCAGCTACGAGCAGGTCGGAGGCGGCTACTTCTCATCCGACCGGCGCTGGATCCTCGTCCGCGTGCGCAACGAGCTCAGGCTTGTCTCCCGGTGAGCGGCGAGCAGCGCAGGCTCGTGGACGACGCGAGCCGCGGCAACACCACCTGGCTCCGGGACGGACGCATCGCCTACACGACGGTCGAGCGCAGCCTCGTCTTCGTCTCCCTCGCCGGATCTCGTCGCCCGCAGGCGTTCCGCGTCCCCAACCCGCGTGGGCCCGACACGCTGGACCTCGGGTACGCGGTCAGCCCCGACGGCACGAGGGTCGCCTACGTCCATGACTGCGGGCTGTGGCTCCGCAACCTCGCGACCGGTCGATCTACGCGCGTCTTGCGCGGCGAGTTCGCGAACGTCCCCGATGCGAACTCGTGGTCTCCCGACAGCTCAAAGTTCGTCGCGCCGAACGCGAGCTGGGAGAAGAAGTGCCGGGAGTTCTACAGGTATCCGCCCTCCGAGAACCGGATCTTCAACCGCGACGGACGGCGGATCGGCATCGCGCCGGGCGGTGGGACGACGTGGAGCCGCGACAGCCGCTGGCTCGCGGTGTTCGACGGGGAGCACGGCACGAACGTCGGCGGGATGCAGCCGCTCGACGTCGTGTCCTTCCCGGATCAGCACATCGCGTCGATTTTGCGTGGCGGCAACACGGGGCCGGCGTTCATCGGGCCGGGCGACCGGATTCTGTACGGCGTGTACGCGCATCCCGAGACATTCGGCCCACCGCTGGAGACCGGCTACGGAGCGCATCCCGAGCTCTGGCTGGGCCGGCTCTGGCTGGGCCGGCTCCGCCTCGGTGGCTAGGGCGTGTCGAGCGCCGGGTTCAAGAGCGGGCAGACGAAACCGAACGTGCCGTTCGTCTGGAACGACGCGGAGTCGGCGGTGGGGCTACCGAACCACTTGTCCGGCACCGGGGCCTTGACCTTCTTCCCTGTTCGGCCGCCGCCGGCGATCTTCAGCACGTCGACGCCGCGATACGCATCGGCCGTGTAGACGATCTCGCCCTTCGGATCGGTCGGAGACCAGTACGCCGCCCACGTCGATCCGCTCGCCGGGATGTAGTAGCCGACTTGCGCAATGTCGGTCGGCGTGCGGTAGTCGAGGAACCGGACGCCCTGCTCGTACCAGCCGACGGCTGCGACGCCGTTCTTGGCGTCGAACCAGTGCGACGAGCAGTTGACGGTGACCGGCGCCTTCGAGTCGACGGCTCCACCGGTGAACATTCCGTTCAGCTCCGTCTCCCACGTGCCGAGCGGCGTGATCGACCCCCTTGCTCAGTCCGGAGAGATCCCACGTCTCGAACTTCCCCTGGCCACGGCAACCGCCCGGGGGAACCCCGTGCCGGTGCTGTCGAGCTCGGTGCCGTGCGAGACCTTGAACGCAACGCTCAGGGACGCAGCCGACTCGAACTTGCCGAGCGAACGCGGGGCGGTGGGCACGGCCAGGTCGACGACCTCCACGAGGTTGGCGCCGTCGACCCAGGCCTGCGAGCAGTCGGGCTTGACGAAGTTCGCGATGTCACCCGACCCGCGGCCGCTGCCGGTCAGGCCGAGGGGCAGGATCGCGCTCACCGCCGCGGCCGCCCTCATCGTTTGCAATCCAGACGCGCAGGGGCAAATATACCCCGTCAATCGCAAGTTCGGAAGGGGGAGCTGATGAGGAGGATCTTGGCGCGGCCGTTTGCGGCCATGTGCGGCGTCCTGGCTTTTGCGGCGCTGCTCGCGGTCCCGAGCGCGCTCGCGACGCACGGCGGCGATCGCGAGGTGAGCGTCGCGAGCAACGACGGCATCTTCTCGCAGAACAAGCAGAACGAACCGGCGCTCGCCGTCGACATGGGACAGGTCGCGCGTGGGCAGCAGCCGAACATCCTCGCGTCCGGCGCGAACGACAACATCGACATGGAGGCCTGCAACGTCGGCAACGACAAGACCTGCCCGTTCACGGACGGCGTCGGCGCCTCGGGGATCTACTTCTCGTTCGACAGCGGCGACAGCTGGACGCAACCGCAATACACCGGTTACTCCGCCAGAGGCTGCCTCGGTGTCGCGGGCACGTCGACGGACACGTGCGCGCCTAACCCGAGCGGTCCGATCGGCACCCTGCCGTGGTACTACGAGAATGGGCTCGTCTCCGACGGAGACCCGGCGCTCGCGTTTGGGCCCAAGCCGGGATCGAACGGATTCTCGTGGGCGAACGGCTCTCGCCTGTACTACGCGAACCTGACGTCGAACTTGGGCGTCGCGCGCAACGGCGAGTTCAAGGGCTACGAGGCGATCGGCGTCTCGCGCACCGACAACGTCGCTGCTGCAGCCGGCTACAACACGGCCACCGGAACTTTCGGCACGCCTGACAAGAGCGCCTGGCTGCCGCCGGTGATCGCGTCGAAGCAGGCCGGCACCACGTTCTCCGACAAGGAGCAGATCTGGGCCGACAACGCCTCGTCGAGCCAGTTCTTCGGCACGGTCTACATCTGCTACGCGCAATTCCGGGGCAACGCCGGCTTCAAGAACGCCAACGAGCCGGCACCGCTGACCGTGCTCGTCTCGCACGATGGCGGCGCAACGTGGAGCTCGAAGCAGTTGACACCCGCTGCGACGGCGCCGCAGAACAACTCCTCGAGCCGCTTCGGCATCTCGGGCTGCAGCGTCCGCACGGATTCAAGCGGCGTCGCGTACCTCTTCGGCGAGCGCTTCGAGGCGCCGGCGAGCCTGCCGCCCCACAGCCAGCACATCCTGTTCAAGTCCTTCGACGGCGGGAACAGCTGGACGAAGTCGCAGGTAGTCCAGCAGGTGGTCGACCCGTGCTTCTACATCGACCCGGTGATCGGCCGGTGCGTCGAGGACGGCGTGGCGGGCGCGCGGAACGACCTCGCCGCCTCGCCGAGTGTCGATATCGCGAACGGCGCCCCCACGGGAGCCGGGGCGACAAATGAGATCGTCGACGCGTGGGCGGACGGCCGTGACGGGCAGAACAGCGAGCACGTGATGTTCAGCTACTCGAACAGTGGTGGGAATGCCGGCACCTGGTCGTCACCGACGCCGATCGAGACGGCCGGTGACCGCGGCTACTACGCGGCGCCCGCCATCTCGCCAAGCGGTAGCGACGTCTACGTCACCTACAACGCGTACAACACGCCGTTCCAGCAGAAGGCGTGGTCGGGATCTACCCCGCCGGGTGGTCCGCGACTGCTGGTCGGCGTCGAGAAGCACTCCGACATCGCGGGCGGAGTTCCGACCGGCTGGGCCGAGATCCACCGCGGAGCTCAGGGCGATGCTCGTGGCTCGAGCCAGAACAACCTGCGGGCCGAGTTCCTCGGCGACTACGTGTACACGATCGCCACGAACACCTACGGAGCCGGCGTCTGGAACGATGCTCGCAACGCAGCTGACTGCCCGTTGATGGACAGGTACTGGGACATGCTGCGGGAAGGCACCGCGACTACGAGCTCGACCGACCCGAACCGGCCGGCGCCGCAGCAGGACTGCGCCGCGACGTTCGGGAACACCGACATCTACGGAGGCAGCTGGTTGGATCCAACGCCCTAAGCGGCAAACCGAAGACCGAGAAGGGCGGCCACGCGGCCGCCCTTCTCTCGTTTCACCCGAACCTGCCCGCGCTCTCTGCGCTCGCCAACGTCGCGCCCGGCATCGCGATCGAGTCGAGCCGCTCGCCTACGAGCTGAGCAGCGCGCCGAAGCACAAGTCCGGCGCGAGCACTCACGCAGGCTAACCGGGGCTTACGCAAACGGCGCGGCTAAATGTCGCCTCTCCGCCGTTCTCGGTGCAGCCGTGGGCGTACACGGTGGCGGCATCGACCTCTTCGCCGTTCCGCGCTATCCCGATCAGGTTGCAGCGGAAGACCCGCGCCGAGGAAGTCGCACGGTTCTACACCCGCGAAGCCGAGACGCTGGCCGCGCCGGTTCGGGGGGCCATGCTGGAGTTTGCGACCAACGCCGGCAACGCTACGCTGATCACCAACGCCCGACCTACCATGCCCGACGAGCTTTCCGACCGGATGCAGGAGGGCTGCGAACCGCTGGTCGCTATCGCCGACGCGCTCGGTTCTCACGCGCGAGTCGCAGCACGAGCTCACGGATCTCTGCCGAGACTGCGGGCCGGCCCGGTCGCGGTCTGGCATACGTCCACCGTCTCCGTACAAGCTGGCGGTGCCAACCCAGCAGCGTGTCCGGCTGAACGAAGAACGACGGCCGGGCCCGTCCCCCTCAACAGCCGGCTGGCCGCAGCCAGAAAGACACGGTCGGCCTCCTCCAGCCGCGGACGAGCGACCTGGCGGCGAAGAACCCCGAGCTCGTGGCGCAGCACCACGATCTCGAGCTCCTTGAACGCGCGCGAGCGAAAACGCAGCGCCGCGACCGCAAGCGCACGCCGAAACAGCAAGTACAGCAACGACACCACCAAGAAGCCGCCCCCCTCTGCTCGAGACCGAAACAACCCGACTCTACGGCCGCGCAGCCCGTCCGACGCACCGCGTCGGGCGCCAGACGGATTTACGTACCCCACGCGGTGCGATACGGGTACTCCGGGCCGCGGCCTGAGCAAGCCCGTGTCACTCAGGGTTCTGCCGGAGCTCGGCGGCGCGTC
>JBDTZN010000156.1:0-3796 GCA_040005095.1 Thermoleophilia bacterium | reverse complement strand
GTCCTTCGAAAGCGCGAGGTGACGGGCGCGCAGAAGCGGATCCTCGACGATGCCCGCAATACGTCCGTGAACGCTGCGTCGTTCGCCACCGAGGTCCCTATAGAGGACCGACGACAGCAGTGGGTGGGTGAAGCGGATCGTCCCATCTTCGCGCTCGATGACGTGCGCGGCGGCTGCCGGGTCGAGTGCGTCTGGCGAAACGCCCGCCCGCTCCAGAAGCGACTCCGAGGTCGGGCCGGTCGCCGCGAGGAGCGCAAGCGCCTCGCGGGCGGAGGCGGGAAGCCCGACGATCCTCGCCCGCAGGAGCCCCTCGAGCGTCTCGGGGACCGGCAGCGGCGCGAGTAGGTCGACGTCCCCACGGAGAGCACGCGCCAGCTCCAGCGCGAAGAACGGATTCCCGCCGGACCCGCTCATGGATCCGGACCAGCGTCTGGCGCGCGAACGGCCTGCCGAGCCGGTCGCGCAAAAGCTGATGGAGCGCGCCGACGCTGAGCGGCCCCACCGGCAGGCGCCGGACCGCCTCTGCACCGAGCGCTTGGTCGAGTCCAGAGGGTTGCGCTTCGTCGGCAAGCCGCAGGGCGAGCAGCACACGAACATGCTCTGCAGCGAGCCGTCGCAGCGCGAACGTCAGCGCGCTCGACGAGGATGGGTCGAGCCACTGGACATCGTCGATGGCGATCACGATCGGCTCGCGTTCGCTGAGAAGCTGCAGCACATCGCGCACCGCGACGGCGAGCGCGCGGTGATCGACCGGATTGCCCGACGCCTCGTCCCGCAGCATCGCGACCTCAAGTGCGCGCCGCCTCGGGAGGGTCAGCGTAGGCAAGGCCTCGTCCAGGACGTCCTCGAGCAAATCGCCCAGTCCCATGTGAGCGAGGCTGCGCTCGGCCTCGGCCGGTCGCGACGAGAGGACGCGGATTCCCCGCCTGCGCGCCTGCTCGACACCCGAAAGCCAGAGCGTCGACTTCCCCATGCCCGCCTCCCCTTCGAGCACGAGCGCGGCAGAGTCCCCTCGCACCTCGTCGATGAAGGCGTGAAGGGAGACGAGTTCTTCCGCCCTGCCGACAATCTCGAACATCAGTGTCCTCACAAGAATCGTGACAGAAGCCGTGAGGAAGACAAACTCGGCATCTCCCTGCAGGGTTGCGCAGTCGAGCTTGCAGGCAGAGTCGAGCGATGCGGCCACGGGAGGCGGTCGTTTCTTGAACCACCTCCCGTGCCGAGAGATCCTGCTTCAGCCGACCGGCTGGAAGTAGTGGTCGGCGACGTAGCGGCCGACCTTGCGGCCGAGGGCGGAGCCTTGCAGGTCGGAGTTGCGGAAGTGGAAGCCGACGAGGACGCGCGCCCAATCGACCTCTTTGACGATGTCGTGGAGGCGGTGGTAGGTGCGGATGCGGGCCGCGTCCGGTAGGCCTGGCGCCCGGCTTGTGAGCGTGAGCGAGACCCTGTCGGTGCCGAAGAAGGCGTCGAGGGCCTTGACGGCGGCGGTGCTGTGGCAGGCGTGCGCCGAGGGGTACTCGGGGAAGTTCGGCGTCGCGGCGAGCGGTTGCCATGTTGGGTCGGCGACCGTACCCGGGTTGTTGTCCGTGTCCGCCAGGTGGATCGCCTGGTAGGGGCGCCAGAACCAGTAGTGGTACTTGGCGTCGAAGCAGGCGATCATCGCGTCGCCGCCGGCGACGTGCGCCATCGCCAGCATCCGCGCGCTCTGCACGAGGTCGAGGCCCTGGTCGTGCGCGAGCTTGAGCAGGCCGTCGTTCCACTGGCGGATGTCGTGATCGGTCCAGAAGCGCGCCTCGTTCGTCTGGTCAGGAGTCCTGGTTGTGCTGTCGACGCGGCCGAGGTCCTTGACCTGATTGAAGTCGTCGGCGTACTCCTGGCTGCTCAGCCCGTTCGGGCCGTCGGGCCGGAACCGCGACGCGCTCTGGAGCGCGAGCGGCCGCATCCCGGGGAGGCACAGCCCGAGCACCGCCCCCGTGGCGTTGGGCTGCCAAACCCCAGGCCCGGGTGCTGGCGGACCGAGGTCCTGGAGCGTGGTGCTGCACCCGCGGCCATCGTTCACGCGCAGCACGAGGACGGCTTGGGCGACCTCCTGGCCGACGTCGATCCCGTTCTGCTTGGCCGCCTGCTCCGCCGCTGTCCCGTCTGGGATGGCGGCCATGTAGGCGGTGTAGTCGTTGAGGAGGATCGTTTGGTTGCCGCCGAGCTGTGGCTGCAGCCCGGTGAGCGTGTCGTAGGCCGCGGTTGCGATCGCCGCCTCAGGCGACGTGTTCGCCGGCGCGGTCGGCGTGGTCGTATACGGCTGGTAGCCGCCCTCGATCGCCACCGCCGCGTCGTAGATGGCGACGTGGACGATGCCCATGTACACGGCGGCTTCCCCCGGGAACTTGTTGCCGAAGTTCTCCGTTCCGAAGATCCCGCCCGGGCCGGCCGGGACGATCCCGCACCGCGCCTCCGTGCTCCAGAAGGCGACCGGTGTCGTCGCCGCGGGATATGCCGCGGCAGGCGCGCATTGCGTCGCCGGTGTTGCGCCGACACTAGGCCCGGCGCCGACGAACGCGACCGCACCCAGGAGAGCGATCAGCAAGGGAAGGCCCAATCGAAGTTTCATCGTTGCTCCTTTCGTGATGGGACTGCCTCGACGACACGAAGCGGCTCGAGCCCCGCCCGCTGAGCGAGCAGGGCGGCCTCGCGGCCCGACGGGGCCGCGAACGTGAAGAAGCAGATCTCGTCCTCGGGGACGTGGATCGATCCTTCGAAGCCGACGCCCGTCCCCTCACGCGTCATTGCCTCGGCGGCCGAGCGCGCCCGCCGCTCGCGCGACTGACGCTCACCTGCAGCGCCGCGGGCGAGAAACGTCTCGACGAGATAGCTTGGCACCCGACCGACGGTAGGCGGCCGGGCTCAGCTTGAAATCGTGAGTCCCCCTGAACTTTGCTCGCCCGCCTCTGAGTCTGGCCGGTACACGCGTGCGAGTTCGGCGCGCGAGCGCACGCCGAGCTTGGCGTACACGTGCGACAGGTGCGTCTCGACCGTCCGCTCGCCGAGGAAGAGAGCCGCCGCCACCTCCCTGTTCGTGCGACCCTCCGCGACGAGCGCGGCGACGCGCCGCTCCGCGGCGGTCAGCCCCTCGCTGCGCGTGCGACCGCCGATCCGGCCGAGCTCCGTGCGGGCCTTCTCGATCCAGATGGCCGCGCCGAGTTGCTCGAAGCCGACGAGCGCCGCTTCGATCGCGTCCCGCGCCGCGCGTTTCTGCCGCTCGCGCCTCAGGACGACGCCGAGCATGAGCAGCGCGCGAGCCCGGCCGAACGAGTCGCCGGCATCCTCGTGCCGCGAAACCGCGGCCTGGAGGAGGGACGCGGCTTGATCGACGTCGCCGCGAGCGGCGGCGACGAGCCCGCGGCACCGCGTCACGTGCGCGAGCACCCACCCGCGCCCGAGCCGCTTCGCATCCGCTTCCCACTCGTGGAGGATTCGCACCGCGTCGTCCAGCCGGCCGAGCTCGAGGAGCGACTCCGCGTGGTCGGCGAGCCACCAGCGGTGGCTCGCCTCGCGCCAGCCGAGCCTCGCGGTCGTCTGCTCAGCCTCGGCAAACCACTCCGCGCCCGTGCGCGGGTCGCCGCTCTGCACGGCGACGACACCCAGCGTCGCAAGGTGGACGGGGGTGTGCAGCCCGACCTGCTCCTCGCCAAGCTTCAGTGCTCGCTCGGAACTGTCGCGAGCGAGCTCGAGCTGCCCGCGATGGACCGCAATGACCGCGATCGGTAGAAGCACCCACGGCACCTCGAGCCCATACTGA
>JBDTZN010000056.1:0-12849 GCA_040005095.1 Thermoleophilia bacterium | reverse complement strand
CGGCGACGGCGCCGCGCGACGCGGGCGAGCGTGCGCGTCGGGAACTGCGCCACTACGACCTCTCGACAACCGGCCGAGGGAGCGACCGGCGGCGGCGCACGTTGACGTGGAACGCCGCCGCGCAGACCAGCGTGGCCGCGACCACAACCGCGGCGGGGACGTACGCGGACAGCTCCTCGGCGTGCCCCGAGAGCGCTGTCGTCTTGGGCGCGCCGGCGGCGAGAACAGCCCAACCGGCCACCGCGGCTCCGGCCGCGAGCGGCTCGAGCCACCCGACCCGGACGCGCGGGGTCGCCGCGAACGCGAGGGCGACGGCTCCGGCCAACGCGGCGAAGAACGGGATGATCGTGTACCACCCCGTGATCCCGATGAGCCAGGCCGCGGTGTAGTCGAAGTCACGCGTTCCGAGCCGGTGGAGCCAGTCGAGGTCGTAGCCGGCGAGCGCGTGCGTCGCGGTCATCGAGACCATCACGACCCACGAGACGAGCCCTAGCGCCCCGGTCACGAGCGGCCAGCGACGGTACGCAGGCGCAATGCCGAGGGCGAGGAACGGGATGATCGGCAGCAGGTACCGCTGCCCCGGCGAGAAACCGCCGAAGTTCGAGGAGTAGGAGCTGTTGTAGAAGAGGTACGCCGCAGCGATGCCTCCGATCGCGAGCGCTTCGGCGGTTCTGCGCCGCGCCAGCAGGACGATTCCGGCGGCCCCGGCGATCAGCACCGGAGCCTGCGTGAGGATCCCCTGTGCGCCCACCAGCGTCTCGAACAGCCTGACGACGCGAAAGTGCGCGGAGCTCGCGAGGTCGGCCGTAGACGGTCCCCGGCCGCCCGTCCCGTGGCCGGCGCCGTCCCGTGCGTACGACAGGTGCGTGATCGATCCGAACGCCCATCGGTTGTAGACCGCGAGCGGGATGGCGCCCACGAGACAACCGGCAGCGTAAGCGGCCCCGCGCCGTAGGACCGGTGCGCGCGAGATCGCGTACAAGCCGAGAATCGTTCCCGCAAGCGCGTTCGGGTACTCGGTGACGACGCCGAGTCCGGCGCAAAGGCCGGCGGCCAGGAACCACACGAGGCCGGAGGCGGACTCTCGGCGAGCGTGCCAGAGCAGTGCGAAGGCGGCGAACACCAGACACGCCGAGAGGGCGTGCGAGAAGAACATGGTCGCGAAGGGCGTGAGCAGCGTTCCCGCACCCAGGAGCACGGCCGCCAGCGTGCCGAACCCCGGCTCGAGTCCGTCGCCCACCCAGCGGACGAGGAGGAGCAGTACGAGCGCCGGCAACACCACGCCCAAGAGCCCGAGCGCCCACAGCATCCGCGTCGGGTCGCCGGTCGTCCTCATCCCGGCGCGCTCGAGCACAACGTAGAGCGGGACGGTCAGGAACGCGAGGCCGGGAGCCTTGTTCGAATACGTCTTGCCGTCGAGCTTCGTCACGTCTTGCGTCCCGAGCTCTCCGACGTCGCGGAGCGACGAGTCGATCGCGGGCGTTCCCTTCGACAGCGCCTTCACGAGCACGTAGTGAGAGTTCTGGTTGAAGCCGGTGCCCTGCATCACCCACGAGAAGCCGGCGGTCAGGGCCACGAGCGCGAAGAGCCCGGCGGCGCGGCGCGAAAGGTGCCGTGACACGGCGCGGAAGTGTATCGGGCGCGCCGACCGCCACCTCGTGCCGTGTGGAGGCGCGAGGGGTGTGGCTAGGATCACCGCCCGATGACCGCGATCCTCGGGCTGAACGCCTTTCACGGCGACGCCGCCGCCGCGCTCGTCGTCGACGGTGAGCTCGTCGCGGCCGCCGAGGAGGAGCGGTTCAACCGCGTCAAGCACTGCGCCGGCTTCCCCGAGCTGGCCGCCGCCTGGTGCCTCGCCGACGCCGGCCTGGGACCCGAGGATCTCGACCATGTCGCCGTCTCGCGCGATCCGAAGGCGAACATCGGCCGCAAGCTCCTCCGCACCATCCGCCACGGCGCGAGCGGCCGCTACCTGAAGGCGCGGCTCGAGAACGCGGCGAAGGTTCGCGACGTTAAGACACACCTCGCCGAGGCGCTCGGGGTCGCCCCCGACACGTTGCGCGCGCAGACGCACAACGTCGAGCATCACGTCGCACACGCGGCGAGCGCGTTCTTCGTCTCGCCGTTCGAGGACGCGGCGATCCTCTCCGTGGACGGCTTCGGCGATTTCGCCTCGACGATGCTCGCGGAAGGTCACGGGAACCGGATCGAGATCCTCGACCGCGTCCTCTTTCCGCACTCGCTCGGAATCTTCTACACCGCGGTCACCCAATGGCTCGGCTTCCCGAAGTACGGCGACGAGGGAAAGGTGATGGGGCTCGCGCCCTACGGCGACCCGTCAAAGCACCTTGCGCGGATGCGCGAGCTCGTGCTGCTCGACGGCGGCCTCTTCAAGCTCGGCCTCGACTACTTCACGCACGACAAGGAAGGCGTCGACATGACGTGGGACGAGCAGACGCCGTCGATCGGGCGGATCTACTCCGACCGGACGGTCGAGGCTTTCGGCCCGGCTCGCGAGCCGCGCACCGAGCTCACCGACCTGCACAACGACGTCGCGGCCGCGCTGCAGGCGATGCTCGAGGAGGCGTATCTCCAGCTCGTCAACACGCTCTGGGAGAAGACGCAGATTCCGAACCTGTGCCTTGCAGGCGGTGTCGCCCTGAACGCGGTCGTGAACGGCAGGATCCGCCCGGAGACGCCCTTCGAGGAGATCTACGTCCAGCCGGCCGCGGGCGACTCCGGCACGGCCGTGGGCGCGGCGTACTACGTCTGGAACCAGGAGCTCGGCAAGCCCCGGAGCTTCGTAATGGAGCACGCATACACCGGGCCCGAGTACACCGACGAGGAACAGCGCGCGGCGATCGAGGGCGCCGGCTTCACCGCCGAGCGCCTCGACGACGACGAGCTGTTTCGAACCGTCGCAGGCCGGATGGCGCAGGGAGACGTCGTGGGGTGGTTCCAGGGCCGGATGGAGTTCGGTCCGCGGGCGCTCGGCAACCGGTCGATCGTCGTCGATCCGCGCCGCGACAACATGAAGGACATCCTCAACGCGCGGATCAAGCACCGCGAGCCGTTCCGCCCTTTTGCGCCGTCGATCCTGGCCGAATCGACCGGCGACTGGTACGACCAGGACTACGCCTCGCCGTTCATGGTGCTCGTGTACAAGACCCGCACGGACAAGCGCGACAAGATCCCAGCGGTCAACCACGTCGACGACACCGGCCGCCTACAGACGGTCGAGGAGAGCGTGTCGCCGCGCTACTACCGGCTGATCAAGGCTTTCGAGGCCGAGACGGGAGTGCCCGTCGTCCTGAACACGTCGTTCAACGAGAACGAGCCGATCGTGATGACGCCGGGGCAGGCGGTCGAGACGTTTGCGAAGACGAAGATGGATCTCCTCGTGCTCGGCAACTTCGTCGTCCGGCGGGAGGACAAAGGGCCTTAAGGACGCACCAGGATCGCGTCCATCTCGAGCATCCGTCCGGTCGCTTCGTCGACGAAGCCCGAGTCGATTCCGGCCAGCACGAAACCCTGCGACTCGAGGACGTCGAGGAGGTCCCGGTACGCCGGCTGCCCCTCGTACTGGGGTGAAACAGACAGCTCGAGCTCCACCGCGTCAAGCCGGGCAAGCGTTGCGGCGGCGCCTGCCAACACTCGCGCCTCATGGCCCTGGACGTCGAGCTTCAGCCAGACGCGCAGGTCGGCGGCAAGGAGTTCGTCGGCGATCGCGTCGAGCCGCAGGGTCCGAACGGTCTCCGTGGCCACGACGGCGCTGCCGTATTCGCCCCTCGTGTTCCGCAAGTCGAGGAACGAGCTGAACTTGGAGTCGCCAGAGACGTGGATCCGTACTTCCGCGTCGGCATCGGAGAGCGCGTGCCTCCGGCATTCCCAGGAAGGATCCCCCGCGGCTTGCCGTGCGAGCACCGCGTACGCTGCGGCCACCGGCTCGAAAGACACGATCTTGCCCTCATATCCCGATCCGCGAAGCTCGCGGGCATACTGACCCTCGTTCGCGCCGACGTCGAGGACCAGCTCGATGCGGCGCCCGAAGAGGAGCCTGTTTCTCCGGTAGGGAAATCTCCGCCGTCGTAGCTCGCAAGGAGCGGGCGGTGGCGGTGAACGTCGTATCCGAGCTTTCGGACGAGCCGCCGGGCCGCATGACGCATCCCGTATGGGTATCAGGTGGGACCTACGCCCAGCGCGTCGTCGTATGCGCGGAGCGTCGCCTCCGTCACCGTTTCCCAGGAGAGCAGCGTTCGAGCGCGCTCTCGACCAGCGGCCCCGAGACGCCCGCGCAGCTCTTCATCCGCGAGAAGGCGCTGCAACGCGGCGCGAAGCGCGGCGCGATCCCTAGGCGGCACGAGCAGGCCGGTTTCCCCGTCGACGACGAGGTCGAGCAGGCCGCCGACCGCTCCGGCGACGACCGGGCGGCCGTACGCCATCGCCTCCGCGCACACGACGCCGAAGCCCTCGCGGTGGGACGGACAGGCAACGACCGCGGCGCGCTCGTAAAGCGTCCCGAGCTCGTTGTGCGGCACAAAGCCGAGCGCCTGCGGAACCTCTCTCCGCAAGGGTCCGTCGCCGGCGACGACGAGGCTCATGCCTCGGGTTGCCTCGAGCAGCTCGCGGATGCCCTTCTCGGCCGACAGCCGTCCCGCGTAGAGGACGTGCGGAGGATCCGAAGGCTCGCCGACCTCCGCTGGAATGTCGACCCCGCTCGGGATCACGCGCACCTCCTGCGCGCCGAGCTCGATCGCTTCGTGGGCGAGAGCCGTCGAAGCTGCGATCACGAGCCGTGCACGCCGGAGAATGGGTCGCACCAGCCTGGGCACCTTGTGCGCGAGTGCCACGTCCGTCCCCCAGACCTGGAGGACGTACGGTCGGCCCAGCGTGGCGGCGATCGCGCCCGCTCCGAGCCAGTGCGCGTGCACGAGGTCGGCATCCGCAGCCGCCCGCGCCGCGGCGCGACGGAACGACACCAGCGCGGCCGGCAGCAGGCCGACGCGCCACGGCTCGCGGCGCAGGTTGCCGACAACACCGTCGCCGTAGGCGATGCCGAAGTGACGGAAATCCGCCGGGGCGACGACTTCGATCTGGACCCCCCGCTCGCGGAGCCGGTCGACGGCATCGGCGACGAAGCGGCCCGCGGCGTCGCCCGGGTCGCGCGGATACGACGTCGTGAGGACGGCGACCTTCATCCGCGTCGCTCGAGCAACGTGCCGTACCAGGAGAAGCGCCGTTCCGACCAGCCGCGGCGCAGAGGCGGCGGTTCGAGCCCGCGCCCGACGAGCACCCAGCGCAACCCGCGCCGCTCGGCCCCGGCCAGCCCCTCGCGCCGCGGCACGCCCTCGATTCGCCGCTCGAGCCGTTCGCCGTAGAAAGGATAATCCCAGTCGTGCTCCCACATGATCGTGCCCAGTCTCGCGTCGCTCGGCACCGTGCGATCGACGGCTGTGATCACGCGGTCGAAGCCGGGGATCTCGAGCGACTGCACCCGTGCACGCGACAACCCCCACACCACCGGACCGCCGTCGAGGCCAGTCGGCTTCGCCGCGTTGAACGCGTGCGTGAGACCGAGGGTCAGAGTCCCGACGGCCGCCACGAGCGCTGATAGGCGCGAAAATCGGTACACCGCGGCGAAGAGCGGCGCACAGATCGCCACCGCCGCGAGGAGGTAACGGCCGTACCAGGGACCGTCGCGGTAGACGTCCGCAAGCAGCACGGCAACGATCGGCAGCGCGCTCGCAGTCGCCGCTGCGGCTGCGGTCGAGCGCCGCAGAAGACCCCCCACGAGAAAGACCGCGACGACCGGAAGCAGGAGCAGGAAGCCAAGCGGACCGAACCACGCGATGCTTTCGTGGGAGCTGATGTTGACGTCGAAGACGTATGGGAACCCGGTCGCTTCGGGCGGGTTGACCGGGATGCGGAGCGCGTCGAAGGAGTCCTCCGCGGCCTGCGCAAGCGGACTGCGGACGCCTTTCGGCAGGTGGTAGCCGGGGAAGTCGACCTGACGCCACGTCATCTTCGCGAGATTCGAGACGGTGCCGCGGGCGGTCACGTCGGTGCGATAGCCCCGCGCGGGGATTCCGGTGCCCAGTGGATGACCGGTCTCCGCGAGATTGTGGATGTAGCCGAACCCTCCCACCGCCGCGAAGCCAGCAGCAGCGAGCACGGCCGCGGGCAGGCGCGGGCGCGGCCTGGCCGACACTGCGGCGATGAGCAGGAGCGTAGGCACCGCGAGCAGCGCGGTTGCCTTGGTCCCGACTGCGAGCCCAGCTGCCAATCCTGCGAGTGCGAGCTCGCGTGGGTCGGTGGAGCGCACGAAGTATGCGGCGGTGCCGACGAAAGCCGCGACCAGGAGGTCGTTCTGGGTCGTCACGCTCTGCAGGGCGACCTGCGGAAGCGTCGCGGTGAGGAGCGCCGCGTAGATAGCAGCGCCTCGCGACCAGCCGAGGCGTCGCGCGGACCCTGCGACGCTCACGAGCAGAGCACCCTCGGCTACGAACTGCACGAGCGCCGCGACGGTGTCGCGGTGCAGAAACGCGAAGGTGTAGAGCACTTGGAGCTCGCCGTTCGGCAGCCATTCGTTCTCGCGCTGCGTGTGCGGGTGGCCGATCCAGTAGACACCGCGGTGCTGGAGCCACGCCGCCGCACGCGAGAGGTGCTGGCTCATCGAGTCGTCGTTGTTCGGCGGCGTCCCGACCGCGAGAAAGGCCTGGTAGCAGACCGCAATCCCCACGATCACGCCAAGCACAGCGAGGATGGGATGGCGTCGAATCGCGCCGGCTTCGATCCGGCGCAGCGGTGGGCGAGCGCGTCCGTGCCTGTTCCACACGTACACCGCGGCTCCCAGAAGGACCGCTTCGGCGAGGATGTAACCCCACGCCGTGACGAGCCTGGGCGGGGAAAGGATCTCCGACACGACGACGATCTCGGCAGACGCGAGAACGTAGGCGGCGAGCAGGAACGACACCGGCGAGGCGAGCCGCAGGGCCGCAGCGCCGAGCCCGGCCGTCGCGACGAGCGCCAAGATCGCGCAGGCGAAAGCGAACGGCATCAGCCCTCCTAGGAGGGCCGCTGTGTCCTCGCGCCCTTCACGGGACCATTATCTGCGTTGAGTAGGATCGGCGGCCCGTGGCTACCGCGTCCTCGCCCCGCGCCGCTCGCCCGCCGGCGGAGGCCGCGCCAGTGACGCCCGGGGCATATGACGAGCTCCGTGCGTTCTTCGACCGCTTTGCCGCGGACGAGCCGCGGTGGCGCCGGCGTAACCGCACCTACCACCGGCTGATCGAGCAGATCGCGCGCTTCCACATACCCCCCGGAATGCGCGTGCTGGAGATCGGTTGCGGCTCCGGCGACCTCCTCGCGGCGCTCCGGCCCGAAGCCGGGGTCGGGATCGACGTCAGCCGCGGAATGGTCGAGCTCGCACGGTCACGCCATCCGGAGCTCCGCTTCGAAGTCGGAGCGGGCGAAGAGCTCGACGTCGAAGGACCGTTCGACTATGTCGTCCTTTCCGACCTGATGCCGTACGTCCATGACCTGCTCGCCCTCTTCGAGCGGATCCGGGCGGTCTCGCACCCGCGGACGCGAATCGTGATCGACTCGTACAGCCGTGCCTGGCGCCCGCTGATCCGATTGGCGGAGCTGCTGCACCTGAAGCCGCGGAAGCCGATCCGGAACTGGGTCTCGCCCCAGGACGTCCGAAATCTCCTCGAACTGTCGGGCTTCGAGGTCGTCACGAGCTCGGAGCGGATCTTGTTCCCGAAGCGGATCCCGCTCGTGACGAGCTTTCTGAACGGATTCCTGGCCAACCTCTGGCCGTTCCACTACCTCTGCCTAACGTACTGGCTCGTCGCGCGCACGCAGCCGGCCCCGTGCGGCGAGGAGACCGTGTCCGTCATCTGCCCGTGCCGGAACGAGCAAGGGCACATCGGTGACCTGGTGCGCAGGCTTCCGAGCCTCGGGCCGCAGATGGAGCTGGTCTTCGTCGAGGGCGGCTCGACCGACGACACCCGTGGTGAGATCGACCGGCAGATCGCGCTCCACCCGGAGCGCGACATCTCCCTCGTTGCGCAGAGCGGACGCGGAAAAGGAGACGCCGTCCGCGCCGGTTTCGCAGCGGCGAAGCACGACGTGCTGATGATCCTCGACAGCGACCTCAGCGTCCGCCCCGAAGACCTGCCGAAGTTCTACCGCTCGCTCGTCGACGGCCGCGGCGAGCTCGTCAACGGCTCACGGCTCGTCTACGACATGGAGCCCGGATCGATGCGCTTCCTCAACATGGTCGGAAACCGGCTCTTCTCGAGGCTCTTCAAAGCCATCACCGGCCAGCACGTCAAGGACACGCTCTGCGGCACGAAGGTGCTGCACCGGCGCGACTACGAGCTCATCGCGGCCGGCCGTCCCTACTTCGGCGAGTTCGACCCCTTCGGCGACTTCGACCTCCTCTTCGGTGCCGCGCGACTGGGCATGAAGATCGTCGACATGCCCGTCCGGTACCAGCCGCGAACGTACGGCGAGACGAACATCAGCCGCTGGAGACACGGCTCGCTGCTCCTGCGCATGACAATGTTCGCGTTCTGGAAGTTCAAGGTGGCGCTGTTTTCGCGCAGCGCATACTGACGGGCGAGCGCACGCTGCCCGCGCTCGGGCTGGCCGCGGTCGTCGCGCTGGCCGTGCTCGTGGTGGCTGCTCAGCCGGTGCGTTCGCCGTGGTGGACGTATGCGGATGCAGACGCGGCGTACACCGCAACGAGCCTCAACCTGCTCGACGGGGAGCGCGCCAAGTACCTCGACCACCCGGGGCTGCCCCTCGAGGAGGCCGGAGCGCTCGCCTTCGGCGTCCAGTACGCCGCCGACCGCGTCCGAGGCGACGTGGGCTCGAGGCGCGAGTACGTCGACCGGAAGCTGGCGAACCTGGATTCAGCGCGACCGATCTTCCGCGGCGTCGCGATCGCGTTCTATCTCGCCGGCGCGGTCCTGTCGTTCCTTTTGGTCGGCCGGGCACTCGGTACCTGGAGCGCGGGGCTCGCTGCCGGGATCCTGTGGACTGCGGCGCCGGGGCTCGTCGCGATGTCGATCCAGTTCCGGCCGGACGTGCCGCTGAGCGTCCTCGTGATCGTGTTCGCGTACTTCGTGGGGCGCGGGATCGAACGCCGCTCCGCCGCGGACTACTTCGCCGCCGCGTTCGTGGTCGGGTTCGCGATGATGGTCAAGCTGCACGCGGCGGGGCTGCTCGTGCCGCTGGGGCTCGCGGCCGCGTGGCGCCCGCCGAAGCGAGCGGACATCGCGGCCGCGCAGCGATCCCGCCTGTGGACTCGGCGCTGGCAGGTGACTGCGGGGCTCTGCGCCTTGCTCGCGGCGATCGTGAATCTCGAGCGCGTGCCGTTTCGGCCGACGGCGGGACAGCTCGCGGCGACGCTGGCACCGCTCCTGCTCGTCGCGGCCGCGTTCGCGGCGGTGCGCCTGGCCCCGCCGCGACTGCGGCGGGTTTTCGATCCGTCCTATCCACTCATCGCCGCGGCAGTCCTCGCAGGTCTCGCAGTGCCGATCGCGTTCGACCTGCCCGACGGGCTCCAGTCGATGGTCAACCTCGAGAACGGGCTGACAGGCCATGGGATCAACGTGGACATTCCGCTCTTCGCGACGCCGATCTCGACCTTCTGGACGACGCTGAAGCTCCCGTTTCTCATCTTCGTGCTGGCGGGCCTGGGAGCCGTTGTCGGACTCATCACTCGCGACGCTCGGCCGGTCGTCTGGTTTGCCGGAGCAGTCGTCCTCGGCGTCATGGCCGACGCTCGGCTGGCGGCCATCCACTACTTCGCGCCGGCATTCGTGCTCTCGGTTCCCGCGGCACTCTGGCTCTTCCGGCCGCGGCGGCTCAAGCTCGCGGCGCTGCTCGTATGGCCGCTCGTCCTCTACGTGACCTGGCCCGCGGTGCGAGACCGCGACACGCCGAGCAAGGAGGCGCGGGAGTTCCGCACGCAGATCGCGCCCGCCGCGGCGGCGGTCGCCGCGCGGCTGCGCCCTGGAGAGTTCGCTCTGACCGCTCCCTACGCGCCGGTTGCCGACACGCGGTACTTCCAGCTCGTCGAGCAGTACGTCAACTACACGCCTGAGCGCCCGTATCGGTTCCTCCCGGCCACGACGGCCGCGGCGGCACTCGCGCAGAGCCGCGGGCTGCGCGCCCGCTACTTCGTAGGCCCCGAAGCCCGGGACCTGCGCGGCCGGCAAACCGTCTCGCTCTACGAGCTCGGCTCCTTCACGTTGCAGCCGCTCCCAGGAGTGAACGGCGCCGCCGAAATCGTGCCCGGCCCCTAGCTGCGCTGGAGCACGACGAGGCAGCGAAAGGCGGCGAGTCGGCGCGCAGGTGCGAGCACGCGCTCGAGCACTCGAAGTGCCCCATAGGAGCCGGCGGGGACGAGCGGGCGGCGGGTGAAGCCCCCGGAGACCGGATAGGCAACGAGCGCGAGCAGTCGGCGCTCCACGACCGGCAGCTCCGGCCAGCGGCGAGCGTACTCCTCGGCCTGCCGGAAGAACGCGAGCGTCGCGCGGGCCTGATTCGACGCCAGCGGGTCTGACGAGACCGCCGCATCCTCGTCGAACGGCTCCCCGGCAAGGTCGGTCCGCTCGTGATGGAACACGCGATAGGCCACCGTCGAGAGCGCCGAGCAGTACGGATCGAGGATCACGACTCGCCCGCCGGGCTGCAGCACGCGGCGGGCCTCGTCCAGGAACGCCGCCGGGCGTCCGAGATGGTGGAAGACGTCGAGAAGCACAAGGTTGCCGACGGTCGCGTCCGCGTAGGGCAGCGCCTCGGCGTCGACCACGTCGTCCGCCCAGCGGGTCGGCTCGACGTCCGTGAGCCGTGCCTCAGGGACAATCTCCCGCAGGCGTCCGATCCCCGAGCCGAGCTCGACCGTAGGCCCCTCGACGGCCGCGAGGCGCTCGCGGATGAGCCGGTACCAGTCCCGGTACAGGCGGCGCAAGAACGGACGCGATTCCCATGCCTCCTCCTGTTCCGTCAGTGCGCGCTCGAGCGCGTTGCTCATCCGTGCAGCTGTTCGTTCCGCGAGCCCCGGCGGCGCTGGATCGCGTGCTGCGGCAAGCCGAGGATGCTGAGGAAGAACGCTCCGAAGATCCCCTGCACTCCGAGGGCCGCCAGAGTCAATCCCAGCAACCCGAGCGCGGGGTCGGGAACGCCGTCGAAGTTGCCGACGAGCGTGATCACGACCCCGGCCAGGAGCGTGATCGCCGCGGCGACAAGACCGTGCTCGAGCCGGAAACGCCGCCAGAGCGACTCCAACATCGGTTCCTCCTCCCCCAGGTAGACCACCGCGTAGGTGCGCGCGAACAGGCCCAGCTGGATCACCTGGGCACCGAGGACGGTGAGGAAGCTGGCCAAGATGGCCACCGGGACCGCCCATTCGGGGTCACCGAGGTGCCGGTCGACGGCCAGCGGAACGAGCAGAGCGAGTCCGCCGAAGACGAGCAGAGCTCCGGGCACCAGGAAGAGGAAGGTGGCCGAGTGGACGAGCATGAACCGCACGTGACGCCAGGCGTCGCGGACGCTGTTCAGCTTGGACTCGCCTTCGCGCGGTCGGTAGACGATCGGAATCTCGGTGATGCGCAGGCCGCGCTTCGCAGCCTTGATCACCATCTCCGACGCGAACTCCATTCCGGTCGACTGGAGCTGGAGCGTCGGCAGGGCCTCCCGGCGCAGCGCCCGCAGGCCGCAATGCGCGTCCGAAACGCCCGTGTGGAACAGCAGGTTGAGCATCCCGGTCAGAACCGGGTTGCCGATCCACCGATGCGACCACGGCATCGCGCCCGGCATGATCGTCCCGCGGAAGCGCGAGCCGAGCACGAGGTCGTTGCCCGCGCGGAGTTCGTCCAGAAACTCGGGAACCCGTGCGAGATCGTAGGTCGCGTCCGCATCGGTGAGCACGAGGTAGCGGCCGTGGGCAGCGGCCAGCCCGGCGAGATAGGCGCTGCCGTAGCCGCGGCGCGGCTCGCTGACGACGCGCGCGCCGGCCGCGCGCGCGAGCTCAGCCGAGCGGTCCTCGGATCCGTTGTCGACGACCACGATCTCCCCGGGGACGCCGAGCTGGGCGAGCGCGTCGCGCGCCTGCCTCACGACGAGCTCGATGGACGCCTCTTCGTTGAGGCAAGGGATGACGAACGAGACCTCGGCCGCCTGGGACGATTCGGGAGGTTGCGCGCTCCCACGTGGTGCGGTCGCGCTCACGACTCGGCGAGGATACCGGCGCGTCGGAAGACCATGGGCGCGCACAGGCAAAGGGCCGCGAAGACGTAGAAGTAATAGAACTGCATGGTCAGGTAGAAGAGGTTCGCGGCCATCGTCCCGGCGAGCGCCGCGGTGAGACCCCAGCCGAGCGGGCGCACGCGCGCGGCGAGCGGATCGCCTTCCGCGGCGAGCATCCGGCCGAGCGCGCGCGTCTCGCGCAGGCGCCTGAAGAGGAAGCGCAGGAAGAGCGCGAAGACGATCGTCCCGACGATCCCCGTCTCGACCAGCAGCGCGACGTAGAAGGAGTGCGGGCCCCAGTTCGTCTTCCCGGTCGCGAACTCGTAGTAGACCGAGAAGTTGTTCAGGCCCAGCCCGAAGAGGGGGTGCGAGTGGAGCACCTGCGGCACGAAGTCGTAGACCGCGAAGTGCGCCGAGGTCGACTTCCCTCCCGTGTCAATGCGTGACCGCAGCACCGTCGTGAAGAACTGGCGGCGGCTCCAGACCACGTAGGCGACGAGTACGCCGACGCCCACGAGCGGGGCGAGCAGCGCGCGCGAGAACAGGTAGCGCCGGTAAGGGACGGCGAGGATCAGAACGCCGACG
>JBDTZN010000001.1:0-95511 GCA_040005095.1 Thermoleophilia bacterium | reverse complement strand
ATCCTGACGACCGACACGCACGCGAAGCAGGCGTCCTCGGTGGGCGACGGCTTCACCGTCGGCGGCATGGCGAAGGGCGCGGGGATGATCCACCCCTGCCTCGCGACGATGCTCGCGGTCGTGACGACCGACTATCCGCTCGGCGCCGACGAGGCGGACGCCTTCCTGCGCGCCGCGGTCGCGGACAGCTTCAACGCCATCTCGGTGGACGGCGAGTGCTCAACGAACGACACCGTCGTCCTGCTCGGGAACGGCGCGAGCGGGATCGAGCGGACGTACGACACGGACGTGGCGTTCGGCGAGGCACTCCACGCGGTCTGCGCCGACCTGGCGCGGCAGATCGTGTCCGACGGAGAGGGCGCCACCGTGCTGCTCGAGATCGACGTTGCGGGAGCCGCGACCGACGGCGAGGCGCAGGCGATCGCCCGCCGCATCGCGACGTCCCCGCTCGTCAAGACCGCCGCGTTCGGCCACGATCCCAACTGGGGGCGCGTACTGGCCGCGGCCGGCTCGGCGACCTCGAACGGCGGGTTCGCGCGGCTCGAGCCCGATCTCCTCACCGTCTCGTTCAACGGGACGGCCGTCTTCGACCGCGGCGCCCCCTCCGGCTCGGTGCCGGCACTCGACGGCGCCGCCTGCCGCATCGAGCTCGACCTCGGGCTCGGCTCGGGCCAGGCGAGCTACCTCGCGTCCGACCTCTCGTACGGCTACGTGCGGGTCAACGCGGAGTACCACACGTGAGCCTCGTCGTCCTCAAGGCGGGCGGGCGTGTCGCCGCCGGAACCGCGGGCGAGGTGCGGGGGCTCCTGGCGGAAGGATTCGAGGTGTGCGTCGTCCACGGCGCCGGGCCGCAGATCTCGGCAGAGATGGAGCGTCGTGGGCTCGAGGTCGTCTTCGTCGGCGGCCGGCGGGTCACGACGAGCGCGGCGCTCGAGGTAGTGCGCGAAGCGTTCGCGGCAGTCAACCGCGACCTTTGCGCGGCGATCGGGCCGCTCGGGCTCGGCCTCCATGGGGACGAGATCGGAATGCACGCGTTGCAGGTGCCGGAGCTAGGTTTCGTCGGCGAGCCGATTCCGAGCGCGCCGCCGGCGATTCTCGCCGCGCTCGCCGAAGGCTTCGTTCCAGTCGTTGCGCCCCTCGCCGTCGGCCCGCTGAACGTGAACGCCGACGACGCGGCGGCCGCGCTCGCGGTCGGGCTCGGCGCGGAGCGGATCCTCTTCGTCAGCGACGTTCCCGGCGTGCTCCTCGGCGGAACGACCGCGGACGCGCTCGGCGCGGACGAGGCGGAGGAGCTGATCGGCGCCGGTCGGTTCGAAGGCGGGATCGTCCCGAAGCTCGAGGCGGCCGTGCGCGCCGCTCGCGGTGGCGTCCGCGCCGAGATCGGCCTGACCGCGGTGCTGCCGTGAAGACGCTCGCGCCGGCCGTGCTCCCCACGTACGCGCGCACGGACGTCACCTTCGTCCGCGGCGAAGGCTGCTGGCTCGTCGACGACGCGGGACAGCGTTATCTCGATTTCGGAGGCGGGATCGCGGTCGTCTCGCTCGGGCACTGCCATCCCGCACCGCTTGCCGCCGCGCAGGCCCAGCTCGAGCGGCTCTGGCACACGTCCAACCTCTACTGGACGTCGCCGATGGCCGAGCTCGCCGAACGGCTGTCGGAGCGCTTCGGCGGCGCGCAGGTGTTCTTCTGCAACTCCGGCGCCGAGGCGATCGAGGCGGCAATCAAGTACGCACGCAAGGCGACGGGCAAGGCCGGCGTGGTCGCACTGGAGGGTTCGTTCCACGGGCGAACCGCGGGCGCGCTCAGCGTCACGGGCCAGCCCGCGAAGCGCGCCGCCTTCGAGCCGCTGCTCGGCGGGGTCGGGTTTGCCCGCCCGAACGACGTCGAGTCGCTGCGCGCCGCGGCCACCGCCGACACGGGCCTCATCCTGGTGGAGCCGATCCTCGGCGAGGGCGGAGTCGTCCCGCTTGACGCCGCGTTCGTCGGGGCTGCACAAGAGCTCGCGGGAGAGCTGGGGGCGCTGCTCTGCTTCGACGAGATCCAGACCGGCGTGGGCAGGACGGGGACGTTCTTCGCCTACGAGCAGCTCGGTGTCGAGCCGGATCTCGTGACGCTGGCGAAAGGGCTCGCGAACGGCCTGCCGATCGGCGCGCTCCTCGTCGCCGACGGTGCACCCGACGGCTTCGAGCCCGGCGACCATGGCTCGACGTTTGGCGGCAATCCCGTCGTCTGCGCCGCGGCGAGCGCGGTGTGCGACGCGATCGACGACGAGCTTCTGGAGAACGTCGCCGCCCGCAGCGACCAACTGCGCGCCGGTCTCCCCAAGACGCGCGGTGCAGGGCTCCTGCTCGGCCTGGAGCTCTACCGCATGGCCGCCGAGGTCGTCGACGAGTGCCGCGACCGCGGCCTGATGGTCCTCTCCGCCAGCGAGACCGTACTGCGGCTGGCTCCGCCCCTGACCGTCTCCGAAGCAGAAGTCGACCTCGCACTCTCGATCCTCCAGGAGGTACTCGGATGAACCGCCGCGAGCGGCACGAAGCGATCCTGCGCCTGATCGCCGAGCAGCCTGTCTCGACCCAGACCGAGCTGGCCGAGGCGCTGCGCGATCGAGGCCACGACGTCGTGCAGACCACCGTGTCGCGCGACGTGGGCGAACTCGGGCTCGTGAAGGTGCGCGACGCCGACGGCCACCTCGTCTATGCGCCCCCCGGCGCGGCCGACCCCGACCGGCTCCGCACGCTCGCGGTCGCCGTCCGCCAGTGGGCGCGCTCGTTCGAGACTGCGGGGCCGCTCGTGGTCATCCGCACGCCGCCCGGAGCGGCCAACGCGCTCGCCCAGGCCATCGACGCAGTCGACCACCCAGCAGTTGCCGGAACCGTCGCAGGCGACGACACGATCTTCGTCGCACCGCGGGACGGCTACACCGCCGCTGCCCTTCGCGACGAGCTGACCGAAGGCCTGATGGAAGGAGCTGCATGACCAGGACCGCAGTGCTCGCCTATTCGGGCGGGCTCGACACGAGCTGCGCGATCGCGTGGCTGCAGGAGGACTACGGCTTCGACGAGGTTGTGGCCGTGCTCGTCGACGTGGGCCAGGAGTTCGACGTCGAGGAGTCGGTCGCGCGCGGCCAGGCCGCCGGCGCAGAAGTCGTCGTCGTGGACAAGGTCGACGCCTTCGCCGAGGAGCAGGTCGCCCGCGCGCTGAAGACGAATGCTCTCTACGAGGGGCGCTATCCACTCGTCTCGGCGCTCTCGCGCCCCGTGATCGCCGAGGCGGTCGCGGCGATCGCGGCCGAGCTGGGCGCCGAGGCGGCCGTCCACGGGTGCACCGGCAAGGGCAACGACCAGCTCCGCTTCGAGCTCGCGTTCAAGGCCACGTACCCGGGCGTCCGCGTGATTGCCCCCTTGCGCGACAAGATCTGGACCCGCGAGGAGGAGATCGATTACGCGCTCGCGCGTCGCATTCCCGTGGGGGCCACCCGGCGCTCGCCCTTCTCGATCGACGAGAACCTGTTCGGCCGCTCGATCGAGGCCGGCGTGCTCGAGGATCCGTGGACGGCGCCGCCGGAGGACGCCTTCCGGCTGACGTCCGATCCGGACACGGCTCCGGAGCCCTCCGAGCTCGTGATCGCGTTCGAGCAGGGACTCCCGGTCGCGCTCGACGGCGAGGAGCTGTCGCTCGCGGAGCTCGTGCACACGCTCAACCGCCGCGCGGGCGGGTACGGCGTCGGGCGGATCGACATGATCGAAAACCGCGTCGTCGGCATCAAGAGCCGCGAGCTCTACGAGGCGCCGGCCGCGCTCGTCCTGATCGACGCGCACAAGGCGCTCGAGGATCTCGTCCTGACCAAGGCCGAGCTGCGCACGAAGCGCGAGCTCGAGACGACGTGGACCGAAGTCGTCTACGGAGGGCTCTGGTTCAGCCCGCTGCGCGAGGCGATCGACGCGTTCGTGGACAAAACGCAGGAGAACGTGAGCGGCGAGGTGCGTGTGCAGCTGCGGTCCGGGTCGGCGATCGTGAGCGGGCGCCGCTCCGACTACGCGCTCTACGCGGGCACGCTCGCCTCCTACGCCGAAGGCGAGACGTTCCCGCACGAGGCGGCGGAGGGCTTCATCAAGCTGCTCTCGCTCGAGACGGAGCTCCTGGCTGCGAAGCAAGGGAGTCCGGTCGCGTGACGCTCTGGGCAGGCCGTGTCGGCAGCGAGCTTGTGCCCGAGGTCTGGGACTTCCTGCGGGCGGACGATCTCGCCCTGCTCCCGTACGACTGCGCGGGGACGCTGCTGCACGCGCACCGCTTGCACGCGGCCGGGATCCTCAGCGAGGAGGAGCTCGCGGAAGCGAGGGAGACGCTCGCCGGAATCAGCCTGGAGGACGTCGAGCCCGGCGACGAGGACGTCCACTCGACGATCGAGCGGCTGGTCGGCCCGAAGATCGGCGCGGGCCGTTCGCGGAACGACCAAGTGGCGACGGCGCTGAAGCTCTACGTGGCCGACGCGTGTTCCGAGGCGCTCGCCGGCATCGAAGCCTTCGCGGGCGCCATCCTCGACCGGGCCGACGAGGAGGCCGAGACGCCGATGCCCGGCTACACGCACCTCCAGCGGGGCCAACCGGTGACCGTCGGCCATCACCTGCTGGCGTGGGTCGAGATGCTGGAGCGCGACCGTAAGCGCTTCCGCTTTACCGCCGGCCAGACCGCCTCGCTTCCGCTCGGAGCCGGCGCGCTCGCTGGGTCGTCGCTCGGCCTTCCCTCGCCCGAGAACGCGATGCGGAACTCCCTGGACGCCGTCGCCGACCGCGACTTCGCGCTCGACTACCTCTACGCAGTCACCGTCTGCTTCGTCCACCTGTCGCGGATGGGCGAGGAGCTCGTCCTTTGGAGTACCGCGGAGTTCGGCTTCGTACGCCTTTCGGAGGAGTCCGCAACGGGCTCGTCCCTCATGCCGCAGAAGCTGAACCCCGACGTGGCCGAGCTCGCGCGCGGCAAGGCCGGGACGGCGATCGGACGACTCACCGGCTTGCTCGCGGTCGTGAAGGGACTTCCGCTCGCGTACGACCGGGATCTGCAGGAGGACAAGGAGCCGGTGTTCGCAGCGCGCCGGGACGTCCACGGTGCGCTGGCGGCGCTGAGCGTGATGGTCGCGGGCCTCGAGTTCGACGCGGAGCGGCTCGCGGGCGCAGCGTCTGACCCCCTCCTCCGCGCGGCCGACGCAGCCGAGGCGCTCGTTCGCGAGGGCGCGCCGTTCCGCGAGGCGCACGAGCAGGTCGCCGCGCAGATCCGCGCAGGAACCTTCGAACCTCCGCAGGACGCGACCCCACACCCGGCTCCGGGCCCGGGCGGCATGCGCCAGGCGCTGTCGGCGGCCCGCGCCCGCTTCAGCTGACGAGAAGGCTGCGCCGCTCGAGCAGGAGCACGTCCCGCCAGAGCCCGTCGCGCCGGCCGAGCTTCTCGCGCACGCCGACGATGCGGAAGCCGCAGCGCTGGTGCATCGCGATGCTCGCGCCGTTCTCGGGGAATACCCCGGCCTCGATCGTCCAGATCCACGCCGCTTCCGCACCCGCGACGAGGGCCGACAGGAGAGCTCCGCCAACGCCCCGGCCCTGCGCGTCATTCGCGACGTAGACGCTGTCCTCGGCCACTCCCGCATAGACGCGCCGAGACGAGACGGGGGCAAGAGTCGCCCAACCGACCACGCGGTCGCCGATCTCTGCGACGAGCCGATGCCGGGCGTGATGCGTCGCGTCCCACGCTTCCCACGTCGGAGCCTCGACCTCGAACGTCGCAAGGCCCGCACGCATCCCCTGACGGAAGATCTCGCGCACGGCCGGCCAGTCGTCCGCCTCGAGCTGCCGGAGCTCAGCGCGCACGCCGCCGACCTGCGCGGAGGGGGAGAGTGTGGTGCTGAGCTCCAACATTGTCGTACCTCCTACGCCGCGACCGATTCCGGGGCCGCCATGTAGGTCGGGACGGTCTCAATCGTCTGCAGGATCCGGCCCGCGACGCGGTACGGGTCGGCCAGCGAGTTCGGCCGGCGATCCTCGAGGTAGCCCTTGTAGCCGTCGTTGACGAACGCGTTCGGGATGCGGACCGAGGCACCGCGGTCGGCCACGCCGTAGTTGAACTTGTCGATCGACTGCGTCTCGTGTAGGCCGGTCAGGCGCATGTCGTTGTCGGGGCCGTAGACGGCGATGTGGTCGTCCTTGTACGAGTCGAACGCCGCCATGAGCGACTCGAAGTACTCCTCGCCCCCCACCTCGCGCATGTACTCCGTGGAGAAGTTCGTGTGCAGCCCCGAGCCGTTCCAGTCGAGCTCGGCGCCCAGCGGCTTGCAGTGGAAGTTGACGTCGACGCAGTAGCGCTCGCAGACGCGGAGGAGCAGGTAGCGCGCGATCCAAAGCTCGTCGGCCGCCCGCTTCGATCCCTTGCCGAAGATCTGGAACTCCCACTGGCCCTTCGCGACCTCGGCGTTGATCCCCTCGAGGTTGATGCCGGCTTCCAGGCAGAGGTCGATGTGCTCGTCGACGATCTGCCGGGCGACGTCACCGACGTTCTTGTAGCCGACGCCCGTGTAGTACTCGCCCTGCGGTGCCGGGAAGCCCTCCTTCGGAAAGCCGAGCGGTGCGCCGTCACGGTAGAGGAAGTACTCCTGCTCGAATCCGAACCACGTCTCCGGGTCGTCCGGGATCTGTGCGCGCGCGTTCGACGGGTGCGGCGTTCCGTCCGGGACGAGGACCTCGCACATCACGAGCAACCCGTTTTTCCGCGCCGGGTCGGGGAAGAGCGCGACGGGCTGGAGGAAGCACTCGGAGCTCGACCCGTCTGCTTGACGTGTCGAGCTGCCGTCGAAGTTCCAGACGGGGAGCTCGTCGAGCGTCGGCGTCTGTGCGAACTCGTCGATCTTCGTCTTGCTGCGGAGGTTGGCCACCGGCTCGTAGCCGTCGAGCCAGATGTATTCGAGCTTGAATTTCAACGTTCGCCTCCTTGTGTCGGACCACGAAAAAAGCCCCAGGGCTCGCGGACGAGACCTGAGGCTCCATTGCCTCGGCGGCCGGCTTCTGCGCCGACTGCCTGCCCGCACTATAGGGGACGCCCCGGACGCGTTGTCAAGCGCGCCGTCTTGCGTCCGTCTGGCGTGGCCGCTACCGTAGGCGCGCGATGTTGCTCCTCGGCTGATTCACGTCTGCGCGCGCGCCCCCGCGGGAGGGGTGCGCTGTCTCACCGTGCCGGCCGACCCCGCGATCCAAGAAGGAGCAACAGATGTTCGCCATCGAAGTCGACAACCTGCGCAAGGAGTTCGTCCGTAAGCAGAAGCGTGGCCGCGGCCTGCCCAAGCAGCGCAAGCGCGTTCCCGCGATCAAGGGCGTCACGTTCGCGATCGAGCGCGGCGAGTGCGTGGCGATCTTGGGGCAGAACGGCTCCGGGAAGTCGACGCTCGTCCGCCTGCTTTCGACGCTGCTGATCCACGACGGCGGCAGTGCGCGCATCTTCGGGCACGACGTGTTCCGCGAGCAGCGCGCGGTCCAGCGGCTGGTCAACCGCGTCTCGGTGGAGGCGAGCTTCTTCAAGAAGATGTCCGCGGCGGAGAACCTGAGCTACGCCGCGCGCTTCTACGGGATGACCCCGCGGATGACGCGCCACCGGATCCCGGAGATTCTCGAGCGCGTCGGATTCCCGGCGGAGCGGCGCAACGAAGCGATGGAGCATCTCTCGCGCGGCATGCAGCAGAAGGTCGCGCTGGCCCGCGCACTGCTCACGAGCCCCGTCGTGCTGCTGCTGGACGAGCCCACGACGGGCCTCGACCCGCGCTCGAAGCAGGAAGTGCAGAACTTCATCCGCGAGATGCGTCAGACGCACGACTCGACGATCCTGCTCTGCACCCACGACATGGCCGAGGCCGAGATCCTCGCCGACCGAATCGGGATCCTCGATCGCGGCGAGCTGCTCTTCATCGAGCCGGTCGAAGCAGTCAAGGCTCGTTACGGCGTCGAGACGCTCGAGGAGGCGTTCTTCGCAGCGACCGGCCGCACGTTCGAGGACGAGACCGACGAGGACAAGGAGAGGGAGGTGTTCGCGTAATGGCCAGCGTTGCCCCGCCGCGCAGCCAGGTCGTCAAGCACGAGCTGATCGGGCTCTCGGGCGTCGTCGAGCGCAACCTCTATCTCGTCAAGCGGTACATCTGGTGGGATGTCGCGTTCCTGCTCTGGACGATCGCGAACACGCTCACGATCGTCTTCATCGCGCGCGGGGTGAACGTGTCGGAGGCCGAGCAGAACGCTCTGGCGACGAAGTTCCTCATCGGCGGCGTGATCTGGGCGTTCCTCGGGATCATCTTCGAGATCGTCACCGAGACCGTGGCCTGGGAGCGCTGGGAGGGGACGATCGAGTACACGTTCATGGCGCCGGTCTCGCGCCCCGTGCACCTGATCGGGATGGGACTCTTCGCAGTCCTCTACGGGATCGTGCGCGCGGCGATCCTCTTCGCCGCGATCGTTGCGTTCATCGGGATCTCGGTGCCGCACGCGAATTACGGCGCCGCGCTCGCGCTGCTCGCGATCGCGTCGATCTCGTTCATCGGAATCGGGATGATGACCGCCGTCCTGCCGCTGATCTCGCCCGAGAAAGGCACGCAGCTCGGCTTCGTCGCGCAGGGGTTGATGCTCGTCGTCTCGGGCGTCTACTACGACGTCTCCGTCCTTCCGCACTGGATGCAGTGGGTCGCGAAGATCTCGCCGGCGACCTACGCGCTGCGCGGCAACCGCGATCAGATCATCAACGGCGGCGGGCTCAGGTGGGCCGACGTGTGGCCGCTGCTCGTGATCGGGCTCGTCTCGGTGCCGCTCGGACTCTGGGTCTTCCGCACCGGCGAGCGGTATGCAAAGCGCCACGGGAAGCTGAAGCGGTCCGGATGATCGTTGTCCGCCCGGTCGAGACCGACGAGGACCTCGAAGCCTGGCGGCAGGTCCGGATCGCAATCCTGCCGAACGAGCGGACATCGACGGTCGAGGAGATCCGCCGGGCGGAGACGCCCGAGCAGCTGATGCTCATCGCGGAGGCTGACGGGGTGCTCGTGGGCTCAGGCACGGCCGGCCGCTCCGACGTGGGCGGTCACGGCTTCGTCGCTCCGCGCGTGCTTCCCGAGCATCGTCGCCGCGGTGTCGGCACCGCGCTGCTCGCGCGGCTCGCCGAGCACGTCGAGAGCCTCGGCTTCCCGCGCGCCGGCTCGAACGTCGAAGACCCGGGCTCGCTGGCGTTCGCCGAACGGTTCGGCTTCACCGAGCACGACCGCCAGGTCGAGCAGGTGCGCGTAATCGCCGCGCACGAGGAGTCGCCGCAGATCCCGGACCGGATCGAGTTCGTCTCGCTCGCCGAGCGGCCCGAGCTCCGGGCCCGGACCTACCACGAGCTCGCAGTCGAGGCGCTCGAGGACTTCGCCGTCACGCCGAAGCTTGAGATCTCGTACGAGGACTGGGAACGCGAGTGGGTGACCTGGCCGGAGGGCTCGTACGTCGCCCTCCGCGGCGACGAGATCCTCGGCTGCGCCGGCCTGATCCGCGATCACGATCGTCCGGAGCGCGCCGAGCACAGTCTCACCGCCGTCCGCCGCGACTGGCGCGGGCGGGGACTCGCCAAGGCGCTCAAGCAGCAGACGATCGCGTGGGCCGCCGCGAACGGCCTCACCGAGCTCTACACCTGGACACAGACCGGCAACGAGGGGATGCAGGCCGTCAACCAGCGGCTCGGGTACTACACACGCTCGGTCTCCATCTCCGTCCGCGGTGACATTCCGTTGCGATGAGGCGGCTGCCGGCGGCGAAGCTCTACTACGGGCTGGAGCTCCTCCTTCATATCCCGACGTGGGTCGCCGTCGCGGTGTATCTCGTCCGCGATCTGCACTTCTCGCCGCTCGAGCTCGTGCTCATGGGAACGGCGATGGAGGCGGCGGTGTTCGTGTTCGAGATCCCGACCGGGGTCGTGGCCGACACGTACAGCCGCAGGCTCTCGCTGAGCGTCGGCTTCCTCGGGATGGGCGTTGCGTGGATGCTGCTCGGCGTCTTCTCGAGCGCGTGGGCGATCGTCGCGGTGTGGGCGTTCTGGGGCCTCTCCTACACGTTCACGAGTGGCGCTTACCAGGCGTGGATCACCGACGAGGTCGGTGTCGAGAACGTCGGCCGGGTCTTCCTGAGAGGCTCGCGGATCGGGTACGCAGGGGCCGTCGTCGGCTTGATCGCGCAGGTCGCGCTCGCACTCGTCTCGCTGCGCGCAGCGGTGATCGCGGGCGGGGTGCCGACCGTGCTGTGCGGGTTGCTCTGCATCTTCTTCATGCCTGAGACCGGCTTTCAGCGACGGCCGCGTGCCGAACGCGGGTCCGCGCTGGCCGAGATGCGCGCGACGGCAGTGGGCGGCGCGCGCTATGCGTGGGCCGCCCCGATCATCCTGCTCCTCGTCGGGGTCGAGGTCTTCATGGGGATGTCCAGCGAGGCATTCGACCGGTTGAAGGAGGCGCACTTCCTCCGCGACGTCGGCCTGCCGACCGTAGGGCAGCTGGACGCCGTTGTCTGGTTCGGGATCTTCTGGCTCGTGGGGATGGTGCTCGGGTTCGTCGCGACCGGCCGGCTGATCAAGCGATTCGAGCGCGGCGGCAGCACGATCGTCGCCAGCTCGCTCTTCGCGGTCACCGTGATGGAAATGGCGGCGATGTTCGTGTTCGCGCTCACCGGCTCGACGTGGGTCGCGATCGTCGGCCTGCTCGGCGTCTTCCTCGCCCGCAACCTTGCCTATCCGCTCTACACCATCTGGCTGAACGAGCAAATCCGCGACTCGAGCGTCCGCGCGACCGTGCTCTCGATCTCGGGCCAGGCGAACGCGATCGGCCAAGCTGCCGGCGGCCCCGGGCTCGGCGTGATCGGCAACGTCTGGGGGATTCGGGCCGCGCTCTGTGCCGGAGCAGCGGTGATCGCTCCCGCGCTCGGCCTCTATGGTCGCGCGCTGCGGCACGGCGGCCGCGAGCCTGAGCTCGACGAGTTGCCTCAGCCCTCGCCGGTGTAGACTCCGCGCGTCATTCGAGGCGACGACGCCTCAGGCGCCGGTGCGCCTGGGGCTTTTTGCATTTCAAGGAGGCGTTACATGGCGCAGGTGGAGAGCAAGAACCGGGCCACGTCGAGCGAGGAGACTCGGCGCGAGGTGCTGAACCGGATCGAGGGCGAGGGCGTCGAGTTCGTCCTGCTCTGGTTCACGGACATCGAAGGGCATCTCAAGTCGTTCGCGATCACGCCGAGCGAGATGGAGGGCGCGCTCGACGACGGGATGGGCTTCGACGGCTCGTCGATCACGGGCTTCAACGCGATCGAGGAATCGGACATGGTCGCGATCCCCGACCCGGACACGTTCCAGCTGATGCCGTGGAAGGAGGGCGAGACGAAGGTCGGCCGGATGATCTGCGACGTGGTCACGCCCGACGGCAAGCCGTACGAGGGCGACCCGCGCCATGTCCTGCGGAAGGCGCTCGAGCGGATGACGTCGATGGGCTTCGACACCTTCAACGTCGGTCCCGAGCTCGAGTACTTCCTCTTCAAGGACAACAAGGGCACCGAGACACTGGACGAGGGCGGCTATTTCGCGATGACGACGCTCGACGCGGCGACGGAGCTGCGACAGGAGACGATCCACGCGCTCGAGTCGATGGGGATTCCCGTCGAGTATTCGCACCATGAGGTCGGGCCGTCGCAGCACGAGATCGACGTGCGCTTCGCGCCGGCGCTCGACATGGCCGACCACACGATCACCTACCGGCTGATCGTCAAAGAGATCGCGGCGAAGAACGGGGTCTACGCGACGTTCATGCCGAAGCCGATCTTCGGCGAGAACGGCTCGGGGATGCACACGCACATGTCGCTCTTCAAGGACGACCGGAACTCGTTCTTCGACGGCGACGACAAGTGGCACCTGTCCGACACGGGCAAGGCCTTCATCGCCGGGCAGCTGCGCCATGCGCGCGAGATCTCGGCCGTGTTCGCGCAGTGGGTGAACTCGTACAAGCGGCTCGTCCCCGGCTACGAGGCGCCTGTGTATGTGGCGTGGTCGCAGCGGAACCGCTCAGCCTTGATCCGGATCCCGCTCTACAAGCCCGGTTCCGAACAGGCGACGCGGGCGGAGATCCGCTGTCCGGATCCGTCGTGCAACCCATACCTGACCTTCGCCGCGCTGCTCCATGCCGGGCTCGAAGGGATCGAACGGGGCTACGAGCTGCCCGACCCGATGGAGACGAACCTGTACCACCTGACCGCCGAGCAGCGGAAGGAGCGCGGGATCATCGCCCTGCCGGAGACCCTGGGCGAGGCGATCGACGAGCTGGCGGGCTCCGAGCTCGCGCGCAAGGCGCTCGGCCCGCACATCTTCGACCGCTATGTCGAGCTGAAGCGCAAAGAGTGGGACGAATACCGCGTCCAGCTCTCCGAATGGGAGATGGAGCGTTACCTGCCTGTCCTTTAACGACCACGAGCTGCCCACAAAGCAGCTCGCGATCGGCCGTCAGATGAGCCCGATCACCGACGCCGCGGCGCTCGGGCTCGTCGCGGATTCTCTCCTAGTCGAGGAATGAGTACAAGGGGCAAACTCATCTAGAGAACGAAAATCAGGGTCTGTCCCCGGGCGCGGCTCGCGAGGGCTAGGCCAGGGACAGTCCCTTGACGTGTCGCCCCGGGACGAGGCCAGGGAAAGGCCCTAGATGCAACTGCGCATTTCTGGCGCGATCCGGGGTCTGACCCCAGACATGTCCTGGACGGGTCCATGCCAGGAGGCGCGTCCCGGCCCCTCCGGTTTTGCGCGGTCCTGGCTTCTTAGAGAAAACGCCGGATCGACTCGCGGTCGACCCGCAGGCCGATGACGCCGCTGGCGCCGTCGATCTGCTCGATCGCGCTCGCCGGCACGAGGCGGCGGTGGCGCGACAGGAATCCCGCGCGCACGGACAGCGCGTCGGGAACGTCAGGAGCGGTTCCGTACATCGGACCTTCGACCTTGCCGACGACGCGGCCGCGCTTGTCCGCCACGATGAAACCGGCGGTTCTGCGTAGGTCGAGGGCCACTGCGCTCATCTGACGAGAACTTATTCCCCGATTGCAAAGGAAAACCCTTCTCGGCCGTTAGAACTTTGTTAACGGCTTCGTCCCTACAATCGGGACCGTGGATGCCCCTGAGCGGCACCTCCGGCTCCTGACGGAGACGATCGCCGCCGTCAACTCGACCCTCGACCTCGAGGAGGTACTTCACCTCGTCGCGACCAAGGTCGCTGACGCGCTGGGGGCCGACGCTTGCTTCGTCTACCTCTACGACGAGCGCGGCAACGAGCTGATCCTGCGGGCGACACACGGGACGCGGGCCGAGGACCTCACGCGGCGCCCGCGCATGCGGCCGGGCGAGGGAATCACTGGTACCGCCGCCGCGGAGCGCGCTCCGATCATGATCGCCCAGGGCGCCGACCTCGACCCGCGCTTCAAGTCCTTCCCGAACCTGCCGGAGGACGAGTACGAGTCGATCCTGGCGGTCCCGATCCTGGCCCGCGAGAAGCTGGCCGGCGCGCTGAACGTGCGCACGAAGGAGCCGAGGGAGTTCACCTCGGACGAGGTCGAGTTGCTGCTGGCGATCGCCGACCAGGTCGCCCAGTCGATCGAGCACGCGAAGCTGTACGAGCAGGCGCAGCGGCGGGTCGACGAGCTCGAGGCGCTAGCGCGGATCTCAGAGGCAGTCTCCGAGTCGCTGTACCTCGAGGAGTCGCTCGAGGCGATCGTCAAGACGACGATGGGCGCGGTGGGCGCGACCGGCGCCGCGCTGGTGCTCGAGGACGGGAACATCGCGTGGCCCGAGGGCCGCCCCGGCAGGCATGCGGTGCGGCTCCCGCTGCGGTGGAAGCGCAGGCAGATCGGCGAGCTCGTCGTCGACCGCGACACGCCGTTCACGGACGAGGATCGCGCGCTGCTCGCGTCGATCGCCCACCACGCGGCGGTCGCGCTCGAGCATGGCCGCGCCGTCATGCGCGGCGTGCTTGCCCAGGAGATCCACCACCGCGTCAAGAACAACCTCCAGACCGTCGCCTCGCTCCTGCGCCTGCAGGCGAATGCGCCCGACGTCGACGCGCAGAAGGCGCTCGAGGACTCGGTCAACCGGATCCTCGCCATCGCCGCCGTCCATGAGGTGCTCACCGAGCAGCGCGAGGAGGAGGTCGAGCTGCGCGACCTCGTCGACCGCCTGCGCGCGATGCTCGTCCAGGGGCTCGCGGCCGGGAAGAGCGTGGAGGCCTCGCTCGAGCCTGTCTCGCTCGGCGGCAACCGCGCCACGGCGCTCGCGCTCGTCTTCTCCGAGCTGCTCCAGAACGCGCTCGAGCACGGAGGCGACCGGGTGCGGATCGAGCTCGCGCGCCGGAACGGCGATGTCGTCCTCGCGATCGCCGACGATGGCGCGGGCCCGGACGGCTCGGGCGCAGGCACAGGGCTCTCGATCGTGCGCGCGCTGGTCCGCGACGAGCTCCGCGGAAGCTTCGACCTCCTGAACGACGGAGGGACACGCGCAGAGGTCGTGTTCCCGGCGTGACCACGCGCGTCCTGATCGCCGAAGACGAGACGATCATCCGGCTCGACCTGCGTGAGCTGCTCGAGCGGAGCGGCTTCGAGGTCTGCGCCGAGGCCCGCGACGGCGAGGAGGCGGTCGCGCTCGCACGCTCCGAGGAGCCGGACGTGGCGATCATGGACGTGAAGATGCCGAAGCTCGACGGGATCGAGGCAGCACGGCGCATCCTCGACGAGCGGCCGATCCCGATCGTGATGCTCACCGCCTACGGTCAGCAGGAGCTGGTCTCACGCGCGGTCGAAGCGGGGGTGTTCGGCTATCTCGTCAAGCCGTTCCGCGAGCAGGATCTCGTGCCGGCGATCGAGACGGCGCGGGCGCGCCACGACGAGCTGACGGCCTTGCGCGAAGAGGCCGAGTCGCTGACCGAGGCGCTCGCGGCGCGCAAGGCGATCGAGCGGGCGAAGGGGCTGCTGATGGAGAAGGAGGGCCTCTCGGAGCAGGACGCGTTCGCGCGGCTCCGCAAGGCAAGTCAGGTTTCGGGCCGGCCGCTCCGCGTGGTCGCCGAAGCGGTCGTCGCGACCTTAGCGCCGGATAACTAGTGCTTGATCAGCGCGTCGTCGCTGCCGGGCCACCAGGGGTCCTTGCGCGACATGGCGCCCTGGAGCTCTCCGACGTAGCGCTGGAGCTCCTCTTCCTTGCGATCGAGCCGAATCTCGAGGTCGCCCAGCTCGGCCCGCCAGCGCTCGATCCGATCCTCGCGCAGTAGCACGTCGGCCTCGAACTCGGCCTCCCGCGCGTCGAGCGCGGACTCGCGGTGCTCAAGATCAGAGCTGCGGTCGTCGAGCTCGCCCTCGGCATCGGCGACCCGCTTCGCGCGGTGCGCGAGCCGGATCTTCTCCGATGCCGTCGCCTCCACCTGCTCGAGCTCACGCTCGCGGTCCTCCAGCTCTTTCGCCCGGGTGTGAAGCTCGGCCTCGCGCTCGGCGAGCCGGGCGCGCTCCGCGATCATGTCGGGCGTCGGACCGGTCGGCGCCGGGGCTGCAACCGGCTCAGCCGGCGCGTCCTCGCGCGCGAGCAGCGGACCGAGCATCTGAGCTTGGTCGGCGGAGATCTCGACCCGAAGGACGAGCGGCTGTGAGGGCTTGGCTTTCTGGGGCATGCGCGTTCCCAGTCCCATCGTGCGCTCGCTCGGCGGGTCGCGCCATCCCTCACCCGGGGGCGACGTGGTTACGCTTGCGAGCGCTCGAAGAGCTGTTCCCAGCGCTCCAGGAGTGCCTGCAGCTCGTCTCGTGCCTTGCGGTGCGCGGACAGCTTCGCCATGTCGCTCCAGTCGTCGGCGAGCTGCAGCTCCAGGTCTGCCACCCGTTGCTCGCCCGCCGCGATCTCGGCCTCGATGCGCTCGAGCTCGGTCGTCCGCTTCGGTTTCGACTTCGCGGCACGCGGCTTGGCCTGCTTCGGCTCCGGTTCGGGCGAGGGCTCCGGTGCAGCGAGCTGCTCGCGGCGCCGGATGTATTCGGCCCACCCTCCGTCGTACGACTTGAGCGTGCCGTCCTCGATCGCCAGCGTCCGCTCGGCGATCGCATCGAGCAGCGCGCGATCGTGTGAGACGAGCAGCAAGGTCCCGGGGAACGCGTCGAGCGCAGCCTCCAGGGCCTCGCGGCTCTCGAGGTCGAGGTGGTTCGTCGGCTCGTCGAGCACGAGGAAGTTCGCCCCGGATGCAACGACGAGTGCGAGGGCCAACCGGCGGCGCTCGCCGCCGGACAGCGCCGCGACCGGCTTCTCGTGCTCGTCCCAGCCCGAGAACAGGAAGCGTCCGAGGAGGTTCTGAGCGTCGGGGCGCTGCAGGCCGGTCGCGCCCTGCGTCGCCTGCAGCACCGACCCGCGCTCGTCCAGCTCGATCTCGTGCTGCGAGAAGTAGGCGACCTCGACCCCGTGGCCGAGGTGCACCGTCCCGGAAACCGGAGGCCGCCGCCCGAGCAGGGTTTCGAGCAACGTCGTCTTGCCGGAGCCGTTCGGCCCGATCAACGCGACGTGCTCGCCGCGCTCGATCGCGAAGGATGCGTCCGCGAGGAGCGGCTTGTCGCCCGCCCGGATGACGAGGTCGCGCGCCTCCACCACGGTTCGTCCGCTGCGCGCAGGCTTGAGGAACTCGAACCCGAGGTGGCGTGTGCGGCGCGTCAGCAGTCCGACCTGGCCCTCGGCCTTCGCGCGTTCCTTCTCCAGCCGCCCGATCTGCGTCAGCTTCGTCTGCGCCTGCCGGGCCTTCTTCGGCGAGGCGGAGCGGAAGCGATTGACGAAGCGCTCGAGCCGCTCGATGTCGCGGCCGATGCGCTGGGACGTCTTCGCCGCAGCCTGGAGCCGCACCGCTTTCTCGAGCCGCCAGGTGTGCCAGGGGCCCGAAAAGTAGGTCGAGCGGCCCGCCTCAAGCTCAAGGACGGCGTTCGCGACGGCCTCCAGGAACCAGCGGTCGTGCGCGACCAGAATGATCGCCGCGTCGAGCGACTGCAGCTCGCGTTCCAGCCACTCGAGGCTCTCGACGTCGAGGTGGTTCGTCGGCTCGTCGAGAAGAAGCAGATCCGGGTCGCCGCCGAGTGCCCGCGCGAGTGACGCGCGCGTGAGCTCACCGCCGGAGAACGTCTCGAGCGGTCGCTGCAAGTCGTCGTCCGAGAAACCGAGGCCGCGCACGACCGAGGCCGTGCGCTCGCGCCATGCGTACCCGCCGGCGTGCTCAAGCCGGGCCTGGGCCTCCGAGTAGCGCCGCAGCGTCGCCTGGTCGTGCTCGCCGCCCGCCATCGCGGTCTCGAGCCTGTGCAGATCGGCCTCCGCAGCCACGAGATCGGCCGCGCCGCCGAGGACGTATTCGTCCAGCGTCAGCTCGCGCTCGAGCGGCGGCCGCTGGTCGTGCAGCGCGGCGCGTGTCCCTTTCTGGAACGCGAGCTCGCCGCCCTGGAGCTCCGTCTGCCCGACGAGGGCGCGCAGGAGCGTCGTCTTCCCGGCACCGTTCGGCCCGGCGAGCGCGACGCGGTCCCGGCGCTCGACCTTGAACGACACGCCGTCGAAGAGCGGCGTCCCCGCGAGCTCCTTGCGCAGATTGGATGCGATCAGCACTGCCACGCCTACAGGGTAGGCCTAGGTCGCAGCCGAGAGCGCCTCCGTAACGGTTTCGATCCGAAGTCGATCCTCGGTACCAGCGGCGATGCGCAGGAACGAGTCGGGACCGGGCGCGGTTATGTACACACGCGTGTGGTCGAAGCCGAAGCTCGTCCCGGCGACGACCTCGACGTCCCGGCGGCGTGCTTCCTCGAGGGCGCGGGCGACCCACGCCTGCGGCTCGGCCACGTCGAGCTGGAGGAGGCGCCCGACGCCGGGGTGGAAGCCGCCGAGGCGCTCGGCGAGGATCGCCGCGTTCCGCTCGAGGCGCGCCAGACGGCGTTCGAGTCGCGCACGGTCCGGTCGCGGCAGCGACAGGACCGACGTGTCCGCGACGTTCGTGCCCAGGTGCTCGCGGAGCGAGTCGAGGCGGTCGACGCCGGGACCGCGTGCGAGCAGGATTCCCGCGTTCGCCCGGTCGAGGCCGAACTGGGCGAGCTTGAGCAGGCTCTCCCATACGAGCAGGCGCGGTGCGCGCGACGCGAACGGCCGGCACGCAGGCCCGAGGCACGTGTTGTCGACGACGACCCAGCAATCCGCGGCCGCGAGGATCGGGCCGAGTTCCGGGACGGCGAGGCCGCGTGAGTTGCAGAGCGAGTCGACGAAGACCGCGCCGGGGCGGATCTCCCAGACCGCGCCGAGCAGGTCGGCCTCGTCCACCTCGACGACGCGCCCCGGGAACGCAGCGAGCACGAGCTCCTTCGTCTCGTGGTAGCTCGACCTTCCCAGTAGGACCGGCCCTTCGACGTCGAGGAAGGCGAGGATCGTCGTCAGCGCCGACATCCCGCAGCTCGTCGGGAAGGCGTGCACGCCTGGTACGCGGACGTACTCCCGCAGGTATGCGGCCTCGTAGGCGGCGCCGTCGGCATGCCGGTCGCGCTTGTAATCGTCGACGTGCGGGCGGATCCGCCCCTCGTGCCGCCCGGCCTGGGAGCGGAGCGAGTGCCCGAACGAGGGCGACTGCCAGTCGTCGGCCGTCGCCAGCGCGGCGGCGATTCCGTACTCCCTACGAATCAGCGCCGCGTAGCGGTCGCGTGCGGGGGCGTTCGGAAGCAGCCTCGACAGCTCCCGACTTCAGCAGGTCGAGGCGCGGCGACGGGGCCGGCGCGGCGTCGCAGAGGAAGCGCAGCTCGTCGAAGTCGTCGCGCAGGTCTGCGAGCGCCTCCGCCCGCCTCGAGACCGGGCCGATTGCAACTGCCATGGCCCCACTACGCGCGCGGCCGGCGCCGCGGTCCCGCTACGAAGCGGCTACGTGAGCTTCGACGAGCTTGTGCGCCGCCGCCGCGATGTGCTCGGCGTCGATCCCGTAGGCGTTCAACAGCTCGTCGGGCTTGCCCGAACGCGGCATGTCCGTCACGGCCAACTTCTGGACCTGCGGATGCACGTCCGCCTCAGCAAGCGCGGCTAGCACCGCATCGCCGAGACCGCCCTCCGGCCAGTGGTCTTCGACCGTGACGATCCGGCCGGTGGCCTCGGCGGCCGCGGCGAGCGTTTCCACGTCGATCGGCTTGATCGAGTAGAGATCGATCACGCGCGCCGTGATCCCGTCCTCGGCGAGCACGTCGGCTGCCTCGAGCGCCTCGTGCACCGTGATCCCCGCGCCGACGAGCGTCACGTTGTCGTCGTCGGAGGAGCGCACGACGCGGCTGCCGCCGATCTCGAACTCCTCGTCCGGGCCGTAGATCACGGGCGTGTTCGGGCGCAGCGTGCGCAGGTAGACGATCCCGTCCGTCTCGGCCATCGCGGCGACCAGCCTTGCCGTCTGGTTCGCGTCGCACGGGTGCAGGACGGTGCTGGAATGGACGGCGCGCAGCGAGGCGATGTCCTCGAGGGCCATCTGCGACGGGCCGTCCTCGCCGATCGACACACCGGCGTGCGAGCCGCTCAGGCGGATGTTGGCCTGCGAGATCGCGGCCATGCGGATGAAGTCGTAGGCCCGGGAGAAAAATGCCGCGAAGGTCGAGGCGAACGGCTTCCAGCCGAGCACCTGGATTCCGACGGCGGCCGCGACGAGCTGCTGCTCGGCGATGTACATCTCGAAGAACCGGTCCGGGTGAGCCTTGGCGAAGATCTCGGCGAACGTGGAGTTCGAGACCTCGCCGTCGAGCGCAACGACCCGTCCGTCCGCAGCGCCCACAGCGGCGAGCGCCTCGCCGTACGCCTTCCGCGTCGCGACCTCGTCGCCGAGCTCGTAGCGCGGGAGCTCGAGCTTTCCGGTCTCGAACCTGTGCGACTCGCCCGGCTCGGGCTTCGCGACCTCCACCTTGATGTTGCGGACGCCGCCGAGCTCTGCGATCGCCTCATCTGGGTTGTCGAGCGCCTTCCCGTGCCAGCCGTTCTTGTTCTCGACCGCCTTGACGCCCTTGCCCTTGATCGTCTTGGCGATGATCACCGTCGGCTGCCCGGTGGTCGCTTCGGCCTCGTTGTAGGCCGCGCCGATCGCGTTGACGTCGTGACCGTCGATCTCGATCGTGTGCCAGCCGAAGGCCTGCGCGCGCTTCGCATACTTGTCGAGCCCCCAGCCCCACATCGTCTCGCCTCGCTGGCCCAGGCGGTTGACGTCGAGGATCGCGGTCAGGTTGTCGAGCTCGTAGTACGCGGCGTGCTCGAACGCCTCCCATTGCGATCCCTCGGCGAGCTCGCTGTCGCCGCACAGCACCCAGACGCGGAACGGCAGGCGATCGAGCTTCTTGCCGGCGAGCGCGACGCCGACGCCGTCGGGCAGGCCCTGTCCAAGCGAGCCGGTCGCGACGTCGATCCAGGGGATGCGCGGGGTCGGGTGTCCCTCGAAGATGCTCCCGAATTGGCGGTAGCTCAGCAACTCCTCGTCGCCGATCACGCCGGCCGCGCGGAACATCGCGTAGACCAGTGTGGAGGCATGTCCCTTCGAGAAAATCAGCCGGTCGTTGGCGGGGCTCTTCGGCGTGTCGAAGTCGTAGCGGAGATGGTTCGCGAGCAGCACGGCCATCAGGTCGGCCGCGGACATGCCCGAGGTTGGATGGCCCGACTCCGCCGCCGCTGCAGGCCGGATCGCGTCCACCCGCAGCTGCTGGCCGAGTTCGCGCAGCTCCTGCTCGTTCATGCTTTCCGCCTTCCCTCGCCTCGACACTGGAAACTCGGGACCAATCTTAGGGTCGGCGTAAGGGGCAGGGCGTTGGGGTACGGTCAGAACGGTGAACGTCGCGTGAAGCGCCAAGCCGACCTCGTGCGCGAGTTCTTCGCGCTGCTCGCGCCCGGGTTCGTCCAGGACGGCGAGCTGCCCGACGTGAAGCTCGAAGGCGTCGAGGAACGGCACGACGGACACGCGATCGCAAGCGTGCGCGCGGGCGACCGGGTCCTGCCGGTGCGCTTTACGTTCGACGAAGGCAAGATCGCCCGGGTCGAGGTGCTCTGACCGTGGCGCTCCCAACGAACTTAGTCACAGTCCGTTACTTGGGAGGTTCGGAGGCGTGAGGGTCGCCGTGGCATTCGACCACCGCGGCGTTCAGTTGCGCGACGAGGTGCTTGCGAGCGTGTCCGATCTCGGGCACGACGTCATCGACCTCGGGACCGATACCGCTGCCGTTCGGATCGACTACCCCGACAAGGCGCGGGAGGTCGGCGAGGCGATTCGCTCCCGCGACGCCGAGCGCGGGATCCTCGTCTGCGGCTCCGGGGTCGGCGCCGCGATCGCGGCCTGCAAGATCGCCGGGATCCGTGCCGCGATCTGCCACGACGTCTACTCCGCGCACCAGGGCGTCGAGCACGACGACATGAACGTGCTCTGCCTTGGCTCCGAGGTGATCGGCCCATCCCTGGCTTGTGACCTCGTCGGCACCTTCCTCGGGGCACGGTTCGACGGTGGCGAGCGTTACGTGAAAAGACTCGAAAAGATTGAAGCGATGGAAAGAGAGATGAGCAATGCCTGATTCGAACCTGCACACATTGAGCGAGGCCGGCGTCAGCGTCTGGATCGACTACCTCTCGCGGAAGCTGATCCACGAGGGCGAGCTCGAGCGGACGATGCGCGAGGACGCCGTCGTCGGCATTACGTCCAACCCGACGATCTTCCAGAAGGCGATCTCGGAGGGCGACTCGTACGACGAGCAGCTGAAGGAGCTCCTCGACGCCGGCGAGACCGACGAGCGCGAGATCTTCATCAAGCTCACCTGCCGCGACGTGGTCGACGCCTGCGACCTCCTCCGCAAAGTCTGGGACGAGGGGAAGGGCAAGGACGGCTACGTCTCGTGGGAGGTCGACCCGACGCTGGCCTACAAGCGCGAGGAGACCTACGACCAGGCGATGCGCCTGCACGAGCTGGCCGATCGGCCGAACCTGCACGTGAAGATCCCGGGGACGCAGCCCGGCCTCGGCGCGATCGAGGACTGCATCGCGGAGGGCAGGAACATCAACGTCACGCTGATCTTCTCGCTGCAGCGCTATCGCGAAGTGGTCGAGTCGTACATCCGCGGGCTCGAGCGCTTGGTCGAGGCGGGAGAGAATCCGACGCGGGTCGCGTCCGTCGCGAGCTTCTTCGTCTCGCGTGTGGACACCGAGGTCGACAAGCGCCTCGACGCGATCGGCGACCACGACGACCTGAAGGGCAAGCTCGGTATCGTGAACGCGCGGCTCGCGTACGCGCACTACAAGGAGGCGTTCTCCGGCGAGCGCTGGGAGGCGCTGGCCGCGAAGGGCGCGACGAAGCAGCGCTGCCTCTGGGCGTCCACCTCGGTCAAGAACCCGGACTATCGCGACGTCATGTACGTCGAGGAGCTGATCGGGCCGGACACCGTGAACACGATGCCGCAGGAGACGATCCAAGCCTTCCAGGATCACGGCGAGGTCAAGCCGAACTCGATCGAGCACGACCTCGAGGGCGCACAGCAGCTCCTGAAGGACCTCGCCGACGCGGGCGTCGACTACGACGACGTCGTGCGGGTACTCGAGGAGGAGGGCGTGCAGAAGTTCTCCGATTCGTTCGCCGACCTGCTCGAGGGCATTCGCTCCAAGCGCGGCGAGCTCGTATCCGCATGAGGCACCGCTTGCGGTGCCGCCATCAGGACGTGCGGGTCCTCCCGCACGTCCGTCTGAACCGACCAGTCGACACGATGGAAGTTCGCGAGGGACGGCCCTGAGCTCAAATTCGGACCTCGTCCACGGGATCTGGGCGCGCGACAAGGGCGTCTGGACGAACGCGGACGAGGACCGCTGGCTCGGGTGGCTCGATGCGCCGCTCAAGGGCGAGCACGTCCTCGAGGCCGAGTTCGCCGAGCAGGCGCGCGAAGACGGGCTAGAAACCTGCGTCCTGCTCGGGATGGGCGGGTCGAGCCTCGCGCCAGAGGTGCTGAAGGGGACGTTCGGCGTCAAGGGCTTCCACGTCCTCGACACGACGCACCCGGCGATGCTCCGCCACATCCTCGAGTTCCTCGATCTAGAGAAGACGCTGTTCATCGTCTCGTCGAAGTCCGGGTCCACGCTCGAAACGCTGTCGCACATGGACTTCTTCTGGGAGAAGACCCGCCGCGACGGAAGCAAATTTGCCGCGATCACGGATCCTGGCTCATCGCTCGAAAATCAAGCGCGTCAGCGCGATTTTCGAGCGCTATTCGCGGGCGACGCCGCGATCGGCGGGCGCTACTCGGCCCTCTCGCCGTTCGGCCTCGTCCCGGCGGCCGTGATGGGAATCGACGTCGGACGGCTCCTCGAGCGCACGCGCGAGATGGTCGAGGCCTGCCGCCTCGACGAGGGCAACCCGGGACTCGAGCTGGGGCTCCAGTTCGGTGAGGGCTGGCGCGAGGGGCGCGACAAGATCTGCATCGACGGCACCGACGGCGGTTTCGGCCTCTGGGCCGAGCAATTGATCGCCGAGTCGACGGGCAAGCAGGGCAAAGGGCTCGTGCCGGCTCCCGGCGAGTCACCCGACGGGCCGGACCGCCAGCGCGGCGAGGTGCGGCTTCCCGATCCGTACGAGCTCGGCCAGGAGTTCTTCCGCTGGGAATTCGCCGTCGCCGTCGCGGGATCGATCCTCGGGATCAACCCATTCGACCAGCCGGACGTCCAGGCCGCGAAGGACCGGACGAAGCAGGTGCTCGACTCGGGCGAGGAGCCGTCGCTGGAGCCCGAGGGGTCGGTCGACGAGCTGCTCGCGCAGGCGCGCGAGGGCGATTACGTCTGCATCCAGGCCTTCATCGATCCGCTGCGTGAGGGCGAGCTGCAGCCCCTCGCTGAGCGCGCTCGCCGCGAGACCGGCTGCGTCGTCACGCAGGGTCTCGGCCCGCGCTACCTGCACTCCACCGGGCAGCTCCACAAGGGCGGGCCCAACACCGGCCTCTTCATCCAGGTCGTGGACGACACGGGCGAGGAGATCGCGATTCCGAACCAGCCGTTCGGGTTCGGCCGCCTCATCCGCGCGCAGGCCGCGGGTGACTTCGAGTCGTTGCGGGAACGGGGACGGCGAATCGCACGCGTCAGATTGGAGGACCTGTAATGCAACTCGGGATGATCGGCCTGGGCCGGATGGGGAGCGGGATGACGGAGCGCCTGCGCGAGCAGGGCGGCCACGACGTCAAGACGTACGACCCGCAGGTCGAGTCGACCGCCGAGTCGCTGCACGAGCTCGCGGAGCAGCTCGAGCAGCCCCGCGCCTTCTGGATGATGATCCCGGCCGGCGAGATCACCGAGTCGACGTTCCTCGAGCTGCTCGACATCGCGGACCAGGGCGACACGATCGTGGACGGCGGCAATTCGAACTTCCGCGACTCGCAGCGGCGCTACAAGGAGGCGCACGAGCACGGCGTCCACTTCGTCGACGTCGGCGTCTCGGGTGGCATCTGGGGACTCGAGGTGGGCTTCTGCCTGATGGCCGGGGGCGACGACGAGCCGGTCGAGCGGCTGCGCCCGATCTTCGAGTCACTCGCGCCCGAAGACGGCTACGCGCACGTCGGCAAGCCCGGCGCGGGCCACTTCGTGAAGATGGTTCACAACGGCATCGAGTACGGCCTGATGCAGGCCTATGCCGAGGGCTTCGAAGTGATGAAAGCCCAGCCGGATTACGACCTCGATCTGCACGAGATCGCCGGCATCTGGCGCTACGGCTCCGTCGTCCGGTCCTGGCTGCTCGAGCTTCTGCACGCCGCCTTCGAGAAGGACGGCTCGAAGCTGGAGAAGATCCACGGCTATGTCGAGGACTCGGGCGAGGGACGCTGGACGATCGCCGAGGCGATCGCCGAGGACGTGCCCGTGCCGGTGATCAGCGCGGCCCTCTACGCCCGGTTCGCGTCCCGACAAGAGGAGTCGTTCGCGGCCAAGGTCACCGCCGCGCTCCGCAACCAGTTCGGCGGCCACGCGGTCAAGGCTGTCGAGGACGCGAAGGCCACGCCGCAGGATCCGCGCTAGTGGCCGCGCCGACCGAGGAGCAGCAAAACCCGCTGCTGGACGGCTTGCGCGTCACGCGCCGGCCCGAGCCGTGCGTGCTCGTCATCTTCGGAGCCTCGGGCGACCTGACGCACCGGAAGCTTTTCCCCGCGCTCTACTCGCTTGCGTTCCGCCGGCTCCTGCCTGAGCAGTTCGCGGTCGTCGGAGTCGCGCGAAGCGAGATGTCGAACGAGAACTGGATCGAGGAGATGAAGAAGGCGGTCCAGGAGCACGGCCGCGACGAGTTTCGCGACGACGTGTGGAAGTGGCTTGCCGACGGGATGCGCTACCTCGCCATGGACTTCGCGGACGGTACGAAGGAGGACGACCTCGGGAAGACTCTGAACGAGCTCGACCGGGAACGTGGAACGGGCGAGAACCGCGTCTATTACTTCGCGGTCCCGCCCGACGCGATCGGCACGCTCATCGAGGAGCTCGGTCGTCGCCGTGGAGCCAACGGCTGGGTGCGGCTGATCATCGAGAAGCCGTTCGGCCACGACGTCGACTCCGCGCGCGCCCTCAACGCGCAGCTCGGCGAGCACTTCGACGAGAGCGAGGTCTTCCGGATCGACCACTACCTCGGCAAGGAGACGGTCCAGAACATGCTCGCGCTGCGCTTCGCGAACGGCATCTTCGAGCCGATCTGGAACCGCCAGTTCATCGACCACGTCCAGATCACGGTCGCCGAGTCGATCGGCATCGAGGGCCGCGCCGCCTACTACGAGCAGGCCGGCGTGATCCGCGACATCTTCCAGAACCATCTGCTGCAGCTCGTGGCGCTCACCGCGATGGAGCCGCCGATCGACTTCACCGCCGACTCCGTGCGCGGCGAGAAGGTCAAGGTGCTGCGCTCACTGCACACGCCTGGCCCGAAGAGCGTCGTGCGCGGCCAGTACGGACCCGGCTTCGTCGAGGGCGAGGAGGTGCCGGCCTACCGTGAGGAGTCCGGTGTCATTCCCGACTCGATGACCGACACGTACGTCGCCGCCAAGCTCTACGTCGACAACTGGCGCTGGGCCGACACGCCGTTCTACGTGCGAGCGGGCAAGCGCCTCGCGCGGCGCGAGACGACGATCGCGATCCAGTTTCACCGCGCGCCGCATCCGCCGTTCGCCGACATCGCCGGCGACGGGCTGCGCCCCAACGTCCTGCTTGTTCACATCCAGCCGGACGAGGGTGTGTCGCTGGCGATCGGCGCGAAGGTGCCCGGCCAGGGCATGTCCATCCGGACGGTGCACATGGACTTCCTCTACGGCGGCGCCTTCCGCACGGGGCTGCCGGAGGCCTACGAGCGCTTGATCCTCGACTGCCTGCTCGGCGACGCGACGCTGTTCACGCGGGCCGACGAGGTGGACGAGCAGTGGCAGCTCGTCGACACGATCGTCGCCGCGTGGCGCCGCGACCGAGCTAACTTCCCGAATTACGCAGCCGGCACCTGGGGTCCGGTCGCGGCGGACGAACTCCTCAAGCGCGACGGGCGCTCCTGGAGGCGGCACTGAGCGCCTCGTCGATCGCCGAGCTCGAGCACGAGCTGAACGAGCTGCGCTCGGACCAGGCGGCGGCCGGACAGCCGCTGCAGCAGACGAGCGTGATGACGCACATCGCGTGGGTGCCGGCCGATTGGGTCGGAGCGGCCGAGAACGTCCTCGCCGGCCTCGCCGAGCGGCATCCCTCGCGTACGATCGTGCTCGTTCCCGAGCCCGACGAGGACGACGCGCTCGAGGCCGAGGTGTCGATCGACTGCTTCGCGACCGGCGGCGAGCGTCAGGTCTGCACCGAGACGATCCGCATCCGCCTTAAGGGCCGGCGCTCCGAAGCGCCGGCGAGCGTCGTCCAGCCGCTCCTGATCTCCGACCTGCCGGTGTTCCTCCGCTGGCGCGGCGAGCCCGACTGGGACTCCGCGCAGCTCGGCCAGCTCGTGGAAGTGGTCGACCGCCTGATCGTCGACTCGACCGAGTGGGCGAACCTTCCCGACGCCTACCCCAGGCTGGCGGAGCTGTTCGACCACGTCGCCGTGTCCGACATCGCCTGGGCGCGGACGAGCAGGTGGCGCGCGCAGCTCGCCTCGCTGTGGCCGGGGATCGCGTCGGTCGAACGGATCGGCGTCACGGGCACGGCCGCCCAGGCGCACCTCATCGCAGGCTGGCTGCGCTCGCGGCTCGACCGTCCGGTCGAGCTCGAGCACGAGGACGCGAACAAGCTCGTCGGTGTCGACGTCGATGGAGAGCCGACGCCGTTTCCCCCGGGCGACGCGCCCGATCCGTCCGACCTGCTCTCGGACGAGCTCGACACCTTCACGCGCGACCCGGTCTACGAGGCCGCCGTGCGGGCCGCGGGCTAGCGACTAGCGCGAACGCGAAACGATCTTGAACTTCGGCTTAGTGACCACGAGGCCGATCGGCTTCGACCAGCTCATCTGCTGAGCGGCTCCGGCCGGTAGCGAGAGATTGATGCCGCGCACGCGGTAATACCACGTGCCCGGGGTGAGCGGCAGCGTCGCGGCCGTCGAGAAGGTGTAGTACGGGTTGCCGATCGCCCGCCATGGGTAGCGTGACTTGCTGATCTGAAGCTCATAGGCGGTGGCTCCGAGCGCCGGCTGCCAGGCGACGAGCGGCGGGCCGTAGAACTTGGGGTTTGAGCCTGCTGCGGCGACGAGCCGTCCGCTCGGCGACAGGCCTGAGGCGAACGGGGCCGCGCCGGACGACAGGGCCGTCGGGCTGGTCTTGCCGAAGGACGCGATGCGACCCTGCGAGCAGGCGTCCTGTGCGACGTCCTGGTCGAAGTACTCGACCGTGCCAGAAGCCTTCGTCACCGGCTCGCCGGAAGCATGCGCGCGCGCCAGGGGACCGTTCAACGTGATGGTCGAGCCCCCGATCTTGGCAATCGCGAGGGTCTCGACGTTCGCTGCCGTGCCGATGCGGATCCGGTCGGTGACCGCGAACCCGGCGCTGCTGCTGACGGTGATCGTGTCGGTTGAGGCAGAGGCGCCGCCGACGAGCACCGCGGTGCGGGTCACCGGGGTGACACCGACGACGGTCCAGTAGTACTCCCCGGTCGGCCACCCCGTGTCCCACAAGTCGGTGGGTGCGCCGGTGCCGGTCAACGTGGTCGGGAACGCGTTCGGATCGGCTGCTACGGGAGTGGCGGGCCCGCTGCCGGAGCTCGACGTTACGGTGCTCGTCTTGACGGTGAAGACGCTCGGCTTGTCCGACTCGGTCGCCGTGATCGGCAGGCCGTCGGTCGTGAAACTCGTGCCCTCCACTCCGTCCGGGAGGAAGCTGTTTGTCGCTGCGTCGAGGCCGGCCTGGTCGCGCGGGAGGGCGAGCGGGCCGCTCGAGCGCGGGGCGTATGCGGGGCCGCCGACGATCGCGCTCTTGTAGACGAGGTTCACGCAGTCGAGGTCGGTGAAGACGTAGACGCGGAACAGAGGGCTCACCGAGAGGTCGTTGTTCTGGTTGCCCGAGAACGTGAAGGCCGGCATGAGAGCGTGCGTGGTCGGGGCGAGCGGCGTGGACGCGACGTCGGAGATGGTGCCGGTCGGCGTCAGGACCCCAAGCGGGTTTCCGGTCAGTGGGGTGAGCTGCGGATTGAGCGTTTCGTAGATGTTGCTCCAGGGCCCGTAGCTGACGGCGGGAAGCCCGTTCGCGGACGCCCCGTACATGGCGCGCACGGCGCGAATCCGCCAGCGCACGGTCTTGATGAAGTCGTCGGTCTGGTGGAAGGCGTAGTACTCGCGCTCGTCCGCCACGTTCGTGGTGGTGGAGAAGATCTTGCTGCGTCCTCCGATGTCGGTGTTCACGTACCAGACCTGGTAGGACGTGGCGCCCTCGACCGGGGTCCACCGAATCAGGCCCTGGGCAGACGCGAGCGGGACCGGCACGTTGGGCCAGCGGACGTTGAAGCCGTACGGCCGCGTCCAGGGGCCGACCCTGCCGTTGACGGCGATCGCCCGAACGCGTGCATAGAGCGAATAGGGATTGCCGGTGATCCAGGGGAGAGCGATTCGAACGGCGGCGGCGGGAGACGTGAGGGTCGAGTCGTCCCAGACCAGGCCGCTGCCGGCGGAGAGGGGACTGGTCGAAAGCGTGAACTCGTAGTGCTGCGCGCCCTTCACCGGAGTCCAGGCGAACGACGGCGTGCGCGGGAACTCGTGGCCGGGGAGCTCGTCCGAGCGCAGCAGGAACGCGCGCAGGCCCGCGGGGGCAATGAGCTTCGGCGGCTTTGCGGCCGGAGTCGCGCCGGGCGCGACGATCAGCGCGACAAGCGCGAACAGGGCAAGACGAGTGGCAAGCATCCCGCTATTTGTGTCGGCACCCCGGGTTAGGCGGCCCTCCCTCGATCGAGGGATGCAAGGGCGCTCTCGAGCAGCGCGCCAGCCGCCAGAACAAGCGAATCCTCGCCCGCACGGCCGACGAGCTGCACCGAGGCGGGTAGGCCTTCCTCCGCGGGCCCGCAAGGTAGTGCGAGTGCGGGGCGGCCGAGCGCGTTGATCGGGTACGTGAATTGGGTCAGCTGGTCGCGGAAGGCGTCGTTGATCGCCAGGGCTGCCGGTGGGGCGACGATCGGAAGGGTCGGCGTCACGATCAGGTCGAATCCGTCGGTCAGCTCGGCGACATGGTCCCGGTATCGCTCGCGTGTTGCCGCCGCTGCCTTGGCTTCGCCCTCGGAGACCCCGAGGCAGCGCTCGATCTTGACGCGAACGTCGTCGCCGTATGCCTCCGAGTTGTCGGGGAAGAGCGCACGGTGGACGTCTCCGACCTCGCGCATGAAGAGCGGAAACGTCCCTTCCGCAAACGGCAGGTCGAGGCTCTCGCGTCTCGGGAAGAGTTCGGTTCCCGCGCGGAGGCGCTCGCGGACCTCGGGATCCGCATGCTCGAGCCACGCGACGCCCACCCGCACTTCCTCGAGCGACTCGAGAGGGTGCTCCTCGAAGCCGGCGACGAGCGCGCGCATCATCGCGGCGCAGCCGGTGACGTCGCGCGCCATCGGGCCTGCGGTGTCGTAGCTCGGGGCGAGCGGAAAGCATCCGTCGATCGGGACGAGCCCGTGGGTCGGCTTCAGGCCAACGGTTCCGCAGCAGGCCGAGGGGATGCGGATCGAGCCCCCAGAGTCCGTGCCGAGGGCGGCGTCGGCCAACCCTGCGGCCAGGGCGGCCGCGCTGCCACCCGACGATCCGCCCGCGATCCGGTCGGGCGCGATCGGGTTTGGCACGGAGCCGAAGTGCGGATTGATCGAGGTGGTCCCGTACGCGAACTCGTGCAGGTTCGCCTTGCCGACGTTCGCGTACCCGGCCTGTTCGAGCCGCCGTACCGCCTCGGCGTTCTCCGTCGGGACATGCTCGGCGAAGATCACCGAGCCGTAGGTCGTCGTCAGCCCGGCCGTGTCGAAGAGATCCTTGACCGCCAGCCGGATTCCCTCGGCGGGCTCGGAGACTTCGGTGATCCAGATCCCGTCGATGGGTCCGGACTACTTGATGTGGTCGGCCGCGAGGTAGAGCAGCGCGATCAGGAACGTCCCGGCGAAGAGCAGAACGAACAGCCCGACGATCGCCCAGGCGAAGGCGGTGTTCCGCTGCTTCGGGACGGGCGCCGGCTCCATCAGGCGACCGCGTCCACGGCCATCGCGACGAAGAGCAGCGCGAGATAGAGGAGGGAGTAGTGGAAGAGCAGCGCGGCGCGGCGGCGGCTCGTGTCGCGCTGCAGGGCCACCGCGAGCCAGAGGAACGCCCCGCCGAGCGCCAGCGCGGAGACGAGGTAGACGAGCCCGACCTCGCGCAGCGCAAACGGCAGCAGCGTGATCGCGACGAGCACGACCGAGTACAGGACGATCTGGCGCGCAGTCTCGCGGTCGCCGCGCACGACCGGCAGCATCGGCACCTTCGCCGCCGCGTAGTTCTCCTTGATCAGCAGGGCGAGCGCCCAGAAGTGCGGCGGCGTCCAGGCGAAGACGATCAGGAACAGGAAGAGCGCCGGCAGCGCGAGGTTCCCGGTGGCGGCTGCCCAGCCGACGAGCGGCGGCACCGCGCCCGCGGCCCCGCCGATGACGATGTTCTGCGGCGTCGAGCGCTTGAGCCACCGCGTGTAGACGAGCACGTAGAAGAGATTCCCGACGAGGGCGAGGGCGGCGGTCAGCGGGTTCACGAGCGACGCAAGCAGGACGAACGAGAACGCCGAGAGCGCCAGCCCGAACTCGAGCGCCCGCGTGGGCGCGACTCGGCCCGCCGCGACGGGGCGCTTCTCCGTCCGCTTCCCCATCAGCCGGTCGATGTCGGCGTCGAGGACATGGTTGAGCGCGCTCGCACCGCCGCAGGCGAGGGCGAGGCCCGCCATCGCGGCAACGAACGTCCCGAGCGGCGGAAAGCCGCCCGCGCCGACGACCATCCCGCACGCACCGGTCAGCAGCAGCAGGGACATGATTCTCGGCTTCGTCAGCGTGAGGTAGTCCCGCCAGTCGCCGTTCGCGGCCGGCTCGCCGCGCAGGGTCAACGCGCAGGCAACCAGAGCAGACGCCAGCGCCAGCGATGCCAGCGCGATGTGGAGAGCCGGCGAGGTCACCGCCGCCGCAGCGCCAAAGAGCACGAGCGACGCGATCGAAGCCGGAAGGAGCCGGCGGTGCGCGATCCACGCAGCCACGCCGAGCGCGACGAGCGGCGGGAGCGCCAGCGCGGCAAGCACGCGGTGCGCTGTCCCGAGCCCGGCCGCGCCGCTGACCACGGCGAGCATGGCACCCGCCGCGCCCGCGAGCGCGACCAGTCTCAGCCACGGGCCTGGTCTAGACAAGGCCGTCCTCCGCCAGTCGACGGCGCAGGTCTCGCAAAGGCCGCGGGCTGGTCACGTAGGGAACCTTGTCGAAGTTGTGCGCCGGAGGCGGCGACGACGTGTACCACTCCAGCGTGTCGGCCAGCCACGGGTCGTTCACCGCGCGCCGGCCGGTCCGCCTGGCCTTCATGACGTTGACGATGAAGACCAGCGTCCCGAGCGCGATCATGAACGAGCCGATCGAGGAGATCAGGTTGTAGACGAGCCAGGCTCCGTGCTGGTCGTAGGTGTAGATCCGGCGCGGCATGCCGAGCAGCCCGAGCATGTGCTGCGGGCCGAAGGTCAGGTTCATCCCGGCGAACGTGAGCCAGAAGTGCCACTTCCCGAGCGTCTCCGACAGCAGCCGCCCGAACATCTTCGGCCACCAGTAGTAGAGGCCCGCGAAGATTCCGAAGATCGAGCCCCCGAAGAGCACGTAGTGCATGTGCGCGACGACGAAGTACGTGTCGGTCACCTGCCAGTCGACCGGGAACGCGGCCAGGAAGATCCCCGAGAGCCCACCGATCGTGAACACCGCGATGAACCCGAGCGCGAACAGCATCGGCGTGTCGAAGATCAGATTCCCGCGCCAGGTGGTCGCGAGCCAGTTGAAGATCTTGACCCCCGTCGGGACGGCGATCGTCATCGACGAGAGCATGAAGAAGACGTTGAGGTAGTTCGGCATCCCCACCGAGAACATGTGGTGGGCCCAGACGAGCAGCGAGTAGAAGCCGATCACCGCGGTCGAGAACGCGATCGCCTTGTAGCCAAAGATCGGCTTGCGCGAGAAGACGGGGAGGACCTCCGAGACGATCCCCATCGCCGGCAGGATCATGATGTAGACCTCGGGGTGGCCGAAGAACCAGAAGACGTGCTGGTAGAGCACGGCGTTCCCACCCTTCTGCGGCAGGAAGAAGTGCGTGCCCCAGCGGCGGTCGACGAGCAGCATCGTCAGCCCCGCAGCCAGTACCGGCAGCACGATCACGAGCAGGATGGCGTAGACCTCGATCGTCCATGCGAAGAGCGGGATGCGCATCCACGTCATGCCCGGTGTGCGCATGTTGTGGATCGTCGCGAGGAAGTTGATCGCGCCGAGCAGGGACGAGAGCGTCGCGATGTGGATCGACAGGATCCAGTAGTCCTGGCCGTGGCCCTGCGAGAAGAAGCTCTCGGAGAGCGGCGGGTAGCTGTACCAGCCAGCGTGAGCGGCGCCGCCCTTCGCGAAGAAGCTGAGATACAGCACGAGGCCCGCCAGCAGGTAGAGCCAGTAGCTGAGCGCGTTCAGCCGTGGGAACGCCATGTCCCGCGCGCCGATCATCAGCGGGATCAGGAAGTTCCCGAAGCCCGCGAAGATCGGCACGACGACGAGGAAGACCATCGTCGTCCCGTGGATCGTGAAGAGCTCGTTGAAGGAGTTCTTGGTGACGAAGTGCTCGTTCGGCGTCGCGAGCTGCGCGCGCATGAGCAGCGCGAGGATCCCGCCTGCGACGAAGAAGACGAGGCTCGTGACGATGTAGAGGATCCCGATCCGTTTGTGGTCGACGGTCGTCAGCCAGCTCGCCACGCGGCCGCGGCGCCAGTCGGAGCGGTACGGCTCTGCCCTAGCCGCCACTCGTTCCGGCCCCCTTGTAGACCTGCTTGCTCGCGTAGGCGTAGAGCGCGTCGAGCTGGGCGTTCGACCACCCTCGTGCGACCGGCGGCATCGCAGCCCGTCCGTTCGTGATCAGCTGGAAGAGTCCGGTGCGTTGGGTCAACAGCGAATTGCTCTTCACCGCGGGCCCGAACCCGCCTTCGCCCTGCGGGCCATGGCACTTGCCGCACGCGTTCTGGAACTCCGCCTTCCCGAGTGTCCCGGAGGTCTGCGAGGAGAGCCATTGCGTGAACCCGGCCGGCGACGTCGCGACGACGCGCGCGCTCATGGCTGCGTGGTAGAGCCCGCAGAACTCGCCGCACTGGCCGCGGTAGGTTCCGGCGCGGCTGACCTTGAACCAGGTGTGGTTCGTCTGGCCAGGGATCGCGTCGAACTTGCCGCCGAACTCGGGGATCCACCAGCTGTGGTCGACGTCCTCCGAGGCGATGTCGAGCGTGACGACCCGGTTCGTCGGCACGCGGAGCTCGTCGATCGAGATCGCGCCGTTCGGATACTCGAACTGCCAGTAGAACTGGTGCGCGACCACCCTGATGTTCAGCTGCTCGGTGCCGGCCTGCGCCGGCGGCACGTTCTGAATTCCGGGCAGCTTGTAGAAGACGAAGCCGGCGATCACGGCCAGGATCAGCACCGGGACCGCCGTCCACGTCAACTCGAGCCGGGTCGAGCCGTGGATCTGCGGGCCCTCGACCTCGCGCGGGCGGCCCCGGCCGCGGAAGCGCAGGATGACCACGACCAGGGCGCTCTCGACGAGCACGAAGACCGCGCCGGTGAAGCCGAGGATCAGCCAGTAGCTGTCGCGGATGCGATCGGCGTTCGGGGAGGCGGGCGCGGGCGGCGCGATCCCGCCGTTCCCGGCTGCGGCCACGCCGACGACGAGCAGCGCAAGCGCGCACGTGACAAGTAAGACAAGGCGCCTGCGTCCCAAGGCCGCAGGCATTCTATGGACGTGATCGAGCGTTCGCGGGTAGAGGTGCCGGGGTATGTGACGCGGCCGTTTCAGGTCTACCTGAACGGCGTTCTCCAGCAGGAGGGCCGCGATTTTCGGCAAGAGGGAAAGGCGCTTGTGTTTGACCGCCCGCTGGAGGAGGAGGGCAGCCTCGGCTTCGTCCGCTGGCTCTCGATGGCGCTCGGGATCGCCGGCACCTACCGTAAGAACGACAAGGTCGACCTCGCCTACGAGTCCGGCGGCCGCAAGCTCGTCGAGACGGGCTTACGCTTCGAGCGGTTGCCTACTTAGGAACGGCTTCGAGCTTGTAGCCGACGCCGTAGCGCGTCTGGATGAACGTGTGCTTCGAGGCGCGGCGGTCGATCTTCTCCCGTAGGCGCCGCACGAAGACGTCGACCGTCCGGTCTCGATGCGTCTCGCGCCGGCCCCACAGCTTCTGCAGCAGTTCGTCGCGCGTCGTCACTCGGCCCTGGTCGAGCGCGAGCTGGTAGAGCAGCCGGAACTCCGTCGGGGTCAGATCGGCGCTCTCGCCGTCGACGTAGGCCTGGACCTCGCGCGGATCGATGCGCAGCTCCTCGATCTCGATCGGATCGCCCCGCGTGGCGTCTTGGGACCTGACTCCGCGGCGGGCCGCTGCCTGGACGCGCGCCACGAGCTCCTTCATCGAGAACGGCTTGACGAGGTAGTCGTCGGCGCCGATCTCGAGCGCGTGCACCCGGTCGTGCTCGGTGCCACGCGCGCTGACGACCACGATCGGTGTGCCGATGCCCTCCGCGCGGATCGTCTCGATCATCGTCCACCCGTCGACCGCGGGGAGCATCAGGTCGAGCACGCAGACATCGGGTTGCTCGTACCGAAGCCGCGCGAGCCCCTGGTCGCCGCGGCCCACGCGCACGGGGTCGAAGCCGGCGGCGGACAGATGGCGTGCCATGCCCTCTGCGATCACCTCGTCGTCTTCGACGATCAGGACCTTCGCCATCCGTCCGAATCATGGACTCCCGAGCGGTCCCCTGGTGGTGACGATCCGGTGAACGGATGGTGACCCACCCCCGGACCCGCGAGAATCCAGCCATGGAGGCGGATCCCTACGCAGAGCTCCGCACCGCGTTCACCGCGGCGGTCTCGCACGAGCTGCGCACGCCGCTCGCGCGAATCCTGGCGCTGCTCGAGACCGCGCAGCTGCCGGGCGCGGACCGGGACGCGCTGATCGAGCAGGCGCGGGAGGAGGTCGAGGCGACGCGGCAGCTCGTCGATGACGTGCTCTTCCTCTCCGAGCTCGAGACCGGTCGCGAAGTCGTGGCGCTCGGCTCGACCGAGGCTGCTCCGGTGCTCGCGCAGGTAGCGGAGGACGTCCGCGAGCGCGCCGAGCGGGCCGACGTCACCGTCCGCTTCGAGGTCGAGGAGGGGACCCGGCTTCCTCTTCGTCCGAGGATGGTCCGAATGGTCGCCGAGAACCTCGTCGACAACGCGCTGCGCTACGCAGGGCCGCGCGCGACCTTCACGTTGAGCGTGCGGCACGAGGGCGGCCGGCCGGTTCTGCGTGCGATCGACAACGGCGTGGGCGTGAGCGCCGACGAGCTGCCGCGTCTCTTCGAGCGTTTCTATCGCAGCGACCGCGCGCGCACGTCGCGGGGAACCGGGCTCGGCCTTTCGATCGTCAAGCACGTCGTGACCGCGGCCGGCGGCACCGTCGACGCGATTCGGCCCGAATCAGGCGGGCTGGAGATCCGCGCCGAGCTTCCGGCTCCCTAGGTCGCCGAGCCCACTCTCGAGGAGCTCGTAGGCGCGCGCGAGATCGGCGCGGAGACGCCTCGTCGCCGCCGGCCCATGCCGGCCGGCGAGCGCACGCTGGCGTGCGATCACGAAGAACTGCCAGTGGACGCCGACGATCAAGCTGGCCGCGACCCTCGCATCGAGATCGGTGCAGCCGAGCTCGTCCTGGAGGGTGTCGGCCAGGGTTGCGGAGAACCGAGCCATGACCTCGAGTTCCTTGGCCCGCAGGGCCTGGGACTCCTCGATCAGCCGCGCGAACCCGGCAAATCCCGCGCTGCACATGCGGCCGCAGCCCGCGAGCTGGCTCCGGCGCAGAGCGACCAGGATCGACTCCTCCGGTCGGCGGTCCCGGATCGCCGCGACGAGCGCTGCCTCACGCTCGTCGACCTCGTCGAAGAAGAGGTCTTCCTTCGAGTGGAAGTAGTTGAAGACGGTCTTCTCGGAGACGCCGGCCGCTTCGGCCACCTCGGCGACGGTAACGTGGTCGAAGCCGCGCTTCATGAAGAGGCGCAACGCCGTATCGGCGATTGCCGTCCTCGTCTGTTGTTTCTTCAGGTCGCGTAGACCCATGCAGCCATTGTACCCGGAAATTACAGTTGCGGTAATGATGCAGTTGCTGTAAGTTCTTCGACCTCGTCCAGTTTGCCGCTTCCGAAAGGAACCACATGCTCGCTCGCCTCGCCCACCTGATCGCCCGCCGCCGCTGGTACGTCATCAGCGCCTGGCTCGTCCTCACCGTCTTCGGCGGATATGCGGCCGGTCAGGTCTCGAAGCGCTGGTTCCAGTCGTTCTCGATTCCCGGCTACGCCGCCTACGAGGCGAGCCAGCGGACAGTTGATCGTTTTGGCACGGGCGACCGAGCCCCGAATGTCGTCGTGTTCCAGACGAGCGGCGACGCGACCAAGAGCGACGCGATCAAGACCGCGATGGCACGCGCGGTGAAGACCAGTCCAGGTGCGCGCTCGAGCTCGTTCTACTCGACGGGCAGCGATGCCTACGTCTCGAAGGACCGGCACACGACCTTCATGGAGGTCTATCCCGCGGGCTCCCCGCAGTTCGACACGAAGAGCGGCGCCGCAGCGATGCTGAAGGCCGCGACCGCGGGACTGCCGGCCGGCACTACGGTGCATGTCACCGGCCACGACCCGATCCTCGAGGCCAGCGCTAAGGGCGCCACGACCGGCCCGAGCGTGCTGCTCGAGGCGGTCGTCGGCGGCATCGGCGCGCTCGTGATCCTGTTCTTCGTCTTCGGGACGCTGCCGGCGGTTCTGCTCCCGCTCGTGATCGCGGTCTCCTCGATCCTCAACACCTTCACGCTCGTCTGGGTGCTCACCTACATCACGGACGTGTCGATCATCGTGCAGTTCCTGATCGCGCTCGTGGGTCTCGGAGTGGCGATCGACTATGCGCTGCTCATGATCTTCCGCTTCCGCGACGAGCTTCGCGAGGGTGAGGACGTCGAGACGGCGCTCGTCGAGACGATGACGCACGCCGGTCGTGCCGTGATCGTCTCGGGCACGACGGTCGCGGTCGGCCTGCTCTCACTGGTCGTGCTGCCGCTGCCGTTCATCCGGTCGATGGGTATCGGTGGGATGTTGATTCCAGCGGTGTCGGTGCTCTCGGCGATCACGCTGCTCCCGGCGCTGCTCACGGTGCTCGGCACGAAGATCAACAGCGTTCGCGTCCTGCCGAAGCGGTTCACCGACCAGGGCCACCCGGAGGACGGGGCGTGGGGCCGCTGGGCTCGGTTCGTCAACCGTCGTCCGATCCCGATCGCGGCCGCCGGGCTCGCCGTCGTCGGGGTACTGGTCTATTACGGCCTCCAGTTGAACCCGAACGAGGCTCAGATGAAGAACGTCCCGGGGAGCGGGGATGCGATCGTCGGCCGCGACGCGCTCACGGCCGCCGGCATCACGCCGGGCGTGCACAAGCCGTTCGAGGTACTCGTTGAGGGCGGGAACCCCGATGCGGTCGCCGCGAAGCTGCGCCAGGTGCCGGGGGTTGTCGCCGCCGTGGCGCCGAAGGACTGGCGGAAGGGTGACGCAGCGATCGTCGAGGCGTTCCCGGCCGTCGACGGAGCCGCCTCGGGCATCCAGCCGATCATCGATCGCGTCAACTCGGATCTGAAGGGAACGGGCGGAAGCCTCGGCGGCGTTGCTGCCGTCGACCGCGACTTCGTCCATGCGATCTACGGGAACTTCCCCTACCTGCTCGCCTTCGTCCTCCTCCTGACGTTCGTCCTCCTAGCGCGGGCGTTCAGGTCGATCGTCCTACCGCTCAAGGCGGTGATCCTCAACCTGCTGTCCCTGGCCGCGGCTCTGGGGATCGTCGTCTTCATCTTCCAGCTCGGGCACGGGTCGTCCCTCTGGGGCATCGATGCCACTCAGGCGGTCACGGCGTGGATTCCGCTGATGATCTTCGCCTTCCTGTTCGGCCTCTCGATGGATTACGAGGTCTTCATGCTCTCGCGCATGCGCGAGGCCTATGACGAGACCGGCAGCACGGAGAAGGCGATCGAGCTCGGCCTGGCCCGCACCGGAAAGCTCGTCACCAGCGCGGCGCTCGTGCTCATGTTCGCGTTCCTCGTTCTGTCCTCTGGCCCCGGCTTCGAGATCAAGGAGTTCGCGATCGGGCTCGCGGCCGGGATCATCTTCGACGCCACGGTGATCCGGGCCCTGCTCGTGCCGGCGATCATGCGCCTGCTCGGGCCGGCGAACTGGTGGATGCCGGAGTGGACGAAGTCGGTCCTCTTCGTCCGGGGCCGAGAGACGCCGCCTGAGGTCGTGACCGAATCCAGTTAGAAGCTCGCGCTTCTCCAGCCCGTAACGATGATCAGCACGATCACGGCGGCGGCGATCAAGCGGTAGACGACGAACGGCGTGTAGTCGTGCCGACGCACGTAGCCGAGCAGGAAGTCGATCGCGACGAGGCCGACGGCTGCGGCGGCGAGGGTTCCCACGATGAAGGGCCCGGTCGACCCGGCAGGCAGGCTCTCGAGCACCACGTGCTTCACGCCCTTGTAGAGCACGGCGCCGAAGACGATCGGAATCAGCAGGAGGAACGAGAAGCGCGCGGCTGAGTCGCGGTCGAGCTTCGCGAAGCGTCCGGCGGTGATCGTGATCCCGGACCGGGACGTCCCCGGCATGAGGGCGAGGATTTGCGAGATCCCGATCAGGAACGCGGCCCCGAAGCGCAGATCCTGGATCTTTTGCACCTGCGCCGAGCGGTCCGCGACCCAGAGCAGGACGCCGAACACCGACAGGAAGATCGCGATCTGCCACGGCTGCCCGAGATGCTTCTCGATCGTCTCCTCGCCGACGGCGCCGGCGAGCGCCGCGGGAACCGTTGCGGCGAGGATGTACCAGGCCAGCCGCTCGTCGTCGTCGCGAATCGCGCGATGCCCCACCGAGCGGAACCACGCTCCGACGTAGCGGACGACGTCGCCCCAGAAGTAGAGGATCACGGCGAGGAGCGTCCCGAGGTGCAACGCGACGTCGAAGGTTTTGTTGAAGCTCTGGTGCGTCTCGAGGTAGTGCCAGTCGCCGATCCACGGGACCAGGATCAGGTGGCCGGACGATGAGATCGGGAGCAGCTCCGTGAGCCCCTGCGTGATCCCGAGGGCGAGCGCCTGCCAGTCGGAAAGGCGCCCAGCCTGCTCGCCGACGCGCGCCACCGCAAGGACGAGCGCGATCGCAAAGAGAACGGCGGCCAGTCCGTAGACCAGCCGCCGTCCTCCAGGTACGGCAGTCTCCCGAGCGCTCACGGCGCAGAAGAGCCTAGCCGAGCAACTACGTGTGGATCCGCTTGAGCGTCTTCTCCGATGCGACGAGCACCGTTTTCGGCACCGGGACGAAGCGCAGCTTCAAGCCGAGCGGCTGTCCCTTCGTGAGCGCCCAGAAGACGAACTTGCGCAACTCGGGCGCGCTGCCCGTCTGCAGCGGGAGGATGACGTAGGTGTAAGTCGAGACCGGGTACGCGGCCTTGTACTTCTTGGCCGGGTTGACGATCGAGATCTCGTTGTTCCCGGGGACTTTGGTCACGCTCGCCGCGGCACCCTTGATCCCGACGATGCCGGGCAGGATGTACTTCCCGGCGCGGTTCTGGACCGACAAGAACTTGAAGTGGTTCGTGACCGAGTATGCGACGTCGGCGTACATGATCCCGCCGTCCGTCTGCTTCAGAACCGCGGACACGCCCGAGCTGCCGCGGCCGCCGACCCCAGTGGGGAAGTTGACCTGCGTGCCCTTGCCGATCTTGGACTTGAACTCGGAGCTCGCCGAGGACAGGTAGTCCGTGAAGTTGTACGTCGTCCCGGAGGCATCGCTGCGGTAGATCGGCGTGATCTTCTGATTCGGCAGCGAGGCGCCCTTGTTCAGCTTCGCCAGCCGCGCGTCGTTCCAGCGCGTGATCTTGCCGAGGTAGATGTCGGCGAGCACCTTCCCGGAGATTTTCAGGTGGACCGGCGCGTTGTTCAGGTTGTAGGCGACCGACGTCGCCGACAGGGCCCACGGGATCTGCACGCAGCCCTTGCAGGCGCTGAACTGGTCGGCGGTCAGCGGTGCGTCGCTCGCGCCGAAGTCGACCTGCCGATTCGTGATCGCGGCGATGCCTGCCCCGCTTCCGACCGGGTTGTAGGAGACGGAATAGCCGATGTCCGACTTGACCGCCGGGATCCAGGTGGACACGAGCGGGAACACGAACGAGCTGCCCGCGCCCTTCAGGTTGTTGTCGCTGCTCGTGGTCGTCGTCGCGCCCGCGGCCGTGGCGAGCGCGAGCCCTGCAACGGCCGTGCCCAGGATGGCAATTCTTCGCTTCAAGACCTCTCCTCTGTCTCTTTCGGAACCTGACGAGCTCAGAGTGGCTCGTGCACGCGTGGACGTGGGCTGAGAGAAGGTCGCGGAGTGGTTACGACCTGGTGAACGACCCAGGAAAGGGCGCTCCGACGGGTTAGCCTCGCGGTCGATGAGCGTCGCACCCTCCGCGCTGCCCGCGCGCGTGCCCAGGCGCGCCGGCGACCGCGTGGCCGACGTCCTCTTTCACGGGCTGACGCTGATCCCGGCTCTTGCCGCGCTTGCGCTCGTCATCGCCATCGGGTGGAAGGTCGCGGACGGCTCGCGTCTCGCGTTCCACAAGTTCGGGCTCGGCTTCGTGACCACGGCTGCGTGGGATCCGGTCAAAGGCGTGTTCGGGGCGCGCGACTTCATCCTCGGCACCGCCTTGACCTCCGCGATCGCGCTCGTGCTGGCGACGCCGATCGCGATCGCCATCGGCCTCTATCTAAGCGAGCTGGCACCGCGCGGCGTCCGCGACGTGATCGGCGCGCTCGTCGAGTTGCTCGCGGCCATCCCGAGCGTGGTCGTCGGGCTGTGGGGGATCCTCGTACTCGGGCCGTTCCTAGCGCAGCATCTCGATCCCGTGCTCAAGAGCGCCCTCGGTTGGACGCCGTTCTTCAAGGGCGACATCCCCTCGGCGGGGACGGGGATGCTCACCGCGGCCGTCGTGCTGACGATCATGGTCGTCCCGATCGTGGCGAGCATCAGTCGCGAGCTCTTCCAGAGCGTCCCGCGCGAGCTGGAGGAAGGCGCGCTCGCCCTCGGGCTGACGCGCTGGGAGATGGTGCGCGGTGTCGTCCTGCCGTCGGCGCGGCCCGGCATCGCCGCGGCGGTGATCCTCGGACTGGGGCGCGCCGTTGGCGAGGCGATCGCGGTCACGCAGGTGATCGGCGGCTTCGCCGGGGTAAGCCTGTCGCTCTTCAAGCCGGGCGACACGCTCGCGAGCCGGATCGCCAGCCAGTACCAGGGCGCCTCGACGGCACTCCAGGTCTCGGCGCTCGTCTACCTCGCGGCGATCTTGCTCGCGATCTCGCTCGTGGTGAACCTGCTCGCGCAGGTGATCGTCAGGCGCTTCGAGTTCCAGCGAACGGGTGGCTCGTGAGCGCGGCGGCTTCCTGGGGCCGGCCGAGCCCGCGCTTGCGCCGCCGGAAGGCCGTCAACCTGTTGATGGAGGCGCTCGCGACCGTAGCGGCGCTCGTCGCGGTCGCGCTGCTCGGCACGGTGATCGTCTCGGTGCTTCGTCGGGGGCTGCCGGCGATCAGCCTCGACTTTTTCACGAAGGCGCCGGCCGGCTTCGGCGCGCCGGGCGGCGGGCTCGCGAACGCCTTCGCCGGCAGCCTCGTGATCGTCGCTGTTGCGGCGCTGATCGCCCTGCCGGTGGGAGTGCTGACGGCGCTCTACCTCTCGGAGTTCGCGCCGAAGCGGCTGGAGGAGACGATCCGTCTCGCGCTCGACGTCCTCAACGGGATCCCCTCGATCGTGATCGGGATCTTCGTCTTCGGGATCCTCGTGCTCTCACACCAGCAGAGCGGCCTGGCGGGCTCGTTCGCGCTCGCGATCATCATGCTGCCGCTGATCGCGCGCTCGACGCAGGAGGTCCTGCGCGTCGTCCCGGAGACGCTGCGCGAGGCGAGCTACGCGCTCGGGGTCAGCCGCTGGCGCACCGTCGTCGGGATCATCCTCCCGGCCTCGATCGGCGGGATCATGACCGGGACGATGCTGGCCGTCGCGCGCGCTGCCGGGGAGACGGCGCCGCTGCTCTTCACGTCGTCGCTGACAGCGCCGTTCGTGACCTGGGATCCGCGCCAGCCGCTCCAGTCGGTGCCCCTGACGATCTTCGAGCTGTCCGAGTCGCCTGACCCGCTCGATCATGCGCGGGCTTGGGCGGCCGCTCTGGCGCTGATCTCCTTCGTGCTGCTCGCAAGCCTGCTCTCGCGCGCCATGCTGGCCCGCAGCCGCCGCAAGCTGGGACAGGTCGGATGAGCGATACGATCACGCGCGTGGGCCGGGTGGAGATCGCGCAGCGCGAGCAGACCCCCGCGCCGACCCGGCAGGAGGTCGTCTTCGACATCCGGAACCTGACCGTCCGCTACGGCCGCACGACGGCGATCCGCGACGTCAGCTTCGAGATCTACCGCAACCTCGTCACCGCCGTGATCGGCCCGTCCGGCTGCGGCAAGAGCACGTTCATCCGCTCGCTGAACCGGATGAACGATCTCGTGCCGACCGCGAAAGTCGAGGGCGAGGTCGTCTACCAGGGCAAGAACCTCTACGACCGCGACGTCGACCCGGTCGAGGTGCGTCGCTGGATCGGCATGGTCTTCCAGAAGCCGAATCCGTTTCCAAAGTCGATCTACGACAACGTCGCCTGGGGGCCGCGCGTGCTGGGCATGCGGGCCGGCATGGAAGAGCGCGTCCAGCGTGCGCTCGAGCAGGCAGCGCTCTGGGACGAGGTCAAGGGCCGGCTGAAGCGGAACGCGCTCAGCCTCTCGGGCGGCCAGCAGCAGCGGCTCTGCATCGCGAGGGCGCTCGCAGTCGAGCCGAACGTGCTCCTGCTCGACGAGCCGGCCTCGGCGCTCGACCCGATCGCGACGTCCGCTATCGAGGACCTGATCCATCAGTTGAAGCGCAGCTACACGATCGTGATCCTCACGCACAACATGCAGCAGGCCGCGCGTGTTGCCGACCGGACCTGCTTCTTCAGCCTGAGCGAGGAGGACGCTGAGGGCGAGCGCAGCGGGATCCTCGTCGAGTACGACGAGACCCAGAAGATCTTCACCCAGCCAAGCGATCCTCGCACCGAGGGCTACGTGACGGGACGCTTTGGCTAATGAGGCCTCATCTCGACGTGACGCACACGTCGCCAGGCCGCGCTGGACGGCACGATGCGGCGTCCTCCGTCGCGGCCATAGCGCTGCTATGGCCGCTCCCTGCGTCCTTGCCTCGCACTCGTCCATCGCACCCTGGCAACGCGTGGTCGGACCGAAATGAAGCCTGAGACCTACCGCGTCTCGTTCCAGGAGGACCTCGACCGGGTCGAGGCGACGCTGCAGGAGGAGGGCGAGCTCGTGATCCGCGCGCTGCGCGGCGCGCTCAACGCCATGCGCCAGCGCGACCTCGAGCTCGCCGACGAGGTGATCGCCTTCGACGACGACGTCGACCGCGCGTATGTGCAGATCGAGCAGGGCATCCACGCGCTGCTCGCGCGGCAGACCCCGGTCGCCGGCGACCTGCGGCTCGTGCTCGCGATGCTCCACATCAATCTGCACCTCGAGCGAGCCGCCGACTACTGCGTCACGATCGCCAAGCTCACGAAGCTCGTCGCGGAGAACGAGTCGGACGAGGCCCTGCTCTCGGCGTTCGAGGAGATGGGTTCGCGGGCGGAGGAGATGATCCGGCTCGCGCTCGACTCGTTCCACCAGCGCGACGTCGGCCGGGCGGAGTCGCTCGTCGACCTCGACGAGCTGATCGATCGCGGCAACCGGCGCGTCGTCGAGCGGGTGCTCGACCTCGGCCCGGACCGCTCGCTGCGCGAATGGGGCCTGCGGATGCTGATCGTCTCGCGCTGCCTCGAGCGCATCGGCGACCACGCCGTCGACATCGGCGAGCAGACCGCGTATCTCGTCACCGCCGAGTTCCGCGAGTTCACCGACGCCTCGCACCCCAGCGAGGAGCGGCTCGGCGACACGCACTAGTGGCGCGCGTCCTCTTCGTGTGCCTTCACAACGCCGGGCGCTCGCAGATGAGCAAGGCGCTGTTCGAGCGGGCGGCGGGTGGACGGCACGAGGCCGATTCAGCGGGTACGGAGCCTGCGGAGCGCGTTCATCCCGAGGTGATCGAGGTCATGCGCGAGATCGGCGTCGATCTCTCCGGCAGGACGCCGCAAAAGCTCTCCGACGAGCTCGCCGAGTGGGCAGACGTCATCGTCACGATGGGCTGCGGAGACGCCTGTCCGTACATCCCGGGGAAGCGATACATCGACTGGGAGCTGCCCGATCCGAAGGGTCGCCCGGTCGACGAGGTGCGCGCGTTGAGGGACGACATCGCACAACGCGTCGAGACGCTTAGCGCAGAGCTTTAGACTCCCCGCGTCCGCGACGAGGGAGACGCTAGTGCCACGGCTCACGCTGGTCCCACAGAAGAAGGAGTTCTTCCAGCTCTACAACCGCGCCGCCGCAAATGCCGTCGAGATCGCGAGGCAGCTCGACCGGCTCCTCGAGACGTTCCCGGAGAACAAGGAGGAAGCACTCCGCTCGATCAAGGACGCCGAGCACGAGGGCGACCGTCTGACGCACGAGGTCGTCGACCTGCTGAACCGCACGTTCGTGACGCCGTTCGACCGGGACGACATGTACCGGCTCGCAGGCGCGATCGACGACGTTTGCGACCACGTTGACGAGGCCGCGGGAAACATCGTCGGTTATGGGGTCACGCGCGTGCGCACGGCGGCGCGCGACCAGGCCGGCGTGATCCTGCGGGCCGCGACGAAGCTACAGGAGGCCGTCGCGCTGCTGGAGGGATTCAAGGACTCGCAGCTCCATCTGGATGCACTGCGCGAGCTCGAGGACGAGGGCGACACGCTCAACCGCGCAGCCGTGTCCGAGCTCTTCATGACCGAGCAGGATCCGATCGCGATCATTCGCTGGAAGGACATCCACGAGCGGCTCGAGGAAGCGGTCGACGCGTGCGAGAACGCCGCCGACGTGCTCGAAGCCATCTTGGTGAAGAACCGTTAACACCAACGACGTCCTGCTCGGGCTCGTCGTCGTGGTCGCGCTGGGCTTCGACTTCACGAACGGCTTCCACGACACGGCCAACGCTGTCGCGACCTCCGTCTCGACGCGCGCCGTGTCGCCTCGAGTCGCCGTGGCTATCGCGTCCGTCGCCAATCTTGCCGGAGCCTTCGTCACGGTCGCCGTCGCGAAGACGATCAGCAAAGGAATCATCGACGGACACCTGGCCACGATGCAGACGGTGCTCGCGGCGCTGATCGGCGCGATCGCCTGGAACCTCTTTACCTGGTGGCTCGGGCTTCCCTCCAGCTCCTCGCACGCCCTGATCGGCGGCTTGGTCGGCGCCGCGCTCGTCCAGTCGGGAACGAAGGGCGTCCTCTGGCACGGGATCGTGCACAAGGTTGCGATTCCGGCGCTCGTCGCGCCGCTGATCGCATTCTCGGCTGCGTTCTTGCTCCTGCTCGTCATCTACTGGGTGTTCCAGTGGCTGAATCCTGGGGTGGCGAACCGGGGGTTCCGCCTCGGCCAGCTCGGAACCGGCACCTGGGTCGCGTTCACCCACGGCGCGAACGACGCGCAGAAGACGATGGGAGTGATCGCGCTCGCCCTGGTCCTGCACCGGCACGGTTCGATCGCCGATCTGACCATCCCGACCTGGGTCAAGTGGTCGGCCGGACTCGCGATTGCGCTCGGGACCTACGTCGGCGGCTGGCGGATCATGCGGACGCTCGGCCAGCGCATCTTCCAGATGGAGCCCGAGAGTGGGTTTGCCGCCCAGGCCTCGGCCGGCGCGACCATCTACCTCGCAACGCGCTACGGCTATCCGCTCTCGACCACGCACGTCGTCTCGGGTGCGGTCATGGGGGCGGGCGCGACCAAGCGGCTCTCCGCAGTTCGCTGGGGCGTCGCCGGAAACATCGTCTTCGCGTGGATCCTCACGATCCCGGCGGCGGGGCTGGTCGCAGCGCTGTTCTATTGGCCGGTGCAGGGGCTTTTCTAGAGTCCCGCGCGAATCGTCGGCATACTGAACGCATGACCGAGGACGCCTGGCCTTCGCGCGAGCGCGCGCCCGAGCGCATGCCTCTGCCTCGCGCCGAGGATTTGCCCGTCGCCGAGAACGGCTACGAGCGCGAGTCCGTCCACGCCGCGTTCGACGCGTTCTACCGGCACACGGCCCAGCTGGACGCGACGCTCCGGACGCTCGAGGCCGTCGACACATTCACGCGCCAGGCGGCCGAGCTGCGCGCGGACCTGCGCACGCTGCGCTCCGCCGGACTCGGGCCGCAGGGCTGGTCGTCGCCCTACTCTCCGCGCGCCTCGGAGCGCGTGGGCATCTCGCCCGCAGTCCCGCGCATCGCGATCGAGCTCGCCTTCGTGATCGCGGTTCCGGTGATCGCGGGAGCGATCGGCCACTTCGACAGCTCCATCGTCCTCGCGGTGACGCTGGCAGCCTGGGCGCTGACCGCGCTGATCGAGTTCACCGCGTATCGCAGCCGGATCTCCCCGCCGGTCTTGCCCCGGGTGGCCCCGGGAGCGCCGGCCGCGGTCGTGGTGGAGCCGGAGCCCGCGCCCGAGCAGGGCGGCTGGGGCGAGCTCGTCGAGGACAACGACGGGGGCCAGACGATGATCGCGCCTCCGGTGGCAACCGAGGAACCGGCGGTCGAGCCGGAGCCCGTCGAGCTGGAACCGGAGCCCGAGCAGGTCGCCGAGGTCGAGCCCGTCGCGGTGATCGAGCCGCCGGCGCCCGAGCCGAGCCTCGTTCCTCCGCAGCCGGAGCCCACCTTCCCGCCGACCGCGCCGGAGCCGACGTTCCCGCCCGAGCCGCCGGAGCCTGCGCCTGACGAGCCCTCCCAGCCGGCCGACCCCGAGCCGCCGCAACCGCTCGCCGAGAGCGACGAGTCGCCGCGACGGCGGAGACTCTTCCGACGCTCGGTCGAACCCGCCGCGGAGTCGGAGCTCGAGCCCGAGCTCGAGGCGGTCGTGCTCCCGGAGCCTGAGGCGGAACCCGAGCCGATTGCCGAGGAGAAGCCAAAGCGCCGCCTCTTCGGCCGGCGCGAGACGGAAGAAGCAGAACCGACGCCCGAGCTCGCCGCCGAGCAGGCGAAGCCGTATGTGGACCCGTGGGAACGCGACTTCGAGTACGCGGCCCCCGAGGAACCCGAGGCCGTCGTGGAGATCGAGGAAACGCCGCCGGAAGAGACGACGCAGGAGCCGCTGACCGCGGAGCGAGCCGAGCTCGACCAGGGCGATTCGAACGGCTCGCGTTTCGACGAGGCCGAAGAGCTGCCGGCCACCGTTGAACCAACTCGTCGCGAGTACACGCCGCGCCGCGGCCGCCGCCGCTAGCGCGATTCGTAAGTAGCCGCGACGGGCATCTGCAGCGGCAATGGCTCGTCCCCGCCGTTTTCCCTGGAGCCGCCGCGCTCCGGCAGACACCACCGTCGTGCGTCCTCGGCGCGCCGTCCGCGAGGACGTCGTCGAAGAGGGCCCGCCCCCGCCGCATCCCGGGCCGCCTCCCCGCGAATGGTGGCCGTGGCTGCTTGCGCTTGCGCTGCTCGTCGTCGGCGCGCTCGTCGGCTGGGTGATCTTCCATAACAGCGGAGGCAGCTCCAACACGACGACGCAGGGGACGGCCGTGCCGTCGGTGGTCGGCCTCACGTACCCGAAGGCGACTGCTCGGCTCAGCCAGGACGGCTTCCGGTCGCAGATCAAGCGTCAAACGAGCGACAAGGCCAAGGACACCGTCATCTCGCAGTCGCCCGCCGCAGGAGCACACGTCGACAAGGGCGCGGTGGTGACGATAACCGTCTCGTCGGGTCGCGCCGGCGTGGCGGTTCCGGACGTCGTCGGCCTGCAGGTGGCTGCCGCCGTCACCAAGCTCCAGGCTGCCGGCTTCCGTGCGAAGGCGACCCGCGTCTTCTCGCCGAAGCCCGCCGGGACGGTCTTCGCGCAGAAGCCCGTCGCGGGAGATCGTGCGGACAAGGGGAGCGAGGTGCTGCTGCAGGTGTCGAAGGGCGCCAAGCGAGTACAGGTGCCGGACGTCGTAGGGCAGCCGTCCGCCGACGCGCAGGCCACGCTGAAGCAGGGGGGCTTCGCGTACACGATCGTCCTCGTTCCTTCGGACCAGTCGCAGGGAACGGTCGTGAGCCAGGCCCCGGCCGGCGGCACCACCGCACCGCAGGGCTCGAAGGTTCGGCTCAACGTCGCTTCGGGCGCCGGAGGCACAACTACGGGAACGGCAAGCGATACGACCGCCACCACGGGGACCTCGACGACTCCGGCAACCGTCGCCGTCCCACGGGTGGTTGGGCTCAACCAAACCGCGGCGCAGCGGCGGCTGCAGGCCGCGGGACTGGCGAGCCACGTCGTCTACGTGGCCTCGACGCAGCCGGCTGGACGCGTCGTCGCGCAGCGGCCGCTTCCCGGGACGAAAGTGAAGAGCGGCTCCCGAGTGCGCCTGAACGTGTCGATCGGGCCGAATCCCCAGGCGTCCACTCCGGTCCCGGACGTGCTCGGTCAGGACGAGGCGACGGCGACCACGACCCTGCAGAACGCCGGGTTCCAGGTCATCGTGATCGATCAACCGACGGCCGACCAGACCGAGGACGGGATCGTGCTCGACGAACAGCCAGCAGCCGGCACCCGAGCACCGCGCGGCGCGGTCGTCACGATCTACGTCGGCCGCTTCTCCGGTTAGCGCGCCTGAAAATGCTGGTAGTCGGGCGAGCCCTTCCAGCGCCCGCCCCATTGCCAGCCGGCCGCTTCGAACGAGCGCACGAGCAGCCCGCCCGCGACGGCCATTCCGTGTCGCGCGCGCTTGCGGTCGAGGAACGCCCTGCCGGCAGGCGGCAGGACCCGGCCGGCTTCCAGATACGGATTCTCGACCGGGTTGATGTCGATCGCCCGGCCGTACGCGTGCGCCGACCAGTGAGGCGGGCCTGGCGCAACCGCGTAGCGGCAGTTGAACGCAGACGTGTTGTCGGCGGCCATCGAGCGGTCGTCGCTCCCGCCGAACGCGTCGATCGTGCGCATCCGGCGGATCGGAAAGCGTCCCGCGTAGAGGCGGGCGAAGATCCGCTTCACGTCAGGAACCGCGTCTGCGTTCACGATCAGTGCGCCCGCGTGCGCCTCGCCGTCGAAGCCCCGGTAGGTGAGCCGCACGCGACGCAGGGCCGCCGGTGCGATGGGGCAGCCGGCGTGCCACGAGGCGCCGAGTTCGGCACGCGTCACCTGCGAGACCCTGGCGGCGAACGGAGGAGCCTGGGCCGAGCTCGCCGCGAGCAGCACGAGGGCCAACAGTCGCATCGCCGTCCAAGCGTAGTCTGGCGCCTATGCTGAGGACGATTGCCGTCGCCGCCGGTCTCGTGCTGCTCGCTGCCGCACCGGCAGGCGGACGCCGCGTGCAGCAGTGCCCGGTCACGGTCGCGAGCGGTCTCGCATCGACCGGTTCCTCCACGCAGCTGATCACGGTCGTCGCCGCGCGGACGACTTCGACCAGCGGGACGGTCACGCTCTGGGAGCGCTCGGCGGGGTGCTGGACCCCGATCTCCGGCTCGTGGACGGCGTGGCTCGGGCGGCACGGAGTCTCGGCCGCCAAGCGCGAGGGCGACCGCAGGACCCCGGCGGGCGTCTTCGGCATCGGGCAGACGATGTACGGGATCGCGTCGAACCCCGGCGTGCGGTATCCGTATCGCCGGATCGTCTGCGGCGACTGGTGGGTCGAGGACGCGCGGTCGCCGCTCTACAACCGCTTTCATCACGTGAAGTGCGGCGCCAAGCCGCCGTTCACGGTGACGAGCGAAGACCTCTCACGCTCGCCGACCGCCTACCGGCACCTCGCGGTGATCGCCTACAACGCCCATCCGGTCGTGCCCGGCCGCGGCTCGGGGATCTTCCTGCACGCAAGCACGGGCCGGCCGACGCTCGGTTGCGTGAGCTTCCCGCTGGCCAGGCTGATACAGACGCTGCGCTGGCTCCGGCCCTCGAGCGCGCCGCTGATCGCGATCGGGACGCGCGTGGATCTCGCCTCCGGCTAGGACTTGCGCCGGGTTCGCCTGCGGAAGGCGCTGCTCGTCGCGAGGCCGAGCAGCCACCCGAGGATCGCCGCGGCCAGGATGATCCAGACGAGCGAGGCGTTGGTGTCGCCGAAGACCCAGCTGAGCTTCACGCGGCGCGTGTTCGCCAGGATGAGCGCGACCAGGCAGACGATCAGCCCGATGAGCGCGAACGCGATGCCGTAGAGCTTCGCCCGTTGGCTCTGGCGGCGCAAACGGTCGCCGCGCCCCTCTGCAGGACTTGGAGGAGCGCCTGCCGAATCTTGTGCGTTGTCTTCCACCGAGCGCAGTTTACTGGGCCAATCCCGCATCTTCACTAGACGCACGTCCGCTTTCCGCAGTAGATTCATCCGGCACCTTCGGGTTCGTCCCATCAAAGAAGGAGTAGCGAATGGACTGGGCTAGCTGGAGCACCGCGCGGAAGATCCTCCTCCCGGCGTCGCTCCTCTTCTTGATCGACTCGTTTTTTAACTGGCAGCAGGTCGACCTAGGTCCCGTAACTGTCGGGCAGTCGATGTGGCACGGCCTCGGATTCTTGGTTGGGATCCTGCTAATCGCACTGCTTGTCTGGGAGGCGATCGACGCGTTTGCACCGGACACGCTCCGCAGGATGAGCCTGCCGGGCGGGCTGATCGCTCTGGGTCTCGCGGGCGCGATCCTGATCCTCACCGTCATCAGGGTTCTGACCATCGACTTTCGGCACTGGCCTGCGTGGGTCGGGCTGATCCTGGCCCTGGCGATCGGGTACGGCGGCTGGCTGCGCTTCCAGGAGAGCGGTGAGGCGTTGCCGAGCCGGGCCTCGATGGGCGGTGGCGGCACGAGCACACCGAGCGCCCCGCCGCCGGCGGCCCCAGCACCTCCGCCGGCAGACACCGGCGGCGGCATGGGCGGCTCGACGGGCGACATGGGCGGTGCCCCGGGCAGCGGCGAGGATCCTCCGCCGGCCTGACGTTCCAGCAAGAGCGAGCAGCACCGAGAGGGCCGGGAGACCGGCCCTCTCGCATTGGATGGCTAGATTGCGCCGGTGAAGCGCGCATTGCTGCTCCTCGTCGTAGTCGGCGCGACGGCGCTCGTCGCCGCAGGCGCACACGGCTCCGGCGCGAAGCGGCCCGATCGGTTCGACGCGAAGCGCGCCTTCGCCTTCTTGCGCTGGCAGGTGGAGCTCGGGCCTCGACCCGCGGGGTCGGCGGCGTCGCGAGCGCTCGCGGCTCGCCTCGTCAAGCTGCTGCCCGGCGCGCGCTACCAAGCAGTCCCGGGCGGCCTTCGCAACGTCGTCTACAGGGTGCGAGGGCGCGACCCGAAGCGCTTCGTGGTCGTCGGCGCCCACTACGACACCAAGGACTACCCCGGCTTCGTCGGCGCGAACGACGGTGCTTCCGGCGTCGCGGTCGTCTACGAGCTTGCGCGAGCTCTTCGCCCGCGCACCCTCCGGCCCACCGTCGTCTTCGTCTTCTTCGACGGTGAGGAGTCACCGGACGACTCGAACTTCGAGGCAAACGGGATGCGCGGCAGCAAGGTCGCGGCGCTCATCTACCGGCGAGCCCAGGCGATGATCCTCCTCGACATGATCGGCGACCGCGACCTCGCGATCCCGCGCGAGCAAGGGTCGGACCTACGCCTGTTCGCGCGTGTGCGGGCGTCGGCCACGCACGTGGGCGCAGGGCAGGTGTTCGCCGGGAACACCGGCACGATCCTCGACGACCACGTTCCGTTTGCCCGCGCAGGCGTGCCCTCGGTCGACCTGATCGACTTCAGCTTCCCCTGCTGGCACAAGCCGTGCGACGACCTGACCGTCGTCTCCGCAGCCAGTCTGGACACCGCGGGCGAGACGGTCGCCGACGTACTCCGAGGCTTCTGATTCTTAGGAGATTCTCACGCCGCTCTTAGGGAGCTGGTGTTCGATGCGTCCATGAAACTCAAAACGAAGTCCCTCGTTGCCGTCGCCGCTGCGCTCGCCGCGGTCAGCGCCGGCGCCGCACTTGCCGCCGACAAGCTCCTCACGCCGAAGCAGCAGAGCCAGGCGATCATCAACGACGCTGCCAATCGGCTCGGCGTCGCGCCGAGCGCCCTTTCCGACGCCCTCAAGTCCGCCTTCAAGGCGCGCATCGACGCCGCCGTTGCGGACGGCAGCATCACTAAGGCGCAGGGCGACGAGCTGAAGGCGCGCATCGACGCCGGCGGCGTCCCGTTCTTCGGCGGCCCCGGCTCCCGCGGCGGACCGGACGGTCCCGGCCACGGAGGCTTCGCAGAGCTCGACGTGGCGGCGACGTACCTCGGCGTGACCGAGGCGAGCCTTCGCGACTCCCTGATGAGCGGCAAGTCGCTCGCGCAGGTCGCGCAGGACAAGAACAAGTCCGTCGACGGCCTCGTCGACGCGATCGTCGGGGAGCGGAAGAAGGAGCTCGCGGCCGCGGTCGCGGCCGGGAGGCTGACCGACGCCCAGCGCGACTCGATCGAGCAGGACCTTGCCACCCGGGTCAAGGCGATGGTGAACGGCGAGAGGCCGGCCGGCCTCCGGTCGTTCCGCGGCGGCCCGGGCGGCCGCGAGAGCTTTGGCTTCCGCTCCAACCGGTCGATCGCCTCTCCCGCGCTCTAGCTGCGACTACCAGTCCGGCACGAAGTTCGCTCGAGCGGAGGGCGCGGGAACGCTGGTCTCCTCGAGCGTGTCGGCGTCGATGACGTAGAGCTGAGGCTCGCCCCCCTGGCGGTCGCTCTGGAAGACGATGTGACCCGAGTCGGGCGCCCATGCGGGGTTCGTGTCACCGCGCTGTGTCTTCGTGATCTGGCGGACGTTGGAACCGTCCGTGTTCATGACGAAGATGTGCTGGTAATCCTGGGTCCGGAGACTGTGAAAGGCGATGCGCGTGCCGTCCGGTGACCAGGACGGGCCGAATTCGACCGCCGGGTCTCGCGTCAGGTTCGTCTGCCCGGTTCCGTCTGCGTTCATGACGTAGATCTCGTAGTTGCCGCCGTCCCGCGTCGAGGCGAAGGCGATACTGCGGCTGTCCGGCGACCACGTAGGGTCGAGGTCCTCGCCGTTGTCGCTCGTCAGCCGCCTGACGTTGCTTCCGTCTGCGTTCATGACGTAGAGCTGGCGTGAGCCCTCGCGGTTGCTTTCGAACGCGATCCGGGTTCCGTCCGGCGACCAGGACGGGTTGCGGTCGTTCGCGGGATCCGTCGTCAGCCTGTGGTCGCCGGTTCCGTCCGCGTTGATCGCGTAGATGTCCAGGTTTCCGCCCCGCAGACTGTCGTAGGCGATCTGCCGTTGGCCGGGCGACCAGTCGGGGTCCTCGTCTGACTTCAGGTTGCGAGGCGGATCCTGGGTCACGCGGAAGGCAGTCGAACCGTCGGGATTCGACGAGTAGAGCTCCGGGTTGCCGTCCCTGAACGACTCGAAGACGATTCGACTCCCGTCGACCGTCCACGAATAGCCCGTGGTGCTGGTGTTGCCGGCTGGATCGGTGGCGCGAACCGAGAACGTATGCGGGCCGGAGGCCAGGCCTTCGAGTCGCGGGTACGGAATCGTGCACAGTCGGAAGTCGGACTTGTCGAGCGCGCAGCTGAAGACTGCGGGCTCGCTGGCGGTGAAGTTGAACACGGCCGTCGCTACGGATGAAACGCGGCGTGGGCCGAGGACCGTCACAGTCGGCGTTGTCTTGTCGGTCTCTTTGGGAAGCGGGCGCTCGAGCGCTGCGAACGCGGTCTTGTCGGCCTTCGTGAGCTTGATCGGGGTTGGCGGCCGCGGTGGGCCCGCCGGCGGTGCGACCGACTGCTCGCCTTTGCCGAGTACGACTGCTGATGTCAGTGTGTCCTTCGTGGCGAGGACAGCCGCGCCGCGCCGGATCTTCGCGACGGTCCCCCCAGCCGTGACGGTGAGAGAGAGCACCTCACCGCCGCCGCCGTCCGCGCGGGGGCCGTTGTTCCAGGCACTCGAGCTCCCGCCGATCCTGAGCACGTCTCCGGGCGTTCTGAGCTCCCGCGGCTCGCGCTGGAGCGGCGAGGCACAAAATACGCGGCCGGTGACGAGCTTGAACAGGACGTCGCTCGCAGGCATGACTTGCAGCTGCGTACTCTGTTTGATCGAACAGTCCCACGTGCCTTCTCGGAGGCAGAATTTGCCCGAGCCCCTGTAGTTCGTCTTGATGACGTCGCCGGCCCGGAGCGGTCGCGGCAAGTTCCGTGAGCCCTGCACGGTGATCTTCGCTGTCTGCTTCGACACCTTCCCGGGAGCGCCACACCCGGCGCTGCCGACCCAGCCGACAAGCTGAGTCCGCGGAGCGCTTCCGGCGCTAGAAGCGCTCAGCGCCAGGCCGGTTGCCGCAAGACCGGCGAGCCCAAAGGCAACCGCCGTCTTTCCCACATGAATCAGGATCGCGCACTCAAACGAGCGTGTCAACCATGTTGCGTAGGGTCGGATTCGAATTCGCGAGCCCGAGCAGCGCGCACACGAGAAGCAGCCGGTAGAGGATGGCCTGCACCCGCTCGCCGAGCCCGACGTCCCCCTCACGGGTGGATCGCCAGCGCGGCGCGGCCAGCGCGAACGTATCGAGGAGGCACGTCAGGAAGTCGGCGCACCGCACTTGGGCGGCTCGCCACCGAATGCGGAGCCTCCCCCGGCTCGAGTCGATCTCCGGCTTCGTTCGTATCCGAAGGTAGCGCGCCATCGCTGCGAGAGTCGCGATCGCCCCAAGCAGGAGTAGAGGTCGGAACGGCTTGACGAAGTAGCCGGCCGCGCCGCGGTAGAAGACATAGTCGAGCGCGTGCAGGGTGGCCCCATAGCGCTTGCTCGCTCGCACCCGCAGCTCGTAATGCGCGTCGTTCGCGACTCCCAGCTCGTCACGCGTCTTGGCGCTGTTCTCGATCGTACGGAGGACGCTTTCCTGGTCGCTGCCGTTGTCGCCCGGCGCGACTTGCCGAACGGTCGCGACGTCGAGGACCAAGTCGGTGACCTGCAATCGCGTCATCGAGATCGAGTCATCCGGCGGAAAGCCCGTCGTACGAAAGACGAGCGACTTCCCGCAGACCAGGTCGTCGAACACAGCGATCTCTTGCGGCTTTCGTGCCGGCGACTTGAAATCGGTGAAGGTGAAATCGAGGTTGCCGGCGGATGTCACCGAATCGAATGAGGCCGCGTCCTCCTCGCCACTCTTCGGGGCGTTGAACTCGGCGGCCAGGAACGAAGCACCGCTCGCGAACTGCGCGCCTGAGAACGTTGCACCCCGGCCGAAGACCGAGACGGCAAAGTCGGTCCGCGCCCGAAAGTCGGCGTCGTCGAATGTGGCCGACTCGTCGAAGAAGGTGCCGTTGAAGTTCGCGATTCCGCGGAAAGACGTTCGCGCGAATCCAGCCATGGCGCTGAATTCGGCTCGCGCGAAGCTGACGTCGAGGAAACGGGCGTCGCCGAAGGCCGCAGTCCCGGTGAATGTTGCGCCGCTGAAGCTGGCGATGTCCTCGAAGACCGCGAGCGAGAAGTCGGTACGCCCGTGGACCACGAGTGGGCGTCCTTCGGTGTCGGGGTTGTCGCCGAATGCGGCGCGGAAGAGCGCGGGAGCGTGGAAGGTCGCACCCCGAAAATCTGCGCCGTGAGAGAACGTCGAGCCGGTCACGTCGACCGTGTGCTCGAACGTCACGTCCCCCGCATCGACATGACCAAGAAACCTGCACTCTCGGCATTTGAAGACGCCGTGCACGTCCGTGATGCGTGCGAGGTCGAGCCGGCCGACGATCGTCTCGTGCGCGAGGACCACGGGGCGTCCAGCCTGGACGCGCGCCAGGATCTCGGCGGCGGGAATCGGTGAGCCGGCGGCGCGGACGGGCGCGGGCAGGGCGAAGAGGAGCGCGGCGGTTGCGCCCGTCAGGCCGCAGCGTCGGAGTAGTTTCGCCATCGTCTCCTTCGCTCACTCGGGAGCTTAGAGCGCGGCTCCCTCCTGTCAAAACAGCTGTGACCGGGAGATCCGGCCACAGCTCCTTCGCTCTACACGGTCAGTATCGAGCGGAAGCCTTACCTCCGAACGCGTTCCGGCCGGCCTCCGTAGACTCGGCCGGGCGTGGCAAATCGCGGGGGCGCTTCGGAGGACAAGCGGGCGATCATCCTCGCCGCGGCGGTGCGCGTCTTCGCGCGGGAGGGCTACCACGACGCGAGGGTCGGCGACATCGCGAAGGAAGCCGGCGTCGCCTACGGCCTGGTCTACCACTACTTCACGTCGAAGGAAACCGTTCTCGAGGCGGTCTTCCGCGAGACCTGGGGCGCCATGCTCACCGCGATCCAGAGCGTCGAGGAACGCGGCGGGCCGGCGACCGACCAGCTGCGGCGGGTTTGCGCCATCGTCCTCGGCTCGTGGGCTACCGATCCCGATCTCGTTCGCGTGCTCGTACGCGAGGTGGTGCGGAGCCCGCAGATCCACCGAGAGATCGACGAGATCGCGCAGGCGTTCGCCGCGCTGGAGCGGCTCGTCGAGCGGGGACAGAAGGACGGCACGTTCACGAGCGAGCTGCGGGCGCGCACCGTCGCGTGGATGCTCTACGGCGCGCTCGAGGAAATCCTGACTGGCTGGGTCATGGGCCAGCTGCCCGACGGCGAGGACGACGTCGCAGAGGCGGAGCGTGCCGTCGTCTCGGTGTTCAGCGGTGGGCTCAAGCCTTAAGCGACGCCTGTGACCAAATCCGGAGCGGCGGCGTACAGTGAGAGCAATGAAGTTTTTTCGCATCCTCGCCCTCGCCGCGCTCGGCCTCGCCGTTGTCGCGCTTGCGGGCGCGGCGCGCCCTGAGAGCGCCAGCGGGCTCGCCGCTCAGCTCCGCGCCGACGGGATCACCGTCAACGGCACCGGTGCCGTTCGCGCCGTTCCCGACCGGGCGGACTTCTCGTTCGGTGTCCAGAGCACCGGCCGGACGGCGAGCGCGGCTCTCGATGCGAACAGCGCAGAGATGCGCAAGGTGATCGCGGCGCTCCGCGAAGCCGGCGTTGCCGCAGCAGACATCCAGACCCAGCAGGTCGCTCTGTCGCCGCGGCTCGCCGACAATGGCGAGACGATCCTCGGGTACATCGCCCAGAACACCGTCTCGGCTCACCTACGCGACCTCGGTCGTGCCGGTGCCGTGATCGACGCCGCCGTCGGAGCGGGCGCGAACCAGGTCTTCGGCCCGTCGCTCTCGCGCTCCAACGAGGCTGAGCTCTACCGCAACGCCCTGCGCTCCAGCGTCGCCGACGCGCGCACCAAGGCGCAGGCCATCGCAGCAGCCGCGGGCGTCACGCTCGGCGCGGTCATCGGCGTCACAGAAACGGGCGGCGCCCCGGTCCCGATCGAGGGGAAAGCCGGCGCAGCCACCGATGCAACGCCGATCGAGCCTGGCACTCAGGACATCCAGGCTTCGGTCACCGTCACCTTCGCCGTCGCCTGAATCAGGCTCACGGTTCTGAGTGATTGGCCGTGCGTCGCGATCGGCCGATGCGCACAACGTGTCTCCCTTCGGCTTGGCACGGGCCCTTCGTGTCGCGGTGCCTTTCGGCGTGGCGTTGTTCGTCGCGTTGTGGATCGGCGGCACGCGGGTCTTCGCCGAGCCCGGCCCGCTGCGCGCTGGCTCGGCGGACACACTGCGAACGGGGTCATCGATCCGGAGGGTGCGCTCCGGGGTCATCCTCGTGCCCTTCGGCCGCTCGTCGCGCGTGGACGCGCGGACACTCGCGCGGGAGCTCGAAGCCCGCTACCGCATCCTCGTGGTCGCGACACGGCAATACGAGCTGCCGTCGTGGACCCTGGACGATCGCAGGCACCAGCTGGTGGCGGACGAGCTCGTTGGGGTGCTGCAGCGCGCCTATCCCGCCAGCGGAGGCGGAGTCGTGATCGGGATCACCGATTACGACATGGAGAGCACGTCGCTCGGAATCCAGCACCTGTTCGCGTTCCGCGACTCGCAGCATTACGGGGTCGTCTCCTCCGCGCAGGTGGGTGCCAACGGGTTCGACCGGCTCCGCGGCCACTCGCGCCACGAGCGCGTGCGCAAGCTCGTCGCGCGGGAAATCGGCTTCCTCTATTTCAAGCGCAGTGAGAGCGAGGATCGGCGCAGCCTCGTCGGCCCGATGCTGTGGCGCTTGCACGACATCGACGCCTTGACAGAAGCGCTCTAGACGCCTCGTTCGCAACCCGCTTCACTTGAGCCGGCATGGCCTCGTTGCCGACCGGAACCGTAACCCTCCTCTTCACGGACATCGAGGGATCGACGCGGCTGCTGCACGAGCTCGGCGACCGCTACGCGGATGTGCTCGCGGACCATCGGCGCGTGCTTCGCGCCGCCTTCGAGCGTCACCACGGCGTGGAGGTGGACACGCAAGGCGATGCGTTTTTCGTCGCCTTCGCACGCGCGCAGGACGCGGTCGGAGCTGCGGCTGACGCGCAGGACGCTGCGCCTGCTCGAGCCGATCAGGAGGGGCGTTCTCACTCCACGATTCTGATGCTTGGTGGCCCGGCCGCCCGAGCACCGGCTCGTCTCTCTTCTTAGGAGCGGCCCGTGTCTGGCCGACGGAGGAGCCGCGCGAGCAGCGACCGGCGAGGCGGAGTCCTTCTCACCGCCTGCTCGCGTCGCAGATCGGCATTCGCCCATGCGCGTTCGCGCATTCGGCGAGTGGCATAGCGGGGCTTCCAGATCACGGGCTTGGGCATGAGCCGGGGACCAGCTTAGTTCCGCACTCGGCGTGGGGTAGATTCGGCGGAGTGACCCGAGACCTTCCGTCCGGCACCGTCACCTTCCTGTTCACCGATATCGAGGGCTCCACGAGGCTGGTGCACGAGCACGGTGACGCGTACGCCGATCTGCTCGCGGAGCACCGCCGCGTCCTCCGCGAGGCATTTCAAGCCCAAGGCGGCGTCGAGGTCGACACACAGGGCGACGCTTTCTTCGTCGCCTTCCCGACGGCGCCCGGTGCGCTCCAGGCGGCTGTCACCGGTCTCGAACACCTGGCCCGAGGCCCGATCCAGGTGCGGATGGGGATCCACACAGGGACCCCGTTTTTGGCCGACGGAGGCTACGTCGGGGTGGATGTTCACCGGGCGGCCCGGATCGCCGCGTGTGGTCATGGCGGGCAGGTTCTCGTGTCTGCCTCGACCGCCTCTCTGCTCAGCACGAGCACCCTCCGCGATCTGGGCGAGCACCGGCTCAAGGACCTTTCCGCCCCTGAGCGCATCTATCAGCTTGGTGAGCACGAGTTCCCGCCCCTGAAGACTCTCCACCACACGAACCTCCCGGTCCCCGCGACACCGTTCCTCGGTCGAGAGGCGGAGCTCGCCCAGGTGGCCGGGTTGCTTGGTCGAGAGGACGTCCATGTCACGACGTTCACCGGCGCGGGCGGCACCGGCAAGACGCGCCTGGCGCTCCAGGCCTCGGCGGAGGCGGCGGCCCGCTATGAGCACGGCGTCTGGTGGGTGCCGCTCGCGCCGATCGCCGATCCCGCCATGGTGCTCGACGCCGCCGCGCAGGCGTTGGGCGGGTCGCGTGCGGCTGACACGATCGGTGAGCGGCGACTCCTCCTACTCCTCGACAATTTCGAGCACGTGATCGAGGCGGCGCCGCAGCTGTCGGAGCTGCGGGCGGCCTGTCCCAATCTGGACATCCTCGTCACCAGCCGTGAACGCCTCGGACTCGCCGGCGAGCAGGTCTATCCGGTCCCGGTGCTCGCGCGCGCCGAGGCTCGTGAGCTATTCGTCTCCCGCGCGCGCGGCCTGCAACCTGATTTCGAGCCCGACGACGCAGTGGACGAGCTTTGCTCGCGCCTCGACGATCTCCCGTTGGCGCTTGAGCTCGCGGCCGCGCGCACGTCCATCCTTTCAACTTCCCAGCTGCTCGAGCGTCTCGGTGTGACGCTCGATCTGCTCCGCGGCGGACGGGACGCCGACGTCCGACAGCAGACGCTCCGAGCCACGATCGAGTGGTCGCACGACCTGCTCGACGAGCCGGAGCGCCAGTTGTTCGCGCGGCTCGCCGTCTTCACTGGCGGCTGCACGCTCGAGGCGGCTGAAGCCATTTGCGGGGCGGGCCTCGACTCGCTCGAGTCGCTCGTCGACAAGAGCCTGGTCCGGCTTCGTGACGGTGGGCGCTTCTGGATGCTCGAGACGATCCGCGAGTTCGCGCTCGAGCGCCTGCGCGAATCCGGCGAGGAAGCCGAGCTCCGGGGCGCACACGCTCAGTGGCTCCAGGTGCTGGCCGAGAGCGCCTTGCTCGCTAGCGACTCGCCCATCGGGCCACAGCGCAACGATCTCGTCGCGCCGGAGGGCGCGAACCTGAGAGCCGCGATCGACTGGGCAGAAGCTCAGGGCGACTTTGAAACGGGCGTCTCGATCGCCGTCGCAATGGAGACCTACTGGATCACCGACAGTCCATTCGAGGCGCGCCGACGCCTGACCGAGCTCATAGAGCGAGGGAGCGTCTCGCCGCTGCTCCACGCGCGGGCGCTCCGAGCGATCGGCGGCGCTGCGAACCTGGTCGGAGACCTGGAGGCCACTGAAGGGCTCTACAAGGCCGCGTTGAGCGAGTTCCGGGCGCTCGGAGACGAGGCCGGCGTGGCGCACATGCTGAGCCGTCTAGCCAACCTCGAAAACTGGAACGGCCGACCCGAAGCCTGCCTGGAGTTGCTCGTGCAGACCGAGGAGGTCCTATCGAAGGCCCACGATCCGCGGACCGAAGCGGTCGTACCCGGGACGAGAGCGTCGGCCGAGCGACTCCTTGGGAACCTCGACGCTGCCTTCGAGCTCTACCTCGAGAGCGCGAGTCGGGCCCGAGAGATCGGCTTCACCTGGTGGGAGGGCGTCATGACCGGAAACGCAGCCGAAACCGCTTTGCTGCTCGGCCGCGCCGACGCGGCGCCGCTCACGCGTGACTCTCTCCGAATCTTGCATTCGATCGGCGATCGGCAGAACACGATCAATTTGCTCGCCGATTTCGCGAAGCTCGAGGCCGTGGGGGGCGACCTGGAACGGGCGGGCGTGCTCTGGGGCGCCGTGGAGGCCGAGGAGCGCCGCGCCCCGGTGGGCGCGTGGGAACAGCTGAAGCACACGATCGCCGACGCGCTGCCTCCCCTGCCTCCCGATGCCGTCCGCCGCGGCCACGCGCTCACTCTCGACGAGGCGGTGACCTACGCCCTGGCGACCGAGGGTTGACCTCTCAGGCCGTCGATCGGCGGATGCCCCCGGCCGGAATCGAACCAGCGCACGCAGTCGAGGAAGTTGCGTGGTTCGGCCGCACCGATCGCGGCGGAGCTGTCCGCCGTCGCATCAGTGACGTAGCGAGCCTGATAGCGCATCATCCGTGGATGCCCGTCCTGCCGTCCGGCACCGTGACGTTCCTCTTCACCGATGTTGAAGGCTCGACCAAACTGCTACAGGACCTGGGCGCAGAGACGTATGCCCAGCTGCTCCAGGAGCATCGTGGCATCGTCCGCGAGGCGTGTATGCGTCACGGGGGCGTCGAGGTGGACACGCAGGGCGATGCGTTCTTCGTCGCTTTCTCGCGCGCTCAAGACGCGCTCGCCGCGGCTGCCGAGGCACAGGACGCTCTAGCGGGCGGGCGCGTGCAAGTCCGGATCGGCGTCCACACAGGCGAGCCGCTCCTGACGAACGAGGGCTCCGCCGACTAATCGAGGAGGCGATCGGCGTGGGGACGGGGGATGTCCGGCTGCTCGGCCGTGTTGAGGCGGGGCTCGCGTTCACCGCGTACCGCCAGGGGGACTACCCAGCTTCGCGCGCAGCGGCAACCCGCGCGCTTCGTCTCGGGGAGCAGGCAGGAGACTTCCGCGTTGTGGGCTCCGCACTGAACTACTTGTCGAACTGCGAGCTGGCGGACGGAGACGTCGAGAAGGCTCGGCGTCTCCTCGTGCAGGCAACCGAGGCGTATCGCGTCGAGGGAAACAACCGTGGCATCGGAGTGACCCTGATCAATCTCGCCGATGTAGCGATTCGGGCAGCCGAGTACACGAAGGCCGTCGAGCTAGCGGTCGAAGCCATTGTCCTCTTGCGGCCCTTCGGCCCGACCGTGATCAACGTCGCTCTGCTCAACCTCGCGACCGCCTGCGTTCAGCTCGACCGGCTCGAGGAGGCCGAGGATCACGCGCGCGAAAGCCTCCAGCTAGCGGGGGACACGGCGGACATGGTCGGCGTCTGCTGCGGCCTGCGAGTGTTCGCAGCGGTCGCTGCCCGCCGAGGCGACGGCGAGCGCGCAGGGCGACTCCTCGGCGCCGCCGAGCGCATTCGCACCGAGATCGACCTCAGCCTCGAACCGAGCGAAGCCGTCCTCCAAGCAGATCTCGTCGGCCGACTCGAAAAGCTCTTGAGCTCGGATGACCGCTCGAAAGCGTTGAGCGAAGGCAAAGCGCTTTCCGGGGAGGCGGCGGTCGAGTACGCGCTGGCCGCACGGGCGATGCCCCCGGCATGAATCGAACATGCGCACGCGGTTTAGGAAACCGCTGCTCTATCCACTGAGCTACGGGGGCGCTTTACCCTGGTTTGCAGGGTTTTTGTGAAAACTGCAGTCGAAGTTTACCTTGGCTTGTCGGGCGCGCCTGAGCGCCGGTTTTCTATACACCGTCGCGGCAGACCTTTTGTGACGACGCCGGAGCGGACAGCCGATCCAGTGGACTGATCGGTAATGCTGAAATGGCCGTCGCGTCATGGGCCGCGACCGGTTCAGCACGTGTCCCTGTTGACTGCGACAGAGAGGTGATGACGCGGTCGAACAACTCGAGGGCGTTCCCGACCTTGTCGGCGTGCTCGGCGACCACGCCGCCGGCGGCGCCTTCGAGCGTGTGGCGCGCAGAGGTCAGCAACTCGCGCGCGACGGCGCGTGGGGGGTTCTCTCGGTTGAGCTGCCGCTCGACGGAGTCGAGGTCTTCCGCGACGCTGGCGGTGACCGCCTCGTCGACGAACTCGAGCTCTCCGATCGCCGCGCGCAGCTGGCTCACGAGCCCGCGTACCTCGTCGAGGTTCGCGGTCTGCATCATTTGCGTCGAGCCGGTCGTTCCGATCTGGATTTGTGACCCCTCGATCCGTTCGACAATCAGCACGTTGTTGATCACTTGGAACGGAAAGTGCTGCGTGCCGTCGCGCGGGCCGCGGAGCGCCTCCTCGACCTCGGCGACCCCGAGTGGCGTGATCCCGATCATTCCACCAAATGCGCGCCGCTCGATGAGGTACTCATCTACGAAGTCAACGAGTCGGTCGGTGGTGTCGGGATCGAAGCCGAGCCGAGCTGAAACAGTGGAATCAGTGATCATCCGCCTCGTCACGCCTTCGACAAGCTCGTAGAGGCGATGCAGGAAAGCGAGGCGCTGTTCGTCCTTCTCGTGGATGTCAGCCATTCGCCGTTTACCCTGTTCCGTCCTTCGGGCGCCGTCCTGCCACGCGACTGCCCGATCTGCGCCTCCATGATGTTGTCGACAGCTGTCACGTCTATCATCCGAACGTCGTCGCGCGCTTGCCGCGTAAGCGGTACACCGCACCGATGGCGACTGAGGACCAGCGGCGAAGCGCACTCCTGATCCTGCTTGCTACCTGCGAGCGGGTCGGAGACGAGCTAGGCGTCTCCAAAACACCCTCTAGCGAGGGGCTGCTCTCTGATATCGAGCGAACTGTCCAAGCCGCCCGCCGGGAACTAGAGGGTTTCACTAGCCCCTCTTAGTAGGAGGCGGAGCGGGCTACGGCCGGGGAGTTCTTTGTCAGGCTCGCGCGTCGGCTATCTGGCGAGGTCGGCGGCGCGAAGGTGGGCGATCACGGCTAGCACGCGCCGGTGGCCGTCCTCGCCGGCGGGCAGGTCGAGTTTCGTCAGCACGCTGCGCACGTGGCCCTCAATGGTGCGCTCGGTGAGGGTGAGACGGCGGGCGATCGCGTTGTTGGTTAGGCCTTCTGCCATTAGGGATAGCACTTCGCGTTCGCGATCGGTGAGAGCGCCGAGTGTGTCGTGTTCGCCGCCGAGGAGTGAGGCCACGACCTGCGGGTCGAGCGCGGAGCCGCCGCGGGCGACGCGTTCGGCGGCCTCGAGGAACTCGGAAACGTGGAGCACTCTGTCTTTGAGCAGGTAGCCGAAGCCGCCCTGTGAGACGAGCCCGACGGCACCGGCCGACTCGACGTGCTGTGAAAGGACGAGCACGCCAACGTCCGGGTGGGTGTCGCGGATCCATTGTGCGGCGCGGATCCCTTCGTCGGTGAAGGAAGGTGGCATTCGAACGTCGACAACGGCGAGATCGGGTTTGTGCTGGCTGACCGTGGCGCGGAGGCGATCGGCATCCTCGACGGCCGCGACCACGTGGTGTGAGGCATCCTCGAAGAGCCGGCGCAGGCCCTCCCTGAGCAGAACCTGGTCCTCGGCGATCACGACTCGCACGGCAGCTCCACAGTTACGACGGTTCCTTGGCCGGGTGGGCTATCGACGCTCAGGCTCCCGCCCAAGGCGGCGACGCGGTCTGTCATACCGCCAAGGCCTGTCCCCTCGGCGGGACGGGCACCGCCGACTCCGTCGTCGCGGACGCAGACTTGCAGGCTGCCGTTTTGCCTCGTCGCGGTCACGCTGACCTGAGATGCTTGCGCGTGCTTCGCGGCGTTGGCGAGCGCCTCGCTGGCCACGAAGTAGGCGGCGGTTTCAAGGTGGTCCTGGAAGCGCTCCTCGGTCGCGTCGACGGTTGTCCGCAGCGCCGAGCGCGACGCGAGCTCTCGCAGTGCTGCGCCCAGGCCGTCGTCGAGCCGCGCCGGCCGTACTCCGCGCGCTAGCTCGCGCAGTTCCTTGATCGCCTCGCCGAGCTCCATGACGGTGGCGTCGAGTTCGGCTGCGTGCTGGCTTGGCGCCGGCAGTTGGCCCTGGATATGGCGGAGCGCAAGCCCGATGGAGACCAGGCGCTGCTGGGCCCCGTCGTGAAGGTCGCGTTCGAGTCGCCGGCGTTCCTCGTACCCGGCGGTGACGATCCGCTCCCGCGACTGCTCGACCTCGGCCAGCCGGCGCGCCACTTCCGCGCGGAGCCGACCGATCTCGATCGCAAGCCCGGCGGCGTCGATCACGCTCTCGAGCAGATCGGGGCGTTCGGAGAGCGCGCGGTCATGAAGCACGGCGCCAAGGAGAAGGCTGCCGCGTCGCACCGGAGTCAGATCGCGCCGCGAGTCAGGCGCCAAAAACGCCGTTCGCCCGGCGGAGTCGACGTGCTCACCACTCTCTGGCAACCAGAAGAAGAGTTCGAGGCTCGGGTCGCCCAGCGCTTCGGCAAGCACCGGGCCGGTTGCCTCGGGCGCGGCACGGCCGGCACGGAGTTCCACGAGGTAGCGCTCGACCCGTCGGAGTCCCTCATAGCGGGCGCGGCTGAAGCGCCGATCGACGAGCATTTGAACCCGCGAGCGAAGCGCCCCGAAAACGAGGGCGACGGCCAGCGTCGCGGCAGCGGTCGGCAACGTCGACCCCGCCCCGAGCGCGACCCCCAACGTCAGCGACACCGCCAGGTAGGTCAAAGCAAGCAGCGCGCTCAGCGCCAGGTAGACCAGCGTGCGGTTGATCAGCCGGTCGACCTCGTAGAGGCGATAGCGCATCACGGCGACGCCGATCGCCAGCGGTATGGCGAGCACGACCAGGACAAGACCGATGACGGTGGCGGTGTCTGAGCTCCCGAGGAGGCCCTGTGCCCACCCGGCGACGACTGCCGCCGGGATCAGCGCGGACGCGTAGGCGAGCAGCTTGATCTGCGGGCGCTCGATGCCCGAAGCGCGCCGAAGCCTGCTGCGCACGGCCAGCGCCGCGGCAAAGAGACTCGCGAGCATGCCCAGCGCGGCGATCGTGAAGGGAGCGATCCAGATCGCCTTAGGAAGCTGTGGCAGCGGCTTCGAGACGGACTCGAACGGCTTGTCGAACGAGCCCGGTCGAAGAAACGAGAGCAGCAGAAAGAGAGTGAACGACGCGATCGCCGCCCACGCGATCCTCCGCCAGCGGGGCGATGGAAGCCGGCCGTCGGGAAAGACGAAGGCGATCGCCGTGAAGGCGGCAAACACCGTCGGCCAGCCTGACTGGTCGAAAAGTACTGCCCACTCGGTTCCCGGAAGCGATCCCGGCCGCTCCAGCAGCCCGTAGGCGGCGTAGTTGGCCGCCAACCCGTTCAGCGCAAGTACGAACCCGTTTGCCAGCAGCAGCCAGCCGATCGGGTTCTTGCGTCGGCGAGTCGCGACCACCAGGCCGACACCGCTTGACATCACGACGGCGAGCGGGAAGACGAACGAGAGCCACTCGGGCGCGGTCGAACGGGAAGACAAGGCATCGAGCACGGACGCGCTCGCCGAGACCCCAACGGTCAGGGAGACGACAATCCAAGGAGCGATCCGCGCAGCGCGCACTCCCGCATCTTCCCCCTCCCGCAGCGCCCCAACAACCGCGCCACCACTCGCTCGAAAACAGGTGCTGGCACCTGCCTAGCTCAGGTGCTCGCAGCGATGCGCGGCGGCCTTGGCGCCCCTAGGTTCGAGAGGTCCCACCAACTCTCGAAGGGAGCACCAAATGGAAAGCACCGCAAAACGCCCCGCCGTCGATGTCGGCCCTCAGCGGGCCAAGCCCGGCCTGGCTCTGTTGCTGGCAGTACTGTCGGTTCCCGGCTCGACGCTCGCCTGGGACCTTCCTGCGGGGGGCCTATGGATCGGCCTTCCGCTCGCGATCGCCGCGATCGTCCTCGGGTTCCGCGCCCGGCCAGGGGTCGCTGGCGAGGCCCGGTCGCCGATGGCGCTCGTCGCGATCGTGCTCGCAATCCTGGCGATCGGCCAGATGATCGTCTTCGTAGCCTTGACCTAGATCCCGAATTGAGACGGCCAGCCGAGCCCTGTGCTCGGGCTGGCCGTCAAGCCGGCGCGGGCGGCCGGCCACGCCACTCAGCTACGCGATCGGGACCTGCTCCTTCCGAGCAGGCGCTCTCGCACACGAACTCAAAGGAGAACCGATGAGAGAAAAGCTCACACACACGCTCAGCATGCCCGCGCTCGCGCTGCTCGCCGTCGCCTCAGTCGGCCTCGCGGGCTGCGGCGGCAACGGCGGCAACGGGCAGGCGGCAGTAACGCCGACCAAGTTCGCTATCGCGGCGACCGAGGTCGGCAAGCAGTTGCGGCTCTCCGTCCCAAAGTCGGTGCCAGCCGGCCTCGTGACCGTCGAGCTCACGAATATGGGCAAAGCGTTTCACGAGGCCCAGCTCATTCGCCTCGAGCTCGCTCGGCAGGCGTCCTCCAGCACGTTCTGGACGACCTGCGCAGCTCGTTCCCCGAGCTGATGGAAGGCGCGGGCTCCGCGGTCGCACGGGCGACGACGAAGTCAGCGCGCTACGTCCCGGAGATGCGACAGATCGCCGAGACCCAGGCGGGTGCGGACCTACCGCGAGAGCTCTTCGAGGGAGTCGCCACGGCCTACGAGGCGCTTTCGAAGCGGGAGCTCGCCGCGAAGTCGCCCGAAGACGTTCCGAGCGGACTCGAGGTGGAGGAGGCGCTCGACCTGCTGGACCGCTAGGAGCGGTGGACGCCCATGGCGATCGTGCCGAGATAGCCGCCGGCGCTTCGCTTCCGCACGGTGAGCTGCGAGCGCTTGCCCCCGTTGCGGTAGATCGAGTCGCCGGCGTTCCGCATGGCTCGGGCGGGTCTGCTCGAGTACGGCGCGGCCTTGTAGGCCGTGTCCGTCATCCCGTCGGGGAAGTAGAGCTGTCCCGTATGGACAACGTTCCCGCCGAGGTGCACCTTGACGTGGATGTGCACCGTTCGGCCCGGGTAGTAGCCGGGATAGATCGTCTTGAACGTCGCCACGCCCTTTGCGTCGGTCTTCTGGATACCGCGGAGGAAGGTCGTGCCCTGAGAGCCCTGCACGCCGGAATACACGCCGGCCGCATCGCAATGCCAGATATCGACCGACGCGCCCTTGATCGCCTTGCAGCTCGACGCGTCGACGACCTGCAGCTGGAGCATGAGCAGGGTGCCGGGCTTCCCTTCGGTGACGTCACGGCGAACCTTCGCGCTCGGCACGTAGTACGGCCCTTCGGTCTGCTCGGGCGCGAGCACGCAGGACACGGCTCCGGACGCGACCGCAGCCGGTCCCGCGCCGTCCGCTTCGGCCGCGGCTTTCCAGGAGCCTGCGCCGAGTGCCGCGGCGGCGAGCCCTCCGAGCCTGAGCAGCGAGCCGCGCCGGGTGATCCGCGATTCGTTCACGAGGCGGAAGGTAGCTCTGCAGGCTGAGACGTGCGTTGGACTTTCATGTGGAACTGCTGAGCTCGCGCACCGCCTCGCCGAACACCGCGGTATGCCCGTCGACGTCGGCCTCGGTGGCGGCCGGCGACATCAGGGCCATGTTGTGGAACGGCGTGAGCAGCACGCCTCGGTTCAGCGCGTAGAGGTGGATGAGCCGGTCGAGGAGCTCGTCTCCGCCCGCCGCCGCCTCGCTCCCGTTCGCCGGTCGCTCCCGGCTGAAGAGGTACTCGACCCGGCAGCCCAGTCGGATTACGTGCCACGGGAGCGAGCGCTCGTCGATCGCGGCCTGCACGCCCTGCTCGAAGCGCTCGGCGAGCTCGATCATCCGGGCGAACGCCTCGTCGATCAGCCCATGCTCGAGGGTCGCGCGCACGGCCGCCAGCGAGAGGACGTTCGCCGCGAGCGTGCCGCCGACGCCGCCGACATCCGAGTCGTCACGGTCGATCGCGGCGTCGACGCGCGCGGCGACCTCCTCGCTGAAGCCGTACGCCGCCGCCGCGATCCCGCTGCCGATCGCCTTCCCGACGGTCAGCATGTCCGGCCGGAGCTCGTGTGCCGCGGTGTAGCCGCCCGGCCCTGTGCAGAGCGTGTGCGTCTCGTCGACGATCAGGAGGGTGCCCGTGCGTGTGGTCAGCTCGCGGAGCGCGTCGTGGAAGCCCGGCTCGGGGTGGACGATGCCGATGTTCGTGAGCGCCTGCTCGGTCAGCACGCAGGCGACGTCCCCCTGGGCAAGCTCGCGCTCAAGGGCGTCGACGTCGTTCCACTCGACAACCCGTGTCGTGACGTCGAGCGCCACGGGCGGGCCGAGGTTGCCCTCGCGCTCGACCACGCGCCCCGTCGTGGAGGGTCGCGAACGACTCGTCGACCGTGCCGTGGTAACACCAGTTGAAGACGAGCACCTTCGGCCGGCCGGTGACCAGGCGCGCGAGGCGGATCGCGAAACGGTTCGCGTCGGTGGCCGTGAGCGCGAACTGCCAGCGCGACAGGCCGAAGGGTCGCGTCAGCTCCTCCCCCACCAGAGCGCCTCCTCGCTCGGCGCGGCCCGTCATCGCCCCCGTGTCGCCGAGGCAGAAGTCGACGTACTCGAGCCCGTCGACGTCGCGAAAACGCGCACCGGACGCCTCCGCCGCGAATACCGGGAAGCCGCCTGGCCAGCGGACCATCCAGTGCATAGGCACCCCGGTGAGAAGCGATTCGTGCGCCCGCGCTGCGAGCTCACGGGAACGCGGATGCTCCCCGCTCGAAACGCTCCAGCTCGCGCTCGAGCAGCTGCTGTGCGCGCTCGCGCACCTACTTCCCGGAGCGCTCGATCAGCTCGATGCGGTAGCCGTCCGGATCCTGGACGAAGCAGAGCCGCGAGCCGCCCTCGCGCACGGAATACGGCGGCCGCTCCGGCTCGATGCCCTGCTCGGCGAGCCGCGCGAGGGTCGCGTCGAGGTCGTCCACCGTGACGGCGATGTGGCCGTAGCCGGTGCCGAGCTCGTAGGAGTCGACGCCGAAGTTGTAGGTCAGCTCGAGCCGCGCGCCGTCGCCGGGAAGCCCCATGAAGACATTGATCGCCTCCTCGCGGATCGGCATCCGCCGCAGTTCCTCGAACCCGAGCGCGCTGTAGAACGCGACCGAGCGCTCGATGTCCGTGATCCGGTAACAGGTGTGGGCGAGCTCCACGGCTGCGATGGTACGCGGTCATGGCGATCGGAAGCGAGGAGTACACGGCACGCCGGGACCGGCTCGGCGACCTGCTCGAGACACGCGGAATCGAGGCGATGTTCGTGCCGCCCTCGTCCGACCTCGAGTACATGACGGGGATCGAGCGCGACATTCCGCCGTTCGGAAACATCTCGTACGCACACGGATGGGTCGCCGGCGCGTTCGTCGGGCCGGGGCGCGAGCCGCTCTTCGTCCTGCCGCGGATGGTCGTCGACTTCCACCTCGGCGGAGTCCCGCCCGACGGCGCGATCGTCGTGCGCGAGGACGACGACGGCCGCGCGCTCTTCGGCTCGGCGGCGCGGAACCTCGGCTCGCCCGCACGACTCGCGATCGGCGCGCGCGCCTGGGCGGAGACCGCGCTCGAGCTGCAGCAGGCGCTCCCCGGCGTCGAGCTCGTCGAAGGATCCTCGCTCGTCAATCAGCTGCGGCGCGTGAAGTCCGAGGCCGAGCTGGAGCTGATGGCTCGCGCCTGCGCACTCGCCCAGGAAGCCATGACCGCGACAGGACCGCGCGTCGAGCCGGGCGTGACGATGAACGACCTGCTCGAGGAGGTCGAGCACCAGCTGCGCGTCCTTGGGTCGCGCTCGCCGTCGTTCCCGACGCACATCTTCACCTGGGGCAAGCGGCCGCTCGATACCGGCGACTCGACGGCGACCGAGGCGCTGCCCGACGGCGAGGCCGTGCTCTTCGACTTCGGCGCGGTCGTCGAGGGCTACTGCTCCGACTTCGGCCGCACGATCGTCTGCGGCGAACCGCCCGCGGGCTATGACGAGGCGCACGAGGTCCTGCTCGCGGCGCAGGAGGCCGGACGGCGTGCCGCCGTTCCCGGAGCGCTGGCCCGCGAGGTGAACGCGGCCTGCCGCGCGCCGATCGAGGAGGCGGGGCTCGGCGCGGGCTTCCGTCACCGCATGGGCCACGCGATCGGGCTCGACGTCCACGAGTGGCCCTTCCTCTCGGTCGAGGACGAGACACCGCTCGAGGCCGGCATGACCTTCACGGACGAGCCGTCGATCCTGGTGGACGGCAGCTTCGGGATGCGCGTCGAGGACATCCTGGTCGTCACCGACACCGGCGGGCACTTCCTGGGCGACGCAGGCACAAAGCCCGCACAAAGTTCTTAGCGACCTCTCAGGTTCGTCTTAGCCTGCTCTCAGGCTTGCGCCCTACCGTCGGGGGCATGAGCGACACAGCGGCCTCGAGACACCCCTCCCTGCGGCCGCTGAAGCGTGGCATGGCTCTCACGTCGGTCGTCGCCTTCGCAGTCCTGTTCGGGTTCTCCGCGCGACACGCTGCGGGCTCGAACAGCGGTACCGCGCAGACGCCGACGACGCAGAGCTTCTTCCAGGGCGGAGAGAGTTATGGGATCGACGGGACTCCTTCCCAGGCCTCTCCGCCGGCCGCGCAGTCTCGTGCCTCCTGAGCCACGACCCCCCGCCGGCCTCGACCGGCTGGAGTTCGTGGCCATGGGCACCGAGATCGCCGTGCTAGCTCCCCTCGAGCGCATCGGGCCGGCGGAGAAAGCCGTGCGCGCCCTCTTCGGCGAGTGGGAATCGGTTCTCAGCCGGTTTCGCCCGGAGAGCGAGCTCTCGCGGCTGAACGAACGCGCCGGGCGGCCGACTGCGGTCTCGTCCTTGATCTACGACGTGGTCGCAACGGCCCTCGCCGCAGCGCGCGCTACACGGGGTGCCTTCGATCCGACGCTCCTGCACGATCTCGTCCGGCTCGGTTACGACCGGACGTTCGCCGAGCTGCCTGCCGATGCGTCCCCGTCCCGGCGTCTGCCTTTCCTCGGCGGCCGGTGGCACGGGATCCGGCTCGATTCCGAGCGCCGGCAGATCGCGCTCCCTCCCGGTGCGGCGCTCGACGTCGGCGGGATCGCCAAAGGCATGGCGGTGGATGCAGCTCTCGACCGGCTCGAGCACGAGCTCGGGATCGGGACGGCGCTCGTCGACGCGGGAGGCGACCTTGCCGTTCGAGGGCTTCCGCCGGGCGAGCGAGCCTGGCACATCGCGATCGAGGGCTCGACGCAACCGATCGCGCTACGGCACGGCGCGCTCGCGACCTCCGGCTCGTCGCGCAGGTCTTGGCTTCAGGATGGTATGCGGCGGCATCACCTGATCGATCCCCGCACGGGCGAGCCCGCCGCGTCGGGACTGCGCTCGGTGACCGTCGCCGCTGCGACGTGCCGACAAGCGGAGGCCGCAGCGACCGCGGCGTTCGTCCTCGGAGCGGTGGAAGGCGCGGCGCTCCTCGAGCGATACGACCTCGCCGGCCTGTTCGTCGGCAGCCGCTGCGTCGAGGCAGTCGGGCGCTGGCCAGGTCTCCAGGAGGTAGCAGCATGAGCCACCTGGTCTGGTACACGGCCCGCGCCGCGGGTTTCACGACATTTTTGCTCCTCACCTTGTCGGTGGCGCTTGGGCTCGTGCTCTCCGCGCGCTGGAAAGGCCGTGGCTGGCCGCGCTTCGTCACGAACGAGCTGCACCGGTTCGCCACCCTGCTCGCGCTCGTCTTCCTGGGAATCCACATCGCGGCCGTCTGGGTGGATCCGTTCACCCGCTTCAGCGCCGCCGGCGTCTTCGTGCCGCTCGCGGGGAGCTACCGGCCGCTCTGGACCGCGCTCGGAATCGTCGGCTTCTACCTCGTGCTCGCGATCTGGGTGAGCACGCTCCTACGACGCGTGATCGGCTACGCGTGGTGGCGGCGCCTGCACGGGCTCGCCTTCGTGCTCTACGGATTCGCGTTTCTCCACGGCATCGGCGCCGGCTCCGACAGCGGCACCGGATGGGGAGCCGCGATCTACTTCGGCAGCCTCGGGCTCGTCGCCGTCCTGACCGTGTGGCGAATCTTCGCGGTGGATCAGCTCCAGCGAACGTCGCGGTCAAAGGTGACCACGACTCGCCGGACGAGCCAGGCGTAGAGACGGGGATGCCGCGGAACTCGAGCTCCGCGGCGTCCCCGAAACAGGTCGCTCAGTCGCAGACCCTCGCCTTAGGCCCGCCCCGCGGATGCTCGCGTTCGACGGCCTCCAGCGACGAGACGAAGTCCTCGCCGAACGCCTGGATGGGCGGGGGCGAGACCGTCGTGTTCTGCGTGAAGAACAGGCTGCTCTTTCCGCAGTCCACGTACCGGTGGCCGGCGCCCGAGCCCGTCGACATCACTGCGCGGTACGCGAGATCGTCCGCATTCGCCATCTTGAGCTTCTGGAACGGCGTTATCTCATGGCACTGCCCGATCCCGGTCGAGGTTGCGACGAACGTCTTGGTGCCGTCGACCTGGCCCACCGGCGAGTCGATCGTGAAGTGCACGGTGATGTCCAGCAACGGCGCGAGGTCGAATCCCGTGCCCGCCGGCGGGATCACGATGATCCCGGTCTCGTTGAACGTTCCCGGATACGGGCCCGTCGCAAGACCGCTGACGTGGTAGTGGATGGCGGGCGGCGTCGAATCGCAGTTCCCGACCGATTCGCTGAACGTTCCCGTGAAATGCTCGCCCGTGAGTGTGGGCGGCGGTGAATCGGCGAGCGCCGCCACAGGCAGCGCGAGCGCTCCGAACAGCATGAGTACAAAGACACGTAAACGCACGAACCCTCCCCCGTTCGATTGCGCCCGAAGTCTGGCGTCCCGCGGGGCGGCGGTCAAGCCTCGAGGTCCTCCCGGACGAGCCCGTAGAGCACGCCGTCAACCCAATCGCCGTGCCGGTCGTACGCCTTGCGCCGGACGCCCTCGCGCACGAAGCCGACGCGCTCTGCGTGACGCATCGCGCGCTCGTTGAAGCCGTAGATCTCGAGCTGGAGCCGGTGGTAGCCCAGATCGAAGATCAGGTGCCGCTGGAACTGGCGGGCGGCCTCGTCCGAGACCTTCCCTCCGCGGAAGTCCGGATGGACCGCGAGCCCGCCGAGGTGCGCGATCCGGCTGCGCTCGTTCTCGAGCCGGAAGCCCATTGCTCCGGCGAGGCGACCGTCGACCTCGATCACGAAGCGCCCGAACTCCTGCGGCTCGGCCTGCGAGCGCTCGATTTCGGCGAGCAGCTCGTCGCGGTCGCGCGGGCGCCGCGCGCTCATGAACGGCTCGACCTCCTCATGGTTCGTGAGCTCGACGAGGAAGTCGACGTCCCCGGGCTCGGCTCGGCGGATCGTTACCGAGCTCACGGCGCGTGCCCCAGCGCCTCTCTGCGGCGGCGCAGCCTGATCGTCCCGGTGCCGAGCGCGACGCCGGCGAGGATCAGCACCAGGCCGCCGATCGCGCTCGCAGTGATCTTCTCGCTCAGGAAGATCGCGCCGTACCCGAGCGCGAGCGCTGGGACGAGATACGTCACGAGCACCGCGTACGAGGCGCCCGGGCCGACGATCAGGGCGAAGTAGAGGACGTACGCGACGGAGAGCCCCGCGATCCCGAGCGCGACGACCGAGGCGATCGCCCGCCAGCTCGGGACCTCCGACGGCAGCTGGGCCAACCCGAACGGAAGGCTGATCGCGCTCGCCGCCGTCAACGAGCCGAGGGAGATCACGAATGGGTGGACTTCGCGGAGCCGCCGACCTGCGTAGAGAGCGGCCATCGAGTAGCAGAGGGCGGTGAGGAGGATGGCGAGCGCCGCAAGGATGTGGCCATGGGGTTGGGCGCCTACGAGCAGCGCGACCCCGACGAACCCGACGAGGACGCCGACGAGCCTCCAGCCTCCGATCCGGTCGCTGGAGCTGAAGCCGAAGGCGAGCAACGCCGTGAAGAGCGGCGTCGAGGCTTGCAGCACCGCCGCCAGGCCGGAGTCGATGTGCTGCTCGCTCCAGGTGAGTGACCAGAACGGAACGGCGGCGTTGAGGATTCCCATCAGCAGCAGCGGCCCGGCATGCCGCCGCAGCTCCGTCCACGTCCGCGACCAGCCGAGGACGAACGGAACCGCCGGCAGGAGCCCGAGCGTGCCCAGGAGCACTCGACCGGTGACGACGGCCGAAGGCGACAGCTCCCTCGCGGCGACCTTGATGAACATGAACGACGCGCCCCAGATCGCGGCGAGCGCGAGCAGCATCAGGAGGTGACGGCGGGCCATGGCTACGTCAACGACCGGTCAGCCGCGGGCGTTCCGCACGAAGTCGAACCGGCTGGCGTAGATCCCGTCCTGGACGCTCACCTGGAACGTGCACATGCCGCCCTCCGGGGGAGCCGCGGGGATGCGTGCGGCCCAGGTCTCGCCGCCCTGGATCGCGACGCTGGCGTACGGGAGGTCGTCCCGCCGGATCGTAACCTGCCGCGGGCCGGACGCATTCAGCGTGATGTGCAACCGGCCGCCGTGGCAATCGAAGACGCGCAGCTCCGCCTCGTTCGGCAGCGCGCCCGTGGGAAGAACCCCCAGCGTTTGCGTCGAGACTCGCAAGGGCGCGCGCACTCTCCAGAGGGCAAGCTCGGCCTGCGGCTCGCCCTTCAGACGGGTGCCATCGAGCGTGTAGTACCAGGGCGCGACCACGTAGGGAGTCGCGGGCGCATCCAGGCGGCCGCTCGAGGGAAGATGGACGACTCGCTGCGGCATCGGCCCCTGGATCCGCTGCTTGGTCGGCAGGGTGTAGACGCGGTCGATCCGGCGGTTCCAGAATGCGTTGTACCAGGCGCGATTCCAGAGCGGATCGCCGGCGTAGAGGTAGGTCACCGGCCCATCCGCGCGGCGGTCGACCCAGCGCAGGTCGTCCCCGACCATGAAGGGCCAGAACGCGCGGGCCTGATGCGCGACGGTGCGGGTAACGACGACCGAGGCGACCGCGAGATAGGCGCCGACGACGAGCGGAAGGACGAGCAGCGCGCGGCGCGGGATCAACGCGACGAGGAGCGCCGCGGCCACCGCCCCCACGAAGAGGACGACGCCGAGGTCGAGCGAGGGAAAGTCAGCCTTGACCCGGTAGAGCGGGACCACGCCGTACGAGTCGGGGATCGCCGCCTCGACGACGAACCGACCCGGGGGGAGCGTGGCGACGACGATCACTGCTCCAATTGCTGCCAGCGCGGTCGCGATTCGCGGCCGGGGCGCACCGCGGTCGAGCCAGAGCGCGAACCCGATCAGGAGGATCGGAAAAATCGGCAGCAGGTTCCGCTCCGCGAGCCGGCCGGTGTATTGCGAGGCGAAGAGTCCGACCTGTCCGACCAGGCCGAGGAAGAGCGCGAGCGCGACGGCGACGTAGGCGCGGACGTCAGCCGAGAGCTCCCGGCCGGCGAAGGACGGAATCGCCGCGAGGATCAGCGCGACGACCGGAATCACGCCGAGCACGATCAGGACGTCGGCGGCGTGGTACAGCGCGAACGAGACGACGTCCGCGGCGTTGTAAGACTGTCGGCCGACCGTCCCGTAGGCACCGAGCAACTGGCTTCCGCCGAGCGCCTTGACGAGCACCGCGCCGATTCCGATCGCAATCAGGAGGGGCGAGAGGCGGCGCAACGGCGCGAAGCTGCGGGCGAAGAACGCGACGAGGACGATTGCGAGCACGAAAGCCGGCACCAGCACGATCGCCTGCAAGCGCGTGAGAACGGCGAGGACGATCGCGCCGCCCAGGAGCGCCTGCGTTCTCGGCGTCGGGCGCGCGAGCGCGGACGCGAGCGCCCAGGCCGCGAGCACGAGCACCGGATAGAACGCAACCTCCGTCATGACGAAGCCGCTGAACGCGAGCCCGGGCACGGCGAGGCTCAGCGCTCCGGCGACGAGCGCCCAACCGGGTCGCATCAACCGTCGGGCCCAGAGGTACACCGGCACGGCCGTCAGGGACATGACCAGTGCCTGGCACGCTTTGAGGAGCTCGTACCCGAGCTTCGCGTCATGGAGGCTCAGCCAGGGGCCGACGAACGCGGGGTAGACGAGTCCGTAGAACGGGCTGCGATCGCCGAGGATGTCGAGGTGGCCGGTCGTCCAGAGGCTCCGGCCGAGCAGGCCGTAGATCATCTCGTCGGGCGTGTACCAGGGGGCCGGAATCAGCGTGCCGCCCGAGATCCGGAGCGCGGTCGACACCGCCACCAGACCTGTCAGGACCGCCCAGGGCGGAAGCTCTCGGAGCCGCGTCACGAGCGCGGAGTCTCGCAGTCGAGCGGCATCAAGTGCCGTCGATACACTCGACCCTTGGCTTCGGTCGCCGAGCAGCCACTCCATCGCGCCCTTGGACTCACGGACGGGGAGCTGGCGCGAATCCAGGAGTTGCTCGGCCGCGATCCGAACCACTTCGAGCTCGCCGTCTTCTCGTTGCTCTGGTCGGAGCACTGCGGGTACAAGCACTCGGCGCTGCTCCTGAAGCGCCTGCCCTCGGCGGGCGAGCGCGTTCTCCAGGGACCGGGAGAGAACGCGGGAGTGCTCGACCTCGGCGACGGCGAGGCGGTTGCGTTCAAGGTCGAGAGCCACAACCATCCGTCCGCGGTCGAGCCGTTCCAGGGCGCCGCGACCGGGGTGGGCGGGATCCTGCGCGACATCGTCGCCATGGGCGCGCGGCCGATCGCGCTGCTCGACGGGCTCCGCTTCGGCGAGCCGGGCTGGCAGTTCGACCGCGCGGTCGCGGGGATCGGGCACTACGGCAACTGCGTCGGCGTGCCGACCGTCGGCGGCGAGGCCGTCTTCGACGAGGCCTACGCGGACAACTGCCTCGTCAACGCGATGTGCGTCGGGCTCGTCGATACCGACCGGCTCACACGGGCACGCGCGAGCGGGCCCGGGAACGTCGTCGTCCTCTACGGCGCGACGACCGGCCGCGACGGGATCGGCGGCGCGAGCGTGCTCGCCTCTCAGGAGCTCGGTGAGGGTTCCGACGAGAAGCGGCCCTCCGTCCAGGTCGGCGACCCGTTCATGGGGAAGAAGCTGATCGAGGTCTCGCTCGAGCTGACCGAGAGCGGCCTCGTCGAGTCGCTGCAGGACTGCGGCGCGGCCGGCCTCGCCTCCTCGCTCGCCGAGATGGCGCGCGACGGCGCCGGAATCGACGTGCACCTCGACCGCGTGCCGCTCCGCGAGGACGAAATGGAGCCGTGGGAGATCATGATCTCCGAGTCGCAGGAGCGAATGGTCGCCGTCGTGCGGCCAACGATGCTCGAGGCCGTCGAGGCGATCTTCGACCGCTGGGAACTGCACCACGCACGCATCGGCGAGGTGACCGACACCGGCGAGCTGCGCGCGTACTTCCGCGACGAGACGCTCGCCGAGATCCCCGCTGAGCTGCTGACCGAGGAGGCGCCGCGCTACAGGATCCAGCCGGAGCCGCGGCAGACTGCCGAGCCGGCACTCCACCGCGTTGACGTGTCCACCGAAGACGCGCTGCTCGGCCTGCTGGCGTCGCCGAACCTCCGCAGCCGCGCGTGGATCTACCGCCAGTACGACCACCTCGTCGGCTCGCGCACGGTTCGCCGTCCAGGGCTCGACGCGGCGATCCTGCGGCTGCGGCCGTCCCTGCGCGGCCTGGCGGTCTCACTGGACGGGACGGGCGGGGTGGGTCGGCTCGACCCATACACCGGTGGGGCGCGGGCGGTGCTCGAGGCAGCGCGCAACGTCGCGTGCGCCGGCGGCGAGCCGCTCGGCCTCACGGACTGTCTGAACTTCGGGAACCCCGAGAAGGGCGAGGTCGCGTGGGAGCTCGAGCAGTCGATTGCAGGCATGGCCGACGCAGCCGTCGCGCTCGGCATCCCGGTCGTCTCCGGGAACGTGTCGCTCTACAACGAGACCGACGGGCGCCCGATCCATCCGACGCCGGTCGTCGGGTGCGTCGGGCTCGTGCGCGACGTGCGCGAGGTGCCGAAGGGCTGGCGGGAGGGAGACGTCGTGCTCCTCGCCGGCGAGCCTCGGCTGATGCTCGACGGCTCGGCCTTCCAGCTGCTCTACGGGCGGCTCGAAGGGCGCCCCGCCCGCGCCGACCTCGACGCCGACGCCCTGCTCACCCGTTTCCTCTGGAACATCGCGCCACGCTGCTCGGTCGTGCACGACGTGTCTGGCGGCGGTCTCGCGGTTGCGCTGGCAGAGGCGGCGCTCTGGAGCGGCGTCGGCGCGAAGCTCGACCTCCCGGAGGATCCACTCTCGCTCTTCGGTGAAGGCGGCGGGCAGGCCATCCTCGCCGCCCCTCCCGACGTGGCGCGCCGGATCAAAGGTGTGCCGCTCAAGGCGATCGGCGAGGTCGGCGGCGACTCGATCTGTGGCGTCGAGCTCGCGCGGATTCAGGAGGCTTGGGAGACCTGATGTGCGGCGTCTTCGGGATCCGGTCGGCCGAGCGCGACGTCGCGCGCGTCACCTACTTCGGGCTCTTCGCGCTGCAGCACCGCGGGCAGGAGTCGGCGGGAATCGCTGTCTCGGATCGCGGCCGCGTCACGGCCCTGCGGGACATGGGCCTCGTGACCCAGGTGTTCGACGAGCAGAAGTTGCGCGGCCTCCACGGCGAGATCGCGATCGGACACACGCGCTACTCGACGACCGGCTCGACGCACTGGTCGAACGCGCAGCCGCTCGTCCAGCACGGTACGGCGCGAACCGTCGCGCTGGGGCACAACGGCAACCTCACGAACGCCGCCGCGCTGCGCGAGGAGTTGCGCGCGCGCGGGATGCGGCTCGGCGCGACGTCCGACACCGAGGTGATCGGCGCGCTGATCGCCAACGATCCCGCGCCGCTCGAGGAGGCCGTCGCGAGCGCGATGGCCCGGCTCGAGGGCGCGTTCTCGGTGGTCGCGCTCTCCGAGGGCAAGCTGGTCGGCTTCCGGGACGCACACGGGTTCCGCCCGATCTGCCTGGGCAAGCTCGGCGAGGACTTCGTCATCGCCTCCGAGACCTGCGCGCTCGACCTGGTCGGCGCGGAGCTCATCCGCGAGCTGCAGCCCGGTGAGCTCGCAATCGTCGACGAGGAAGGCTGCAGCATCACCCAGGCGATCGAGCCGGCCGCCTCGGGCGCGCTCTGCATCTTCGAGTTCTTCTATCTCGCGCGGCCCGACTCGCGACTCGCGGGCGTCGAGGTGCACGGCGCGCGCGTGCGCATGGGTGAGCGGCTCGCGGAGGAGTCGCCGGTCGAGGCCGATCTCGTCTTGCCGATCCCCGACTCGGGCACGCCTGCGGCGATCGGCTTCTCGCGCGCCAGCGGGATCCCGTTCAGCGAGGGCCTGATCAAGAACCGCTATGTCGGCCGCACGTTCATTCAGCCCGACCAGACGATGCGCGAGCAGGGGATCCGGATGAAGTTCAACCCGCTCGCCGAGGTGGCCGGGAAGCGCGTGGTCGTGATCGACGACTCGATCGTGCGCGGCAACACGACGCGCCAGATCGTCGCGATGCTCTTCGAGGCGGGCGCCGCCGAGGTGCACGTCCGCATCTCGTCGCCCCCGGTGATCGACCAGTGCTACTACGGCATCGACCTGGCCGATCCGGACGAGCTCGTCGCATCGGCTCGCACCGTCGAGGAGGTGCAGGAGCTCATCGGCGCGACGACGCTCGCCTACCTGTCGCTCGACGGTCTCCAGGCATCCACGCGCCGGCCCGCGTCGGCGTTGTGCCGCGCGTGCCTGACGCGTGAATACCCGACGCCCGTGCCCGACGAGGCCGCGAAGCTCCGCTTCGAAGCTGTCAAGGCATAGGACTGCAAGGCGTGGACATCCTGCGTCACCGGTCGTAGAGTCAGGCGGGCGTGGCGACCCATTGGAGATATCGCGCGGTCGCCCTCTGCGCCTTCGCGGCGCTGGTGTGGGTCGCGGCGGGGCTCGCCGGCTTCGACGTGACTCGTTGGGGGAGCCCCGGGTTCGAAGACGGACAGTTCACGAACGTCCTCGATGTCGCAGTCGGACCCACGGGAACCGTCTACGCCTCCGACACCACGCCCGGCCGAATCCAGTGGTTCACGCGGGACGGGAAGTTCATCGGTTCCAACCCGTCCTCCTCGGTGCAGTACCTCGCGGTCGATTCGACCGGCATTTACGTTTCTCGGTCGAGCGCCGGAGGACGCGTCCAGCACTTGACGCTGATCGCCGGCACAGGCCCGCAGTAGTCGGTTCCGAATCCCCACGGTATCGCGGTCAAGGACGGCTTCGTCTACGTCGTTGCGAACGGCTCGGAGGTTCGCAAGTACTCGGCCACCGGCACGCTGATCAAGAGTTGGCCGATCTCGACCACCGAGATCTTTCCTGGCGGGCTCGATCTCGCGATCGACCCGGCCGGCAACGTCTACGTCGTCCAGAACTGGGGCGCGATCCGCAAGTACAGCCCCGGCGGCGAGCTCCTCACGACGGGCTACACGGGCTTGCCCGGGGAGATCTACGGCGTCGGCGTCAACCCATCGACCGGCGACGTCTGGGTGAGCGCCGACGACGCGAACGCGATGGTCGAGCTGTCGTCGTCGCTGGACAAGGTCCTCGCGACCGTGACGACCGCGGGACTCTCCTCTCCGCGCGGAGTCGGGGTCGGCTGCACCGACGCCTATGTCGCAAACAAGGGGAAGAACGAGGTCGTCCGGATCCATCCGAGCGGCGCACTGCCGCTTTGCGGAGTGACCAAGCTGCCCCGGGTCTGGTTCCCGCCCGTCGAGATCGACCCCTCGACGAAGAAGGCCAAGGTGAGCGGTACGTGCCTCGGCCCGGGCAGGTGCAAGGGACTGCTCGGGATCGAGACGCTCGCGCGCAAGTGCAGGGCCGGTGGCCGAGCCACGCAGTGCGTCCTCGCGCGAATCCCCTTCAACTTCGGCAAGGGCGAAACGATCAGGTTCACCGTCAAGCTGAAGGGCTCGCTCGACCCCGGCACCGCGATCACGCTCATGAAGCTGAAAGGGAAGGCCAAGCTGCTTCCGCTCGACCGCGTGGCGCTCGCGCGCGCGAGCTCGAGCCTGACGCTTGGCTGCCGAAAGGCGGGGTCTACCGGCCAGGCGTTCCCGTACTCCGGGACGCTGGCGCCGGCGGTCGGTAGTGCACACGTGCGGGTCGCGATCGCATCTCCGGACGGCTCGGTCGAGGTGCGCGAGGCGGCGACGGATCCGACGGGCAACTTCAGCGGTTCATTCACTCCCCGCGGGCCTGGCTCGTACAGCGTCCTCGCGTTCTGGCGCGGGAACACGAAGCTCGACGGAGCGCAGTCACCGGCCTGCGGATTCGACGTCAGCCCGACGCAAACGTCGACGTCGACCTCGACGACGACCAGCACCGGCACGACCACGACGACGCCAGGGCGACCGGATCTCGTGATCTCCGACCTGACGAAGGACAGCGCGACGGTGAAGAACACCGGAACTGCCGCAGCGGGCTCCTTCGTGGTCACGATCACGACGGCCGGTGGCCCCTCGCAGTTCCAGATCGCGGGCCTCCCGGCGGGATCGTCCGCAACCGTGAACTTCTTCTGCCGAGTCGGTTCCGTCACCGCGGTTGCGGACAGCGGCAATCAAGTGACCGAGTCGAACGAGACCAACAACACGGCGACGATTGCCGTGCTCGGCTGTATCAGCAGGCGTTAATGCTCGAAAACGCGGCTGGCCTTCGCGATCCCGCGTGAGATCAGGTACGCGGCGGTCGTCCACTTGAAGAACTCCATCCAGGCCGGCGCGTCCACGCGATCGCTCGCGAGCGCGACGACTGCCGCCACGAGCAGCGCGAGGAGATAGACCAAGAGCTCGGCATTTCCCGGCGTGGGCAGCATGGCGAACGGATTCCCCTGCACGGGCCCGGGCCGGTAGCCGTACCCCGGCTGTTCCTGGTGCTGCGTCGGAGCGTTCGGATCTGAGGGCGGGACGGACATTGGAGCTCCTCGGTCGGAGATGTTGACACGGGCCTATTCCCGCCCGATGCGAGAACTAGACTCGCCGCCGTGCGGCTCTTTCACTACCACCTCGTCACGAGCGTCGTGCGCGAGGTCGAGGCGCGGTACCTCGGCAAGCTGGCGTTCGAGCTCGTAGCGCGGTACGGCCGCGTGGGCGACGACACGATCTCCTACGACGCGGGGCTCGGCTGGCCCGAGCTCGACGCGATGGACTTCAAGCTGCGGCTCTCGGAGCTCGAGCGCGGCGCGGTGAACGTCGTCGTGCAGCCGGGCCAGTGGCGGCTTCCGCGCGTCGACCACTTCGGACTCGCGCTCGACGAGGAAACGTTCGACGAGGCGATCGAGCGCGCGATCGCCGCCGAGCTGAGGATCCAGTCGCACGGGGGCAGGCGCACGTTCGTGTCCACCGCCTCGGGGTTCCGGCTCGAGCTGCATCCGCCGCGCGACTGGATCGACGACCTGCTCACGCACGACAACGAGTTGCGCCTCGCCGAGCTCGAGCTCAAGACCGACGACCCGGCCGCGAAAGCCGCCGCAGTCGCGCAGATCCTCGGGCTGGAGGCACACGACGGCACGCTCGACATTGGCGACGCGAAGGTGAAGTTCGTCCCCGGAGGGCCTCAGGGCCGGCCTGAGCTCCACGGCGAGCTCTTCATCTGACAATGCCTCTACACTCGCTCTCCTGAGCAAGAGAGAGCAGACGTACGAGTCGGCCGGCGTGTCGCTCGCCACCGCCGGCGCGATCGTCGACCGGCTGCGCGCCGCGGTCGAGTCGACCGGAGCGCGGGAGTTCGGCGCTTTCGCGGGACTGCACCCCCTCGGTGACGGCCGCTATCTCGCCGCGTCGACCGACTCGATCGGGACGAAGCCGATCGTCGCCAAGCCGCGCGGGGCGCTGCGCCTCTGCGGCCAGGACATGGCCGCCCACTGCATCAACGACGTGATCACCGTCGGCGCCGAGCCCCTGATTCTCCTGGACTACGTGGCGGCGAACGCAATCGAGCTCGAGGAGGTCGCAGAGCTCGTCGAGGGCGCGGCGGAGGTGTGCCGCGCCGCCGGTGTCGCGCTGATCGGCGGCGAGACCGCCGAGCTGCCGGGCGTCTATCGCGAGGGCCAGCTCGACTTCGCCGCGACCTGCGTCGGGATCGTCGACGGCGACGCGCTGATCGACGGCTCCGGCGTCGAGCGGGGCGACACGGTCGTCGGCTTCCCCTCCGCCGGAGTCCACGCGAACGGCTTCACCCTCGTGCGCCGCGTGCTCGAGCAGGAGGACTACGACGGCGCCGACCTGCTCGCGCCGACGCGGCTCTACCTCGACGACGTGCGCCGGCTCCGTGGCCGCGCACGGGTGTTCGCGCACGTGACCGGCGGCGGGATCGAAGGGAACCTCTCGCGAGTCGTCCCGAAGGGAATGCGCGCGGCCCTCAACTGGGATGCTTGGGAGCGGCCACCCGTGTTCCAGTGGCTCGCGCGACACGTCGAGGAGGACGAGCTGCGCCGTGTCTTCAACCTCGGCATCGGCTACTGCGCGGTCGTCGCCGAGCCCGAGCCGGGCGAGCTCGAGATCGGACGGATCGAGTGAGCATCGCGTGTTCTTGGGCCGCCGCTGGCGGTGCGATGCCGGAGGGGACAGTGTGAGCAACACGGACCCGGAGAGCAGCGTGCTGTCAGCGGCGGCAGGCTCAGCCGGAGGCGGGCTCCGCCCGCCGGGAGGGGGAGCCGGCCAGGGACGCGCGATCGGCGTGCTCGTCTCAGGCGAGGGTACGAATCTGCAGGCTCTCCTCGGCGCGGGCTTGCCGATCGTCGCAGTCGCCTCGAACAACACGAAGGCGAAGGCGCTCGACCGTGCGGTCGCAGCCGGGATCGAGGCCGGCGCGTTTCCGGAGACCGAGTTCGAGAGCCGCGAGGCGCGCGACGTGGCGATGGCGGACTTCCTCGCCGAACGCGGCGTCGACCTCGTTGTCTGTGCAGGCTACATGCGCCTGCTGACGAAGCCGTTCCTCGACCGCTTCCCGGGACGGATCGTCAACACGCACTCCGCCCCGCTCCCGGACTTCCCCGGCAAGAACCCGATCGAGGACGTGCTCGCTGCGGGCGTGCCCGAGACCGCCGCGACGGTCCACTACGTCGACGCCGGAATCGACACCGGAGCGGTGATCGCTGCGGAGCGAGTGCCTGTCCACCCCGGCGACACGCCCGACACGCTGCGCGAGCGCGTGCAAGCAGTCGAGCACCGCCTCCTCCCCGCCGCCGTCAGGACGCTGTGCGAGCGCTGATCTCCGTTTGGGACAAGACAGGTCTGGACGAGCTGGCGCGCGGCTTGGCCGAGCTCGGCTGGGAACTCGTCGCGAGCGGCAAGACCGCTGGGCACCTCGAGGAGCTCGGGCTCCCGGTTACGCCGGTCGAGGAGGTCACTGCGTCGCCGGAGATGCTCGGCGGCCGTGTGAAGACGCTGCATCCCCGCATCCACGCGGGGATCCTCGCCCGCCGCGATCTGCCCGAGGACGTGAGCACGCTCGACGAGCACGAGATCGAGCCGTTCGACCTCGTCTGCGTCAACCTCTATCCGTTCGAGCAGGTCGCCGCGCGGCGCGGCGTGACCGAGGCCGACGCGGTCGAGATGATCGACATCGGAGGCCCTTCGATGCTCCGCGGGGCGGCGAAGAACTTCGCCCACGTGGCGGCCCTCAGCAGTCCCGGCCGATACGAGCCGGTGCTCGCCGAGCTGCGCGAGCACGGCGAGCTCGGGCTGGACACGCGCCGGCGCCTCGCCGCCGAGGCGTTTGCGGCCACGGCGCGCTACGAGGCGGCGATCGCGCGCTGGTTCACCGACGCCGAGACCTTTCCCGAAACGTTGATCGCGTCGTTCACGAAGGTGCTCGACCTCGCATACGGCGAGAACCCGCACCAGCGCGCGGCGTACTACGCGGAGGACGGCGCCCGCCGGCACCTGCTCTCGCGCGTCGACCAGCTGCACGGGCGCGACCTCTCGCTGATCAACCTCTACGACCTCTCGGCCGCCGAGCTCTGCCTGCGCGAGTTCACGGTGCCGGCGTGCGTGATCGTCAAGCACGCGAACCCGTGCGGCGTCGCGGTCGGGACGACGATCGAGGAGGCGTACGACCGGGCGCTCGCCGCCGACCCTCTGTCAGCGTTCGGGATGGTCTGCGTCCTCAACCGTCCCGTGAGCGCAGAGCTCGGCGAGCGGCTTGCGGAACGGTTCGTCGACGTGCTGCTCGCGCCCGAGTACGACCCGGCCGCGCTCGAGGCGCTGCAGCGCAAGAAGGACGTCCGCATCCTCGCCGACCGCGAGCGGCGCGGCTTCGACGCTGCCGAGCGCGACTACAAGCGCGTCGTCGGCGGGCTGCTCGTCCAGGACCGCGACTTCGACGTCGACGACCGCGAAGGGATGAAGGTCGTGGCGGGCAGCCCGTCCGAGGAGTGCTGGGGCGACCTGCTCTTCGCATGGCGCGTCTGCAAGCACGTGACGTCGAACGCGATCGTGATCGCCAAGGACTTGCAGACGATCGGGATCGGCGGCGGGCAGACGAGCCGCATCGACTCGGTGAAGATCGCGATCGAGAAAGCACGCGAGCACGGCCACGACCTGACCGGCGCGGCGCTCGCGTCCGATGCCTTCTTCCCGTTCGCGGACGGCCCGCAGGCCGCCATCGACGCCGGCGTCACCGCGCTGATCCAGCCCGGCGGCTCGAAGCGCGACCCCGAGGTGATCGCCGCGGTGGAGGCGGCCGGCGCGACGATGGTCTTCAGCGGCCGCCGGCACTTCCGGCACTGACCGGCTAGAACAGGTCGGCGATGCGCGGCAGGAACTCAGCAAGCGGCGTATCGGCGCGCGCGGAGTCCTCCGAGCCGCGGCGGTCGAGCTCCGCGCCGAGCTCGACGACCTGTGGCCGCTGTGTGCGAAGCGTCCCGAACGGCGGGCTCTCGGGGAGGTTGCGGACGAAGAACGCGGCCAGCAACGCTTCGCTGAGCAGCGCCATCGGTCCGTCCAGCGGGCCTTGGCGTTCCACCGGCGCGCTGTGCTTGCGGTCGAGCGACAGCGACCGCGTCGTGAAGCCGCCGCCGACGACGTCGATCGACGCATAGCGGATCCCGCCGATCGTCGAGAGCAGCGCGGCGCCGACGCAGAGCACGCACGGCTCGAGCGACGTGTAGAGCGTGTGATCCTCCCAGCGTCGCGACAGGTCGAGGTGCGCAAGCGCGTTCACCTCCGCGTGCGCCAGGCGCGTGCCCGCGAGCTCTCCCGCCGGCGCGTGGTTCTCGAAGATGCGATTGCGTCCCTCGGCCACGATCTCGCCGTCGGGTGCGGCGATCACCGCGCCGACGGGAATCGTGCCGCGGCCGTGCGCCTCCCACGCGAGCTCGAAGGTGCGCCGCCAGGCTCCGCCGAGCTCGTTCCAGGCAGCGACGAGGTCCACGATTGAAATACTCGCGCACTCTGCAGCGTTAACACGACCTAACCAAACGGCGAGGAGGAGCACATGGCAGTGACCGCACCCGATCCACGACGCTGGAAGGCGCTCGCGCTCATCTGCTCGGCGTTTTTCATGACCGTCCTGGACGTGGCGATCGTCAACGTCGCGCTGCCGACGATCAAGACCTCGCTCCACTTCTCGCAGCCCAACCTGCAGTGGGTGATCACCGCCTACTCGCTGACCTTCGGCGGGTTCCTCCTCCTCGGCGGGCGGATCGGCGACCTGCTCGGGCGGCGGCGCATCTTCATGATCGGGACGGGCCTCTTCACGCTCGCCTCGCTCACCTGCGGCCTGGCCCAGAACGAGGCGATGCTGATCGTCGCGCGCGGCGTCCAGGGCCTCGGCGCGGCGCTCATCTCTCCGGCCGTGCTGGCGATCATCTCGACCACCTTCGAGGAAGGCGCGGAGCGGAACAAGGCGTTGGGCGTGTCGGGCGCGGTGGCCGGTAGCGGCGCGGCGTTCGGCGTGCTGCTCGGCGGCGTCCTCACCAAGTACCTCGGCTGGGAATGGATCTTCTTCGTCAACGTGCCGGTCGGCGCGCTGGTGCTGATCCTGACGACGCGCTTCGTGCGCGAGAGCACCGCCGACGTCGAGCACCGCAGCTACGACACCGCGGGAGCCGTGACGATCACGACCGCGCTGATCATCCTCGTGTACGCGATCTCGAGGGCGCCGTTCGTGGGCTGGGCCTCGGCCCGCACGATCGGGCTGCTCGTCGTTTCCGTCGTGCTGGCGGGGATCTTCATCTGGCTGGAATCGCACGTTAAAGCGCCACTCCTGCGCCTCGGGATCTTCCGGCTGCGCACGCTGGCCGGTGCGAACGTCGTCGGCTTCCTGCTCGCGGGCAGCCTGTTCGCGATGTTCTTCTTGCTGACCTTCTACATGCAGCAGGTCCTGGGTTACTCCGCCCTCCAGACCGGAGTCGGATTCCTCGCGACGGCCGGCACCGTGGTGGTGGTGGCGGGGATCGCGCAGATGCTCGTCACCCGCGTCGGCGTCAAGCCGATCCTCGCAACCGGCATGCTGCTGCTCACGATCTCGCAGCTTCGCTACACGCACCTGCCGGTGCAGGGGCACTACCTGGGCGACCTGATGCCGTGGTTCTTCATCGCCGGGATCGGACTCGCGTTCGCGTTCATCCCGGTGACGATCGCCGCGCTCGCCGGCGTGGCGCCGTACGAGGCCGGACTCGCGTCAGGCCTGATCAATACGTCGCAGCAGGTCGGCGGCGCGATCGGCGTCGCCGTGGCCTCAACGGTCTACACGAGCCACTTGAAGACCTTGCTCAAGTCGGGTGACACGCAACCCGTTGCGCTCACCGGCGGCTTCCACTGGGCGTTCTACGTCACGACCGTGATCGCGTTCGTAGGCTGCCTCGCGGCGCTTGCTCTGATCCACAAGGAGGACATCCCGGAGGGCGAAGCCACTCCCGTAGCCGCGGCCTAGGAAAGCGACGTGCGCGGACACTGTGCTTCCGGCAGACGTAGTCGCGCTCTACCGCGACCTCCAAGCGAACGGCGTCCGGGTCTGGCTCATGGGCGGATGGGGCGTCGACGCGCTCCTCGGCAGGCAGACGCGCCCGCATCACGACGTTGATCTGCTCGTCGAGGTAGCGAGCCTCGAACGGCTCCGTGCACGGCTCGACGAACTCGGGTTCGACTTCAAATACCTGTGGGACGACGAGTGTCGGTGGGTCCACGACGACGCGTGGACGAAGCACGACGAGCAGCCAACGGCGTTCGTCTGCGGGGACCCCGCCGGCCGCGAGTTTGACGTTCACGTCGTGCGCCAGGCGGAGACCGGCGAGGTGGAGATGCTCTGGAACTCCCCGTACGAGTTCACCGCCGATGGGCTGCGCGGCGAGGGTCTCGTCGGCGGCCAACGGGTTCGCTGCCTCTCACGCGAGGAGCAGCGTCGCGCCCACACCGGGTACGACCTGCCTCCGCAGCATGTTCGGGACCTCCGGCTGCTGGCGGCGGAGGGCTAGCCGCCGGTCACTCGGGCTTCCAGAAGCGATAGAAGCCCTGATCCGACGCGAAGAACGGGCCGAGGAAGTCCTCGAGCGCCCGCGCGCTGTCGAGCCCGCCCGCGTAGACGGGGTCGTAGCCGGCGTCGCGGGAAAGCCGCTCCACCACGTCGCGGGCTTCGTCGTCGGCCGCGTACAGGTTCCCCGGCCGCTCCGGCTGCGCGTCGATCTTGTCGTAGTGCTTCGCGAAGTTCAGGTTGAACGCCTTCGCGACCGGCCCGTTCGTGTGCGACTTGACCTCGTGCGCGAGCGACGGGAACTCGTCGTTGCGACCGCCGAACGCATTGGTCGCGTCGATCACGACCTTGCCCTCGAGTCCCGTCACTTTCCCGAGCGCATCCCCGATCGCGCCGGATGGAACCGCGACGAGCACGGCGTCCGCATTCGAGGCGTCACCACCGTCCTGCCCGAGCTCCTGCACTTCGTGACCTGCCTTGCTCCAGCGAGCGGCGAGGCCGCCGCCTACATTCCCTCTGCCTATGACTGTGATGTTCATGCGATCCGCAACGTGACGTGCTCAGCCGGCATTCCCTGAACTACAGTTCCCTTCGCATGCCGCGCGACTACCCGACCGTGCTGGAGCTCGTCGGCGGCACACCGATCGTCCGCCTCCAGAAACTCGCGAAGCTGGGGGGCCCGGTGCTCCTCGCCAAACTCGAGTACCTGGAGCCGGGCGGCTCGCTCAAGGACCGCATCGGGCTACCGCTGATCGAAGACGCCGAGCGCGACGGAAAGCTGAAGCCAGGCGGCACCATCGTCGAGCCCACGTCGGGAAACACCGGCGTCGGCCTGGCGATCGCGGCGGCGATCAAGGGCTACCGGTGCATCTTCGTCATGCCCGACAAGATGAGCCAGGAGAAGATCGCGCTGCTCCGGGCTTACGGCGCCGAGGTCGTGATCTGCCCGACCGCGGTCGAGCACGACTCGCCCGAGAGCTACTACTCGGTCTCGGACCGGCTCGCCGAAGAGATTCCCGGTGCCTTCAAGCCCGACCAGTACTCGAACATGGCGAACCCGACCGCGCACTATGAGGGCACTGGCCCGGAGCTCTGGGAGGAGACCGGCGGCGAGATCGACGCGCTCGTGATCTCGGTCGGAACCGGCGGGACGATCTCCGGCGTCGGCAAGTACTGGAAGGAGCGGAACCCGGATGTCCTGATCGTGGGCGCGGACCCCGAGGGCTCGGTCTACACGGCCCGCGACGAGACGGATCTCCATCCCTATCTGGTCGAGGGGATCGGCAAGGACACCTGGCCGAAGACGATGAACCCCGACGTGGTGGACGAGTGGGTGCGCGTCTCCGACCGCGATTCGTTCCTCGTCGCGCGACGGCTCGCACGGGAGGAGGGCATCCTCGCGGGCGGCTCAGGGGGCACCTCGGTCGCCGCGATGCTGCAGATCGCCGACCGGTTCGGACCGGAGGCGCGGATCCTCACGATGATCCCCGACAGCGGCCGCTCGTACCTGTCGAAGTTCTACGACGACAACTGGATGCTCGACCACGGCTTCTCGGAGCGGCGCACGCCCGTCCCGACCGTGGATCAGGTGCTGCGCTCGAAGCGCATGGAGGAAGCCGACGTCCCCGATCTCGTCACGATCGGCTCGCAGCAGAAGGTCGGCGAGGCGATCGACGTGATGCAGCAGTACTCGATCTCGCAGCTTCCGGTGGTGCGAAACGGCGAGGTCGACTCGCTCGCGGACGTGATCGGCTCGCTGCAGGATCGCGACCTGCTCGACCGGGTCTTCAAGAACCCCGATGCGCTGCACGAGGACGTCGTCGCCGCGATGCAGCCGCCTTTGGCGGCGATCGACGCGGCGCAGTCGCTCGACGAGGTGTTCGCGACGTTGACGGGGCGGACGAACGCGGTCGTCGTGGCGCGCGAGGGGCGCCCGGTTGGCGTTTTGACGCGCAGCGACCTCTTGGAGTACCTCGCGCACCACCGTTAGGCGAGGCTTTGCCGGGCCTTAACCGGCCTCAGGCATCTTGAGAGCGTGATTCGACCGCTCCTCACCCTCGTTGTCGCCGCCGCCGTCGCCCTTCCCGGCGGGAGCTGGCAGCTCCTGCCCGCAGCGCCTGTGGCGATCGAGGCCGGCCGGACGAGCGTCTGGACCGGCACCGAGATGCTGGTCTACGGCGTGAGCGGCGTAGCCCGCGATGGGAACTTCCTCAAAGCGGTCAACGTCGCCGACGCGTACGACCCCGCAACGCATTCCTGGCGCCGGGTCGCGGACTCGCCCGGCCCCCGGGAGTTCCTCGGCAATCACAAGGCGGTGTGGACGGGCAAGGAGATGCTGGTCTGGCCGAGCAAAGCGTTCGACCCCAAGACGAACGTGTGGCGAAGCCTGCCGAAGGCGCCGACGGACGCTGGAGGACTCGTCGTCTGGACCGGACGCGAGCTGATCAGTTGGGGCGGCGGCTGCTGCGGCGACGCCTTCTCCGACGGCGCCGTTTATCGGCCGGCGACCAACTCATGGCGCAAGCTCGCCCGCTCTCCGCTCGCCGGCAGCCAGCATCCAGTGGGAGCATGGACCGGGCACGAGCTCGTGATTTTCGTGGGCGGAGTCAACCCGGACGGCAAGCCGTGGCCCGCTCGACTCGCCAGGGCCGCGGCGTACAATCCCACGACCAACCACTGGCGCCGCATCGCGCCCTTGCCCGAGCCTCGCGGTGGGGCGACGGCGGTGTGGGACGGTCGCGAGCTGCTCGTTGCCGGCGGCGCGGGTCTCGCGCGCCCGGGTAAGCCGGCGCCGCTCGCCCGGGTCGGCTTTGCATACAACCCAGCGACGAACCGCTGGCGCCGCCTTGCTCCCATGCCGTCTGGCCGCGCCGGAGCCGCCGTCGTCTGGACGGGAAAGCGACTCCTGGTCTGGGGCGGGAGCCTCAACGCCGACGGCGCACCGCCCGCGTTTCCGGCTCACGGGCTCGCCTACGACCCGAAAGGCGACCGCTGGTCGAAGCTGCCCCAGGCGCCTCTGCCAGGGCGCCTCGACCCCGCAGCCGTCTGGACCGGGCGGGAGCTGATTCTGTGGGGCGGAGACAAGCCGGCCACGCCGCTCGGCACGGGCACGAAGTTCCTCGCGGACGGAGCCGCGTACACGCCCTAAACAAGGTTTCTAAAGCAGAAAACCCACGGAGCCGATGGTTCCCCATGGGCCGCCCTGCGGAAGCTCTCGAGCCGCGCCTTCTCGTCGCGGAAGCCCCGGTCGCCGTCCCCGGTGTTCCTCACGGCTTGCTGGTCGCTATGCGGCCGCGTCAGTGGGTCAAGAATCTGTTCGTCCTGGCGGGCCTCGTCTTCGCCGGCAAGGTCTCCGAGCCGCACGCCGTGCTCCAGGCGCTGGTCGCCTTCCTCGCCTTCTGCGCCGCCTCGAGCGCCGCCTACCTCGTCAACGACGTCCGGGACGCCGCCTCCGATCGGCTGCACCCGCTCAAGCGCAACCGCCCGATCGCCGCCGGCGCCGTTGCTCCCTCCCTCGCGCTCGCCACGTCGGCCACTCTGGCCGCCGTCTCGCTCGGAGCAGCCTCGGTGCTCAGCTGGCGCGTCCTCGTCGCCGCCGCGGGCTTCCTGAGCCTGCAGGCCGCGTACACCCTCTCGCTCAAGAAGGTCGTCCTCCTCGACGTGATGGCAATCGCCACGCTCTTCGTGATCCGCGCGGCCGCCGGAGCCGAGGCCGTGCACGTCCCGATCTCGCCGTGGCTCTTGCTTTGCGCGGGCCTGCTTGCCCTTTTCCTCGGCTTCGCCAAGCGCCGGGCCGAGCTCGTCAGCTCCCCCACCCGTGCCGTGCTCGCCGACTATCCGCTCCCGCTGGTCGACCAGCTGCTGACCGTCGTCGCCGCTTCGTCGATTACGACCTACGGGATCTACGCGTTTGCGGCGCGCCCGTCGCACTGGATGATGGCCACGATCCCGTTCGTGATCTTCGGGATGATGCGGTACCTCCTCCTCGTCCACCAGCGCGGGCTGACCGAGGAGCCCGACCGGCTGCTGATCGGCGATCGGCATCTGCTCGCGAGCGTCGTCGGGTTCGCGGTCGCCGCGATCCTGGTGTTGCAGCTCTCGTGACCGAGCTCGCGCTCGCCCGGCCGTCCTTCCGCACACTGCCTTACGCGCGGATCGTCGGCCTCGCCGCGAGCCTGCTCTTCCTCGTCGCTGTCGTCTCGCGCAGCGTGCGCGCCTTCTCGGCTCCGGGCTCGGAGATGGACGAGGGCGATCCGCTCGTCTACGGGGAGCGGGTGCTTGGCGGCGATCTGCCCTGGCGGCACTTCGAGACGTTCTACGGGCCTGCGAACCCGTACCTCGTCGCGCTGGCGTTTCGCCTGCTCGGCGTGAGCGTCTTCGCCGAGCGGATGGTCGGAATGACCTTTCGCCTCGTGCTCTGCGCCGCGCTGCTTTCACTCGCGTGGCGGTTCGGCCTGGCCGGGCTGCTCTCGAGCGGACTCGTGCTTTTGATCCTCGTCCCCGCCGGCGAGATCTGGGCCTGGCCCGGGTCGGAGGCCGTGGCCGCGATCGCGCTGACGGTCGCGTTGCTCGCCGCCGCCCACGCGCGTAAGAGCCGCGCGCTGGCGCTCGCCGCGGGTGTTGCTGCCGGCGCGACCATGCTGATCCGGTTCGACTACGCGCCCGCGGTTTTGCTCGCCGCCTTGCCGTTCCTGTGGCGCGGCGGCGTCTCGCGCAAGCGCATCGCCCTCGGCGCGGGAGTTACCGCCGGCCTCTACCTGCCGCTCCTCGCCGCAGCCGGGCCGTCGCGGATCCTGCAAGTCGCGGGCGACATCTCGCGCGGCACCGCCGGACGCAGGCTTCCGCTGCCGGATCTGACCGCCTATCCAGGGAACCTCCTCGCCGCTTCGGTCGTCGCGAGCGTCGTGCTCGTCGTCGCCGGGACGGTGCTGCGCTCCCGAGTCTCGCTGGCGGTGGGGCTCGCGTCGCTCGCGACGCTTCCGCACACGCTCGGGCGACCCGACGCGGTGCACATCCTCGCGGGATGCGTCCTCTCGCTGGTTTTGCTTCCGGCGGTCCTCGTCGCGCTTGTGCGCCACCTGGAGCCGAGGTCGCAGGTCGCGGCCGCCGTGGTGATGGTCGCGATCGCCGCCGGGGGGTTCGCGGTCGTCCGCGCCCAGGCGTCGGGGGAACTCGGCCCGCTGCTGAACACCCTGACCATGCGAGGCGCGAACGTCGAGCACGGCGGGCGCAGCTTCCCGCTCGCCGACCGCGAGACGCGCGCGGATGTCCAGCGCATCGTCGACGCCGCGGGCGCCGCAGCGCCGGCCGGGAGCAAGCTCTTCGTCGGCCCGCGCAACCTCCGGCGAATGAACTACGCCGACACATACATCTACTTCCTCCTCCCCGAGTTCGACCCGGCCTCCTTCTACATCGAGCTCGAGCCGGGGACGCTGAACCACACCGGCAAGCGCGCGGTGACCGAGCTGGCGCGCGCCGACCTGCTCATCCTGACGTCGAG
>JBDTZN010000055.1:0-12962 GCA_040005095.1 Thermoleophilia bacterium | reverse complement strand
GTGGCCTCGAACCGGCTTGCGTGGCTCGGCGGCGCCGCGCTCGGCGCGGTGGCTCTCGCCCGCGCGCTGACCCGCCGGCCGCCTCCCGCTCCCGTCCACGCGCCTCCGGCCCAACCCGAGCCCGAGCCGGCGGGACCGGATCCGCGCGCCGAGGAGCTGCGCGCAAAGCTCGCCGACGCCCGGGAGCTGGCGGACGAGCGCGACGAGTTCGAGGGTGCCGAGACGCCGGTGGACGAGGCCGAGCCGGTCTCCGATCCGGAGGCGCGGCGGCGCTCCGTGCACGACAGCGGACGCTCGGCGGTCGAGCGGATGCGCTCCTCCCGCCCGGACTGATCAGGGGCGGACGAACCGCGCCACGCCGGCGACGAGCCCGCGGGCGAGCCGCCACTCGTACGGGTCCGACTCGAGCTTCCGGCGCTCCGCCGGGTTCGACGTGAAGCCGGTCTCGACGAGGATCGAGGGCACGTCGGCCCAGTTGAAGCCGGTCAGGTCGCTGCGCGGGAACAAGCCCAGGTCCCGTGCGCCGGTCGCGGTCACGATGCTGCGCTGGACCGCCCGCGCCGCCGCCAGGCTGCGCGCGTAGATGTCGTCGGTCCAGCCGCGCCGGTAGACGGGATACAGCGTCTTGATCCCGTTCGCAGCCGGGCTCGTCGAGCCGTCCGCGTGGATGCGGAGCATCAGCGCCGCGTGCCTGTCGTTGCAGAACTTCGCGCGGGCTGCGTTCCCGCCGGTTCCGTAGGTGAACGTCGGCCCGGTGCGGGTCATCGCGACGCGATAGCCGCGCTTCAGCAGGAGCGCGCGCGTCTTCCAGGCCACGCGGAGGACGATCTCCGCCTCGCCGGCCGCACCGCCTCCATCCTTGATCTTCAGGACGCGCGACCCGGGGCCGATCGGCTCACGCTGGATCCCGACAGCCGGCGGCGTCCCGTGGCCGGGGTCGAGGCAGACGAGGGCTGCGGCTGCTGCGAGGTGCGCGAGCGGCACCCGGCCTTCTTACCAGACGCTGTTCCTCTGGCTGCGCGCGAAACGCGCCCGCGCCTTGCGCTCGTCGGACTGCGCCCGCTTGTCTTGCCGACGCGCGAGCATCTCGAGCTCGCGCTGGAGCTTCTGGTAGCTCTCGAAGCGCTCCGCGGGGAGGCTCCCATCCGCGATTGCCGCACGCACGGCGCAACCCGGCTCGGTGTCGTGCCCGCAGTCGTTGAACCGGCACTTCGCGATCAGGGCCTCCACGTCGCCGAAGCTGGCGCCGATGCCTTCTTCTGCGCTCCACAGCTGGAGCTCGCGCATCCCGGGCGTGTCGAGGACAAGGCCGCCTTCGGGCAGCGGGACGAGCTCGCGGTGCGTCGTCGTGTGCCGGCCGCGGCCGTCGGACTCGCGGATCTCCTTGGTCGGGAGCCGCTCCTCGCCGAGTAGCCGGTTCACGAGCGTGGACTTGCCGACGCCCGACGAGCCCAGCAGTGCAATCGTCCGGTTCGCGCTCGTGTACTTCCGCAGCTCCTCGACGCCTTCCCCGGTTACGTTGGAGACGACCTCGATCGGAACGCCGTAGGCGACGGCCTCGACCTCGGCGAGGGCCGCCTCCAGGTCGTCGCAGAGATCCTTCTTCGTCAGCACGATGACGGGGTCGGCGCCGCTCTCCCAGGCCATGGTCAGGTAGCGCTCGAGGCGCCGCGGCTTCAGGTCGTGCGGAGTGAGCGCCATCACGAGGAAGACGACGTCGACGTTTGCGGCGACGACCTGCTCCTCGGTCGCGGACAGCGCGGTCTTGCGCGAGAACTTCGTCCGGCGCGGAAGGACCTCCTGGATGATTCCCTTGTCCTCGCCGGGAACCGGCTGATACGCGACCCAGTCGCCCACAGCGGGGAGGTCGGCCGCGTTGCCCGCATGCAGCAGCCGTCCTGCCACCTCGACACTTAGTAACAGACTGTTACTTGGATCTCCGGTGTAGAGCCCGTAGGCGCCGCGGTGCTGGACGGCGACGCGGCCCGGGGCGAGGCCGGCTGCGGCATGGGGCTGGAACTCCGCTTCGAGCTCCGGATTCCAACCGAGTCGTTGGAGTTGTGCGTTCAAGAGCATGTCTCCTCAAGTCCACGGTACGGGAAGGGGTGGGCGGACGCCGCCGCTCCGAGGAGGTGCTCCTGGCGCTTTCGGCGCTAGAGCCGGGCGGGCCCGCGGGTGAAGGAAGCGGCAGGCACAGTCGTCATCGCGTTCCCTCCTCTCGTCGCAGGCTCGTATGCTCACCGTAGAGGACCACTGAGCTTTCCGCAACTTTTTGGCCTTGTAACTCGTTGTTTCTTGCGTACGGCGCAGGCATCCACGAAGGCGCGCAGGCTCCCGCGCTCGAAGGGGCGCGCCCGGGCTGCCCAGGCCAGCGCGCCGAGCGTTCGGCCGGGGCTCCGCACCAGCAAGGCGGCCATCGCGCGCAGGCCTCCCTCGAGGTACGTCGTCCGCTCGAGCAGTTCCGCTGCGCCGTCGCCGAGGGGCACGTTCGGCTCCGGGCGGCGCCGGGCGACGATCCGGACGTCGACTCCCTGGCGCACGAGCTCGCGCAGCTCGGCGAGCACGAACGTCTCCGTGAGCGTGGGGAAGACGTCGAGAACGTAGAGGACGGTCAGAACCGTCGAGGCTACCGCGTTATCGGTGCGCTCGACTGCTCGAGCTCGCTGAGCCGGTGCTTGTACCGCCGGGCGGCTGCTTCGGCCGCTTCGGCGCGGCGCCGCTCCTCATCCTGTTTTCGCCGCTCACCGAGGACTCGGATGGCCGCGGTGGCGAGTCGCTGCTCGGACGCTGCTACCTCCTGCTGCAGCTTCTCGAGCCGGGGGACCAGGCGGTCGCGTTCCTCGCGCTCCTGCTCGACCTGGCGCGCCGCTTCTTCGGTCAACTCTTCGGCGCGTTGGCGCTGCCGGTCGGCCCGCTCGGTCGCCTCGGCGAGTAGGCCCTGGCGGGCCGTCTGCTCGTCGCCGAGCTGCTTGACGAGCTGGGCGAGCTTCCCGCGTTCGTCGTGCGCCGACCCAAGCTCGCCGAGCCGGCGCTGCAGCTCGTCCTCGAGCTCGGCCACGCGTGCCTCGTGCCTGGCGGCGATCAACTGCGCCTCTGCAAGCTCCTGGGCTTGTTCGTCCCGTTCGCGCTCGAGCTCCGCAAGCCGGCGCTCGGCTGCGGAATGGTCTTTGCGCTCCGCGTCGCGGTCGCGGCGCATCTCGTCGAGGACGACGGCGAGCGTCTCGACGCTGCGTCGCTGCTCGTCGCCGTCTGAATCTGCCGTCGCGGCCAGGCTCGCTGCCTCCGCCGCCTCGGCGCGCGCCGAGCGCGCTTCGGTCAGCTCGCCTGCGAGTGCATCGCGTTCGCTGCGGAGCGCTTGCGCCTCCTCCCGCAGGCCCTCGACGAGCGTCTCGCGATCCTGCGCGGCCGCGTCGCGGCCGGCGCGCTCGCTGTCGAGCTCGGCCTGGAGCGAGCGAACCTCGTCGTGCAGCTCCCGGCCTCGTGTCTGTTCGCGGTCGCGCTCTCCCTCCGCCGTCTCGGCGCGCTCGCGCATTTCTTCGAGCCGTTGGTCGGCGTCGCCTTGCAGACCGGCCATCGACGCGGCGCGTGCTCGCTCGGCGTCGAGCTCGGACTGGAGCGAGCGAACCTCGTTCTGGAGCTTCTCGCCTCGTGCCTGCTCACGGTCGCGCTCTCGCTCTGCCGCTTCGATGCGCTCGCGCAAATCTTCGAGCCGCTGGTCGGCGTCGCCGTGCAGACCGGTCAGCTCTTCTTGCAGCGTCCCGGCGCGTGATCGCTCGGCGTCTAGCTCGGCCTGCAGCGTTCGGAGGTCCCCTTGGCGCTCGTCCAATTTTCGGCCAAGCTCGTCGATCTCGCCGCGAAGCTCTTCAGCTCGCGCCTGCCCTTGGTCTCGCTCGCGCTCGGATTCGTCCCGGCGTACGCGCTCGGCCTCGAGCTCGGCGCGTAGCGCGTCGAGCTCAGCCTGCCGCTCCTCGAAGGTTTCGCGGACGGCGTCGATCTCGTCGCGCAGCTGCCGGCCTCGCGTTTGCTCCGTTTCGCGTCCCGCCTGGAGACGCGCCACTTCTGCCTGAAACGACTCGACGCGGGCTTGCGATTCCTCATTGAAGCGCTCTCGCGCGGCGCGCGCGACCTCGAGCTCGTGCTCCAGCGACGCAGCTTTCCGCTCGCGCTCGTCCAGTTCCTTGCGGAGCGCGCCGAGACGGCGGTTGAGCGCCTTGGTCTGCGTGGCGGCCTCGGCCCCCAGCTCGGCAAGCTCGTGCTCGAGCTCCTCGACGGCCGCGTCGCGCTCAGCAACCTTGGCCTCGGCTGCGGTGAGCCTCGCCCAGTGCTCCTCCAGTTGAGGCTCGAGCGCGATCAGCTCGCCGGGCGCACGAAGGACGTCGTCCAGGTCAGAGGCTTCCAGGTCGTGCTCGGTGCTCTCGTCGCCGGACGTCGTGGGGAGGACGTTGGGCCTGCCCGCGGCATGGCGCCGCTCGATCAGCGAGCGCAAGCCCGTGCCGAACCCGCTCTCGCTCGTAAGCTCGATGCCGTACTGGCCCGCCAGCGTGTCGGTCAGGGCCGGGTGCGAGACGAGGCCGCGCTCGACGAGGATCTCTCCCAGCCGCTTGCCGGTCTCCCGCTGCGCCTGGAGGGCGTTCTCCAGTTCCTCAGCCGAAAGTAGACCACGCTCGACGAGCAAGGTCCCGAGAGGCCGCCAATGGACTTCCGCAGTGTCCAACGTATCGAGTCATAGCCCGGGGGTCTCGCCGCTTCATCCCCCGGTTGGGTACTACCCGGCAGAGCGTGCTTGTGGGCCTTTCGGCGGATTTCCCAGCCAGGCCGTCCTCAACGCGCGCGTTCGAGTCTCGAGGTCGCCGAGCAGCGCGGTCATCTCGGTCAGCGCCGGGCGCAGCTTCGCGAGGCGACGCAGCTCGTCGGCGATCTCGGTCAGCGGCGCACGAGGATCCGCGGCCAGCTCCTCGAGCCGGCGCTCGGACGACTCGGTCTGGGCCTGCACGGTACGAGCCCAGGCGTCCGCTTGCTCGCCGAGCGCACGGAGCTCGCTCTCGGTGGCGGGTTGCTCGCCCAGCACATCGCGCAGCCGGGTCAGGAGGGCGAAGTCCAGCGGCTCTTTCACGTCGTCCTCCGCGTCAGCGCGACGACGGGCATCACGCGGTGCATCCCGGCCTGGTAGCCGTCGAACGACGGGTCGCCATCCGCCTGCCGCCGGAACAGCTCACCGCGCTCCGGATCTTCGAGCACCGTCGCAGTGGCGGGGAACGACTCGGTGCCGACCTCGACCAGGACGTCGGGATTCGCGCGGACGTTGTGGTACCAGCCGGGATTGTTCGGGGCGCCGCCGTTCGACGCGAAGACGACGTAGCGATCCCCGTCCCTGAGGTAGATCGCCGGATTGGTGTGCCGGCGGCCGGTCTTCGCGCCCGTCGTCGTCAGGAGCAGGAGCGTCTTGCCCTCGAAGTAGCCGCCGACCCGGCCCTCGTTCGACCGAAACTCCTCGATGATCTGGGCGTTCCGGTCGCTCTCGCCCGACATTCAGGCTGGGCTCGGCAGCCCTTCGAGCGCGGCGAGCGCACGCTGCATCTCGTCCTCGTCGAGGGCCACGTCCTCGAGCTTCCCGGCGAAGTAGTTGTCGTACGCCGCCATGTCGAAGTGGCCGTGGCCAGAGAGATTGAAGAGGATCGTGCGCTCCTCGCCCGCTTCGTCTGCCGCTTTCGCGGTCTGCAACGCACCGTGAATCGCGTGCGAGGCCTCGGGCGCCGGCAGAATCCCCTCGCTGCCCGCGAACAGGACGGCGGAGGCGAAGACGTCGTTCTGGAGGTACGCCTCCGCTCGGATCAGTCCGTCGAGCACGAGCTGTGAGATGAGCGGCGCGACGCCGTGGTAGCGCAGCCCACCCGCGTGAATCGGGGCGGGGATGAAGTCGTGCCCGAGCGTGTGCATGGGCACGAGCGGCGTCAACTGCGCCGTGTCGCCGAAGTCGTACGCGAAGAGACCACGGGTGAGCGTGGGGCAGGCCGCGGGCTCGCAGGCGAGCACGTCGATCTCGCGACCGGCGATCTTCTCCCGCAGGAACGGGAAGGCGAGGCCGGCGAAGTTCGAGCCGCCTCCGACGCAGCCGATGACGACGTCGGGGAACGCGTCCGCGAGCTCCATTTGCGCCAGCGCCTCCTGGCCGATCACGGTCTGGTGTAGGAGCACGTGGTTCAGCACGCTGCCGAGCGAATAGGCCGTGTCCTCGCGTCCTGCCGCGTCCTCGACCGCCTCCGAGATCGCGATCCCGAGGCTGCCGGGCGAGTCGGGGTGCTCCTCGAGAATCGCACGGCCCGAGTTGGTTTCCTGCGACGGGCTCGCCACGATCTCCGCACCCCAGGCCTGGATCAGCGAGCGCCGGAACGGCTTCTGGTCGTACGAGATCCGAACCATGTAGACCTTGCACTCGAGCCCGAGCAGCTTGCAGGCGAACGAGAGCGCGCTGCCCCACTGGCCCGCGCCGGTCTCCGTCGAGAGGCGCGTCCGGCCTTCCTGCTTGTTGTAGAACGCCTGCGCGACAGCAGTGTTGGGCTTGTGGCTGCCCGCCGGGCTGACGCCTTCGTACTTGTAGAAGATGCGCGAGCGGGTGCCGATCGCCGCCTCGAGCCGGTGCGCGCGGTACAGCGGCGTCGGCCGCCAGAGGCGGTAGATGTCGAGTACCTCCTCGGGGATGGCGATCTCGGCGTCCTCGCTCACCTCCTGGCCGATCAGCTCCATCGGGAAGAGCGGTGAGAGATCGTCCGGCCCGACCGGCTGCCCGGTGCCCGGATGCAGCACGGGCTGCGGGGCCGTGGGCATGTCGGAGCGGATGTTGTACCAGCGCCGTGGGAGCTCCGATTCCTGGAGGAGGAACTTCGTCTGCGTCCCGGTGCCGGCGTGCGTCTTCTGCACGAGGCGAGCCTAGCGCGTCGGGGTCGGCTCGGTCGTGAGCTCGGCCGAATAGAGGTCGTACGGCAGCCGCTCGAGCTCGCGCTGTCGCGGCTCCGGCACGTCGAAAAAACGCGGGAGCTGGCGCTCCGCCAACCAGCCGAGCCGCGGGCTCGCGGCGAGCACGTCCCTGATCGCACCGCGATCCCCGCCGAGCGCGACGAACTCGACGCGACCGCGCCAGGGCTCGAGCACGCGGACGGCGACCTCGGCCGCCTCGTCGATCAAGGCGCGGGCTTGCTCCTCGCGGCGGCGGCGAAAGCGATTGGCAGACGATCCGCCCTTCTTATGACGGTTCTTGACGAAGCGCGAGCCGACCTTCGAGGCGGCCAGGCGCTCGCCCTCGAAGACGCCGACCGCGTAGCCGCCCAGGCGGACGAGCAACGCAGCGACGACGTAGTCGCCGGCCAGCGCTTCGAAGAGCGGCGCGAGACGCACCGTGTCGTACTCGTGCTCATGCGGGAGCCCGAACGGAGGTCGCACGACGATGGACTCCCCGGGAAGCTCGATCCGCGCCACGCCGTTCGTATAGCTCGTCCGGCCTTGCTCGCCCTCGAACGGAGCGAGCCGCTTGCGGACGTTCTCCCGTCCGACGAACCGGGCCACGCTAGTAGCGGTCGAGCTCGACCAGGCGTTCGTCGCTGATCCCGAAGTGGTGGGCGACCTCATGGAGGACGACCCGCTTGACCTCCCGCCGGAGCGTCTCCGGGTCGTGTCCGTAGAGCCGCTCGAGCGGCCCGCGATAGATCGTGATCTTGTCGGGCAGGACCCCGCCGTAGTAGCTGCCGCGCCGGGTGAGCGGCACGCCCTGGTAGAGGCCGAGCAGCGGCTCGCCGGGCGGCGGCTCGTCTTCGACGACGATCTCGACGTTCGACATCTGCGCGAGCAGATCGGCCGGCAACGAGTCGAGCGCCTCCTGGGCGTACTCGTCGAACCGCCCTTCCGAATCGAGGGCATCGCTTTCCATGTAGACCGACGCTAGCGCCCGAGCCGTGTGCGACGACGGATGCCGAGCACCTTCTGCAGGGCCCTGTCCTCCTGGCCATCCTTAAACGCTGCCCAGACGAAGATGCCGCCGACCAGAATCGCGGGCAGGAACACGACCAAGGCGAAGACGATCGCAACCGTCGCGAAGTCCATGCGAGCGCCTATTTCCCGCGCGAGGACTTTTTCTTCTTCTTCGGTTTTAGCGTTCCGGGGATGTCCTTGCCCGCAGCCGCCGCGCGCTTCTTCTGTTTCTTCGTCGCCATCTGACGCCTCCACGCCTCGGTGCGATTCCCGTGACGCCGATGTTACCCGCCTCCATGGCTTCGGCTGGATAACTGATCCGGCGCGCTGCCTGTGTGTCGACGAGCGAGCTGGTGAAGAGGAGGTCTGGGATCGCGCGACGGAAGACTGGAATCCTAAGAAGACCACCAGTTGGACATCGGCCTGTACTTCAGGAATGAGTTGCTCCTGATGCTGCAGCGAACCGGATTCGTGAACATCGTTGTACACGGCGAGCACATCGAACGGCGTTAGCGGAAGAAACGGCGCCCTCGGGCCGTCTAGTGAGCAATGCGTTCCGCATACGCACTTCCCCTCCCGGCAAATACGCCTCTTCAGGTCCCGGCGCGAGCCGTCTTCACGAGGAGCAAGCTCCGGACGGTTGTTGCGCTGGCCACCCTCGCGGCATCCGGCGCCGCAACGGCTTCGTTGTTGCCTCGATCGCAGTCAGCCGCGCCGTCTAACAGCACGTTTCTCACGCCGGTCTCGACGACGAACGCACCGAGTTCCCGTGCGCCTCACGTCACCGCGCCGGCGCCCTAGCAACCGTCGTGTCGGGCCGCATGCGGTAGGCGGCGACCAGCGCCTCCCGGCCCTTGACTGCGGCCGGCTCGAGCGGTTCCGCGTCACTCGGCCTTCCCGCAGCGAGGAAGGTGTTCGAGCTGAGCACGACGTCGCCCGCGAGCGCCCATTGTTGGAGGCGGTGGGCGAGATTGACCGTGTCGCCTACGACGGAGTATTCGACGTGTTGTTCCGACCCGAGCAGCGCCCCGGCCACCTCGCCCGTGGAGAGTCCTATGCCGAGACCAAACGGCGACATGGTCTGCTCGCTCCAGCCCGCATTGATAACCGCTTGCGCTGCTTGCATCTCGTATGCGGCCGCGATCGCCTGGGCCGCATGGCCGGCCATTGCCACGGGCGCGCCGAACACCGCGAAGACCTCATCTCCCACGAACTGCATCACGGTGCCGCTGTGTGCGGTGATCAAGCGAGTCATTTCTTGTCGGTGCTCGTTGAGTTGCGCCGCGAGGGAGTGGGGTTCGGCGTGCTCCGCGATCGTCGAGTAACCGCGGACGTCGGACATGAGAATTGTCACCTCGAGCGTTTCCGTATCGCCGATGCCTCGGCCGTCTCGCCGCAAGCGCTCGACGAGACCCGGCGGAAGCTGGCGGCTGAGATTGACTTCTTCCGACAGACGCTGGTTGTCGAGGCCGAGTCTGACGGCAGCCGAGACGGCAGCGAGCAGCCTTGGCTCCGTCTCCTCCAGCACACGGTCGTGGATGAGCGCACCCAGGGGCCGCTCCGTGCTGTCGATCAGCGTCGCCTTGCGGACGGCATCGCCGCTCGGAAGCTCGACCGGCCGACCGTCCGCATCGACATACAGTCCGCCGCCCGGATTCCAGAAGGCCAGCTCGAGCGACGGATCGCGGAGCGCACGGGCTACGGCCGCACGCAAATCCTCAGGCTCCGTTTCGCCGCGGATGTCGATCACCAGGTCGCCGACGGCCGCGCGGCCCGTCTGGCTTCGGACAACGCCCGCCAGGGAGGCGATCGGCAGCAAGATCAGCACGGCGGGCTGGCTGTAGTTGAGCGTCGACAGGACTCGGTCCGACGCGTTGGCTACGTCCGCCCCGTAGCGAAGGAAGAATGCAGCGAGCGTTGCTCCCAGTGCAATCGCGAGCGGAGCGAAGGCCCGCCGTTCGAGCGACGTGGCACGCAGCCACCGACGAGCGAAGATCGCCACGACGACGACTCCCAGCACGAGGGTCCCTCTGTCGACGACGTACACCAGGTCGTCCCGCAACGCCCGATCTCTGTGGATCAAAACCAAATTACGCAGCCAATTGCGGTGACCGTAATCGCGCGCATCGAACAGTGCGAGCAAGACGAAGTTCGTGCCGAACGCCCAGAGATAGATGACGCCGGCGACCGCCCGGTCCAATCGCGAGCGCAGGCGGCCGTCTGGAAATGCGATCACTACGTGAGCGAGGAATGCCTGGTACACGCCGATGCCAAGCGTCGACAGAGTCCAGAGAAACGGCGACGAGAACCAGCTGAGCGCAAAGGCGAAGAACACGATGCCGGCCATCCCGAGCAGGAGCCCGACCTGGTTATCTGGGCGCTTGAGCGAAAGGACGAACCCGATCACGACGAGAGAGAGACCGGCTGCGATGTTCAGCGACCAGATCGCAGCCGGCACCGGGGCGAAAGGCGAGAGGACGGGTACGAGAGCAGTCCCGACAACGCTTGCGATGCCGGCGCCGAAGATCGCCAGGCGAATGTGCCGTCCCACCGACGTCATTGTGCCCCTCTCTGGACGACGGCTTCTAAAGCGGAGCGGCGCCGGAGTCGAACCGACCGAGCCGTGGGTTACACGAAGGAGCCCGCAGCCGCGGGCTCCTTCGCTTCGAACATGAGCAGGCGCGCTTCCGCTACGGGATGAAGTTCAACGTCTCGGGCAGCGGACCGGCGATCGGTGTCTCGAACAGCGGCCCCGCTCCGTCCGGATCGATGGTCACCGTCCCGGCGGACGCGAGGAACATCGCCAACTGCTGCTGCGCTGCCACCGCGAACGGTGCCGCCGCGCCGAACAGGTTGGTCAGGAAGGTGTGCGGGTTCTTGACCGTGTAGCCCGGGACGGTCGCGAAGGCGAGGTCGTTCCGGAAGTACGTCGCCCGATCGGCCAGGTTGCCTGCCCGGATGAGCGCCGACGCCGTCGGGTTCGGGACGGTCTTGTCGCCCTTGGCGAACTGGACGATCACCGCCTTCGCCGACTCGCCTGCGAGCGGCGCGGCGCGCAGGTGCGGCGCGTACGCCACCGGGTCGCCCGACTCCTGCGCCCACTGCGTCCGGTCGAGGAACTCCTGGATCGCCGAGGCTCCGGGCACCGTGTCGACGAGGATCGGCTGGTTCCGCAGCGGGACGTTCTCGACGAAGTTCTGCAGGATCGGATCGGGTGGGACGTTGTAGAGCGACGGCGAGCGAGTGATCAACGCGAGGCCGATCAGCGACCGGAAGTTGGGCGAGAGGCGAGCGATCTCGGTGATTGAGCCTCCCGGCACGTTGAGCACTCCCGCGTGGGCCGCCGGCTCGAGCGCCATGAACTGCGTGCCGTAGATCCCACCGAAGGACTGGCCTGCGTAGGAGATCTTCGCCGGGTCGAGGTCTCGGCTGCCGTTGCCGTCGACGTCGACACCAACCTGGATCTCGCGCACGAGCTGCATCAGGTCGACCGTCGTCTGGCGCAGGCCGTCGCGGCTGCCGGCAATGGTCGCCGGCGGCGCCGCGTTCACCCCCTCAGTCGAGCCGATCGTGCCGTCGCCGTCCTGGTCGATTCCGCGACCGCCTGCCGGCACGACGACCGGCGGCCCGTCCGAGCGGAGCACGGTGATCGTCCCGAGTGCCCCGCCGCCGTGGCCCACGACGTTGACCGCGACCGTCGCGATGCCGTTCGCGGCTAGCATCGACGCAACCGCGATCGGCGCCCCTTGCTTCGAGTCGGTGAAGCCGTGGCCGAAGATCGCGACCGGCCAGCCCCCGGCGGGCTCGGACCCGGCTGGGAGATAGACGTTGACGTACAGGTCGTTCGTTCCAAGCGGCACGGGCGTGCCCGTAGCGGTGCCGTACGCCGGGATCACCTTGGCGGGCGTCTCGTAGTTCGGGGACGAGAACCTCCCGAAGGCGACGGTGCCGATCGCGCCGGGGACGACCGGAATCGCAGCGGGGATCGTCGAGGTCGAGAACGTTGGCGCCGTGCCGACCTGGCGCTTGACCACGAGCCCGAGCACGCTCGAGAACGAGAATGCGGCGCGCTCGCCGAGCGTCCCGATCGTGAAGGAGACGGGCGCAGGCGACGACGCGTCGAGCTGGCGCCGAATCTTCTCCGAGGTCGCGGTGATGCTCTGGGTCGTGAACAGCGCCGCGTCGATGATGTGGCCGGGCGCGACACCCGACCAGTGCAGGGCTCGGAGCAGCGCCTTGCGGTATGCCTTCTCCGCCGGATCGCCGGTCTGGCCAAAGTTGAGGAAGCGGCGGAATTGCGACGCGTCGAGCTCCGAGCCGTCGGCGCCCTTGAGACCGTCGGTCACGACGAGCAGGTAGGGCGTCGCCTGCTCGAGCAGGCGGTCGGACTCGACGTGGAGGGTCGAGCTCAGCGGCTCCCAAATAGTCTGATTGATCCCAATCCGGTTCCCCGACGCGTCGGCGAGGAAGACTGTGTCGCTGGAGACGGTGTTGAGATCGATCGCACCGCTGAAGGGGATCGAGATGCGCGGCTGAAGGCTGAAGCCGTCGAGCGTGTTCAGGACGGCGACGTCAGCGCAGTCGGACGGCCGCGCCGCGCAGTTGGGCAAGGGGAGCGAGAGACGGAGACCCGTGGCCTGGGTGGCATCCGCAACGGTCTGGAGATTCGTGGGGAAGGGCTGCTCGGGTGTCACTCCGGCAAGTGCCGAGGGCACCCAGACGAGCAGCGCGAAAGCAACAAGGGCGAGGCGAAACGAGGTGGACATCGACGCTCCTCTCAGACGGCGACAGTCGTGTCGGCTAGGACGCTACTCGCGGTCGATGCTTGAGTCAACGCACCCCACACGCCTTTGCTCGCGGCCTCTTTCAGCGCTGCGCGTCGCCATGGTGTACGGCCACAAGTACGACGGAGCGGCGCCGGAGTCGAACCGACCGAGCGGTGGGTTGCACCGCCGCACTGGTTTTGAAGACCAGCTGGGCCACCGGGCCCCTGCCGCTCC
>JBDTZN010000155.1:0-3873 GCA_040005095.1 Thermoleophilia bacterium | reverse complement strand
CGCAGGCGTGCAAGCCCGCACCGGGCTTCGGGACGATCGCCCGCTTCTCGATTCCCAAGCTGGAGGCCACGCCGGCGCCGTTTCGCGTTTGAGGCACACGACTGATCGTCGTAGAACTCGGGCACCCAAGGGTAGGAGGGCCTCCGATGCGGCCGGGTGGCACGAGATTGCGAATCTTCTTGCTGGTCGTCGCCCTCCCTCCGATGGCGAGCGCACAGGCGCACCCTCTGGCTGTCTCGGCGCGAACGTGGTCCGTCACGCCGCGGTCGAACCTCAAGCCGGGCACGCCACTCACGTTCACCGGCCGGGGCTGCGCAAAGCCGGGCACACCTGCCTCGCACCTCGAAGTCGCGCTCGGTTCGAACTTCGGGCTCGTCGCCCACGTGCCGGTGGCCGACGCAGCGGGGAACTGGCACCTCACGACCAGGCTCACCCCGTCGCCGGGTGTCTATACCGCGACCTTCGACGCCGGGTGTATCGACAACGGCGGTCACTTCGCCGCAGGCGGGTCGAAGCCCGTCTTCACGTACGCGACGAAGCTCGTCGTCACCTACGTCGCCGGCGTCCAGCTAACGGCGTTCCCGCTCCGGGCTCGCGAGAACGTCTTCGTCCGGGACACACTCGCGTTCTTCACGTATCCGAAACGCGCCGGCAAAGCCGCTCCGACGTCCAACTTCGTCGCAACCGTTACCTGGGGCGATGGGATCAGATCGAATGCGGAGGTCGCCGCCGCGCCGGCCGTGCTCAGCACGGCCTCCACGACGTCTGCCGCGTACGAGCTCCTGGGCGGTCATAGGTACGACCGGCCTCAGACCGCGAGGATGACGGTCACCGTCCGGCCGGAGGGCGGCACAGCGGAGAGCGCCAGCGCCACCGTCAATGTCGACCCGAACCACGCGAGCGCGTTCTTCGTGGCGAATCCATCCAATCCGAAACAGAACGGGATCGGCTTGATGATTCCGGAGGAAGCGCGGCCGTACCAGCCGGCGGTCGTCGGTCGGCGCTGGCAATTCGGCGACGACGAGAACGACGTCGTCGACACGCCGGCGATGCGCCCGCAATACAACGAAGCGCTGACGAACCTTGCCCGTAGCCCGGATAACACCGGTATCCGGGCGCGCGCGATCCAGCTCGGGATCCTTCCGAAGGGCGCAAACGGGTTCGGGGGCCTCGGCGGCGACCAAGTGCGCCAGGTTGGGCAGGTCTGGCAGGCGTACTGGCCCTCCCACGTCGTTCCCCATCTGTTCGATCGCTTCGGCAAGTTCACGATACGACAGACCCTCACGGACAGCACCGGCCAGTCGAATACGTACGACCGGAAGATGATGGTCGCGCGCTTCTGCCAACCCTGGGGCGGTTCGCTCGCGAGACTGTTCGGCGGCTACACGGTTTGCGACACCTATAACGGCATCGCGACGCAGTTCGGCCCGCACCGCCCGGCGGACTACGCGATCTTCGATGTCACCAACGGCCTCGGGAAGCTCGGGAACGCACTCAAGTTCGGAGGCGGTGTCTCGCTGATCGTTACGCCGGGGGTACTCAACCAGCCGACCAACGCCGTCTACCTCACCATTCACCTCGGCGCGGGGATCGGGTTCAGGCTGCAAAGCACGGCTGTCGGAAACGGCTGGCTCGGACCGCCCGACCGCGAGCACCCGCCGAGCACGTCTGACATCCGTCGGTTCGTGAACGGGATCAAGGTCGACGGTGGCGGAGACGTTCGCGCCGTGTTCGCGGGCCAGAATCTCGGACTCGGATTCAACGCGGTCTACAACCCGGGCACCGGCCAGGCCGGGGAGGAGACATTCAAAGGCGGGACCGCGCTGGGCGCCCACGGCGGAGTCTCCTGCTCGTGGCCGCTGTCCGATGTGGGCCCAGGAGTGCTCCAGACGCTGAACACGCTCTACACGACCTGGAGCGACCCCAATGGAAACCCCGGTTCCGCTGCCCTCGCCCCGCTCGACGACGTCACCGCAAAGCTCGGCAAAAGCGGCGTCGACCTGGCAGGGGCCGCGCTCAACGCACTCAAGGCGTGCGCGTCGTAAGGGCTAGACTTCAAAGGCCATGCGCACGATGAATCCGATCCACGACTCGACCTGCTGCTCGGTCGCCGCGACGGCGGAGATCATCGGTGCCAAGTGGACTGCGCTCCTCGTCCACGACCTTTCGGAGGGCGCGCGGCGCTTCTCGGAACTCGAGCACTCGTGCACGGGGATCAGCCCGCGCACACTCAGCGAGCGACTACGCGTGCTCGAGTCCGAAGGGATCGTCGAGCGCCGCAGCTACGCGGAGTCCCCGCCTCGGGTCGAGTACGAGCTGACCGCCAAGGGCGAGGCGCTGCTCCCGATCATCGACGCGATGCGCGAGTTCGGGCACGACTGGCTGCACGAAGCCGAACCGCTCGCCGTCAGCTAAGCCGCCACTCCGGTTCCGCCCAGAGGCGCACGAGCTCGACCAGCGTCGCTGCTGACGCGGCCATGTCCTGGACGCTCGCCCACTCGCGCACCGAGTGGTACTCGTTCCCGCCCGTGAAGATGTTCGGCGTCGGCAGGCCGCGGGCGGTGAGGATCGAGCCGTCGGTTCCGCCACGGATCGACCCGAGCTTCGGTTCGAGGCCCGCACGACGGACGGCCTCCATCGCGGCGGCCACGATCTGGGGATGCTCGTCGAGGGTCTCCTTCATGTTGCGGTACTGGGAACGGATCTCGACGTCCACACTCGCCTGCTCGACGTCGGCCACCGCCTCCTCTGCGAGCCTGCGCACGAGCTCCTCGTTCGCGGTCAGCACGTCGGACTCGAACGAGCGCAAGATCAACGTCACCGTCGTCTCCTCAGTCCCCCCGTGGATGCGGCTTGGATGCACGTAGGGCTCGCGGTCGTCGGTCGTCTCCGGGGAGTTGGTGTCCGGCGGCAGGGAATCGATGAACCTAGCCGCGAGCTTGATGCTGTTCACGAGCTTGTCCTTGGCCGACCCGGGATGGACGCCCCGGCCGTGGAAGACGACGACCGCCTCCGAGGCGGAGAACGACTCGTCGTCGATGCCGCCGATCTCCGTGCCGTCAACTGTGTAGGCGAAGTCCGCGCCGTAGGCGTCGATGTCGAAGTGGATCGCGCCGAGACCGACCTCCTCGTCCACGGTGAAAGCCACTCGGAGCGGCGCACGCGGCTCCTCGGAGCGGATCAGGTACGCGACAGCGGCCATGATCTCGGCGACGCCCGCCTTGTCGTCGGCGCCGAGGAGCGTCGTCCCGTCGGTCGTGACGATGTCGTGGCCGATGCGCTTCGCGAGGAGCTTGCTCTCGTTCGGGGAGAGCACCTGCTTGGGGTTGCCCGGCAGCTGGATGTCGCTGCAGTCGTATCGTTCGACGACCTGCGGCTTCACATTCGCGCCGCTCTCGTCGGGGCTCGTGTCGACGTGGGCCATCAGCCCGACCGTCGGCGCGCCGTCCGCCGCGACGCCTGGAAGCGTGGCTAGAACGTAGCCGTGCTCGTGAACGGTTGCGTCGTCGAGCCCGAGCTCCTTCAGCTCCCGCGCAAGCAGCCGGGTCAGGTCGAGCTGCTTGGCGCTCGTCGGCTTCGCGTCGGAGCTCTCGCCGGCCTGGGTGTCGATCTTCACGTAGCGCAGGAACCGCTCGAGCATGTCCGCCGCCAGCTCCTCCGCCAGCGGCGAGCTGTACCGCTCGTCAGCCAAGCTTGGCCCACTCCACGAACAGCTCGCGCGCCGCGCGGATCCCGAGGGGGATGTACTCGACGAGCATGCGCTCGTTCGGGGAGTGGATCTGCGCGTCGGGCAGCGAGAACCCCGTGATCACCGTCGCGATGCCCTTGTCGGCAAGCGCGGGGACGATGGGCAGGGTGCCACCGGAGCGGATG
>JBDTZN010000054.1:0-13179 GCA_040005095.1 Thermoleophilia bacterium | reverse complement strand
GACGTGACCCGGGTCAGGCCCCGGGACGTGCCCCAGCGAGACGTGACCCGGGGTCAGGCCCCGGGACGTGCCCCAGCGAGACGTGACCCGGGGTCGCCCCGGGACGTGAGGCCCCGGACGTGCCCCAGCGAGACGTGACCGGGGTCAGGCCCCGGTGTCCGCCGGAGACTCGGCCCGGTTGAGCACTGCCACGCATTCGACGTGCGGCGTGTGCGGGAACATGTCCACCGGCTGGGCGCGCTCCAGCTCGTAGCCCCACTGCTCGCGGAGCTGCTTCACGTCCCCGGCGAGCGTCGTCGGATTGCACGACACGTAGACGATTCGCGGCGCGCCGATCCGTCCGAGACGACGCAGCGCTTTCCCCGCGAGACCCGCACGCGGCGGGTCGACGACCACGATGTCGGGCGCGCCGGAGCGATCGTGCAGCTCCTCGACGACCTCCCCCACGTTGCCGGCGAAGAACGCCGCGTTCGTGATCCCGTTCAGGTCCGCGTTCTCGAGCGCGCAGGCGACCGACTCCTCCGACACCTCCACGCCCCAGACGGTCAGGGCCCGGGAGGCCATGGCGAGCCCGATCGTGCCGATGCCGCAGTACAGGTCCCAAACGGTCTGGTCGCCCGTGAGCCCCGCCCCCTCGATCGCCAGCTTGTACAGGCGCTCGGCCATCTGCGTGTTCGTCTGGAGGAACGCGTTCGGGCGCACGCGAAAGCGCAGGTCGAGCAGCGACTCCTCGATCGCCTCCTCGCCCCAGAGCAGCTCGGTCGGGAGGTTCGTGACTTCCGCGGGCCTGTCGTTGACCGACCAGTGGATTGAGCGCACCTCGGGAAAGCGCCGCAGCACCTCGACGAAGTGCTCGCGCTCGAACCGCTCGCCGGGCGAGGTCACGAGCTGGACGAGCGCCTGGCCGGTGTTGCGGCCCTCGCGGACAACGAGATGCCTCAGATAGCCGACGTGCTCCGCCTGGTCGTAGGCGACGAGACGCTCCTCGCGCGCCCACTCGCGCACGGCGTTCCGGATCGCGTTGCCGAGGTCGGTCGTGAGCCAGCACTGGTCGATCTGGAGGATCTCGTCCCAGCGCCCCGCCTTGTGCAGCCCCAGCGTAGGCCCATCCTCGAACTGGGCGAACGAGTACTCCATCTTGTTGCGGTAGTGGAAGATCGACTCGGCCGGGACGATCGGCTCGAGCGGCGCGTCCGGGAGACCCGCGAGCCGGCGGAACGCATCCTTGACCTGCATCTCCTTGGCGGCGACCTGCGCGTCGTACGCGAGGTCCTGGAACCGGCAGCCGCCGCAGGTCGGGTAGTGCACGCACGGCGCTTCGACGCGCTGCGGGCCTGGCTCCACGACCTCGAGCGCGAGCGCCTCCGCGTGGCTGCGCTTGACGTTCGTGACGCGGGCGCGAACCGTGTCGCCGGGTAGCCCACGCTTGACGAACAGGACGAATCCGTTCAGCCGCGCGACGCCGTTGCCGCCGTAGGCGAGCGAGTCGATGTGGAGCTCGAGCTCCTGATCCTTGGTGACGGGCGCGGCCACGGGCGGTTCACCCTAGCCGGGTGCGCTCAGCGCGAGTCGACGAGCCGAGCGTGAATCTCGCGCGTGAGCGCTTCGACCTTCTGGGTCAACTCTTTGTCTTCGCGCGTGATCTGCGTGTTCGCCTCCAGCAGCGCCTTCAGCTCCTCGGCAAGCTTCTCCGCCTCCTGCTGACGCTCGACGTTCATCTTCGCCACGTAGTCGCGATGCTTCTCGTCCCGCTCCACGGCGACCTTGTCCCGCTCCGCCTGGCGCGTCTGAGCGAGCAGGATCAGCGGCGCGGCGTAGGCGGCCTGTGTCGAGAACGCGAGGTTGAGCAGGATGAACGGGTACGGATCCCAGCGCAGGCTGATCGCGACCGCGTTGACGATGATCCACGCGATGACGATTAGCGTCTGGCCGATGATGTACTGCGGCGTGCCGAAGAAGCGCGCAGCGGTCTCGGCGCGCTTTCCGAACGCATCCGATCCGAACGCCCCGTGGTGCGACTCGGGCACGCCTTCAGGCTAGACCGGCCTTAGGACAGCTCGCCCGCGGCGGCGTCAGCTCAGCAGCGAGACGTACACCTTGCGCTCGCGCGGGCCGTCGAACTCGCAGAAGAAGATGCCCTGCCAGGTTCCGAGCGCGAGCTTGCCCTCGGAGATGGGGACGAGCACCTGCGGGCTCATCAGTGCCGCACGGATGTGCGAGGGGGCGTTCTCCTCGCCTTCCTCGATGTGCTCCCAGCCCCAGCCGTCGCCGACCAGCTGCTCCATCGCCTTGGCAAAATCGCGCGCAACCGCCGGGTCGGCGTGCTCGTTGATCGTCACTCCGGCGGTCGTATGCGGGACGAAGACGAGCGCCGCGGAGGCTCCGTCGGGCGACCCCAAAGCCTCGGCGACCTGTCCCGTGATGTCGACGAGTTGGGTGCGCCGCTCGGTGCGCAGGGCGATCTCCCGCATGCGTCTATCCTAGGGCCGATGCCCGCCGCGCCGCCCTCCGCACGCGACCTCGACGCCTTCCGCGCGAAGGCCGACCGCTTCATCGCCGAGCTCGACGAGGAGTACTACCTCCACTACGCCGGACTGAAGGAAGGCTTCGACCTCAAGTCGATCTACGACCGCTATCCCGAGCTGACGAGCCTCGAGCAGGCGCAGTCGATGGGACTTGCGGTGAACGGCGCCGGCGGCGGGATCCGCGAACTCTGGCGATTCGCCGTCGAGGGCTACATGGGCGAACTGACGCGCGAGCCCACCGAGCGCGAGGCTCGCATCGAGGCCGAGCTGAAGGCGATGGTCGGCGAGGAGGAGATCCCCTTCCGGATGCTGCGCCCGACGATGGCGAACGAGCCCGACCGCACGAAGCGAGCCGAGATCGAGAAGACGCGGAACGAGCTGACCGAGGAGCATCTGAACCCGATCCACCTCGAGTCGGCGGAGGTCGTGCGCGACGCGGTCCGCAAGCTCGGGTCCGACACCTACGTCGATCTCTATCGCCGCTTTGGCTTCGACCTCGACGGGCTCGCCGACCAATGCCGCGCCTTCCTCGACTCCACCGAACGGCTCTACGAGACCACGGCCGACAAGCTGTTCCGCGAGCGCGCGGGGGTGCCCCTCGCCGAGGCGCAGCGGTGGGACGTCGCGCGTGTCTTCCGCGCCGTCGGCTGGGACGCGGCGTTCCCCGCCGACCGGATGGTTCCGGCGCTCGAGGCGACGCTGGCCGACCTCGGCATCGACCTCCACGGGCAGAAGAACGTCCACCTGGACATCGAGGAACGCCCGTTGAAGACGCCGCGCGCGTTCTGCTCTCCCATCGAGGTGCCCGACAAGGTCATGCTCGTGATCCAGCCCATGGGCGGGCCGGACGACTGGCGTGCGCTCTTCCACGAGGCCGGCCACACCGAGCATTTCGCGCACACGTCGGCCGACCTCTCGGTGGAGGATCGCCGCCTCGGCGACAACGCGGTCACGGAGGGCTGGGCGATGCTGCTCCAGCACCTGATCGACGAGCCGGCGTGGCTCCTGCGGCGGCTCGACGTCCCACGGCCCCACGAGTTCGCCGTGGAGGGCGCGACCGGTCTGCTCTATTTCGTCCGCCGCTACTGCGCAAAGCTCCTGTACGAGTTGGAGTTCCACGCCGCCGACGACCCGACCGCATTGCGCTCGCGCTATGTCGAGCTGCTCGGCGACGCGCTGAAGATCGAGCCGAGCCCGACCGACTACCTCGGCGACATCGACTCGAGCTTCTACGTGACCGCGTATCTCCGTTCGTGGGCCTTCGAGGCGCAGCTCCGTGCGTTCCTCCGCGAGCGCTTCGGCAACACGTGGTTCACGCGCAAGGACGCGGGCTCGCTGCTGCGCGAGCTCTGGTCGGAGGGGCAGCGGATGAACGCGGACGAGCTGCTGAGCGAGGTCACCGGCGCGCCGATCGAGATGGAAGCGGTCGCCGAGCGCGTGCGCGAGTCGCTCGCGTACACCTAGCGGCCACCCGCGCTCCGTCCTGAGCGCCTGCATAAGCTCTATTCATGACCCGAACCCGCGTGCTCATCGCCGGCGCCGCAGGGCGCGACTTCCACAACTTCAACCTCGTCTACCGCGGCAACCGCGACGCTGAGGTGGTCGCGTTCACCGCGACGCAAATCCCGAACATCGACGGTCGCGTCTATCCGGCTGAGCTCGCCGGCGAGCTGTACCCGGAAGGGATTCCGATCCTCCCGGAGTCGAGCCTCGAGGAGATCGTGCGCGAGCACGAGATCGACGAGGTCGTCTTCGCGTACTCGGACGTCACGCACGAGCGCGTCATGCACGTGGGCTCGCGCTCGCTGGCGGCCGGCGCTTCGTTCCGCCTGATCGCGCCGCGCGAGACGATGATCCGCTCGACGAAGCCGGTCGTCGCGATCTGCGCCGTCCGCACCGGCTCGGGGAAGAGCCAGACGACGCGGCACGTCGCTGCGCTCTTCCGCGACGCCGGTAAGCGCGTCGCCGTCCTGCGCCACCCCATGCCCTACGGCGACCTGTCCGCGCAGGCCGTGCAGCGGTTCGAGCGCTACGAGGATCTCGATGCGGCCGACGCGACGATCGAGGAGCGCGAGGAGTACGAGCCGCACCTCGCCGAGGGCAACCTCGTCTTCGCCGGGGTCGACTACGAGCGGATCCTGCGCGCGGCCGAGTCCGAGGCGGACGTGATCCTTTGGGACGGCGGTAACAACGACACGCCGTTCATCGAGCCCGACGTCCACATCGTCGTGGTCGACCCGCACCGGCCCGGCCACGAGCTGCGCTACCACCCGGGCGAGACGAACCTCCGTATGGCCGACGTGTGCGTCGTGAACAAGGTCGACAGCGCGCTGCAGGAGGGCGTGGACGCCGTGCTCGAGTCGATCCACGAGCACGCTCCCGGCGCGAAGATCGTCCTCGCCGCCTCGCCGTTCCTCGTCGAGGGCGACGCCGACGAGATTCTCGGCAAGCGCGTACTCGCAGTCGAGGACGGTCCGACGCTCACGCACGGCGAGATGACCTTCGGCGCGGCAGTGCTGGCGGCGAAGCAGCACGGAGCCGCCGAGCTCGTCGATCCGCGGCCCTTCGCCGTCGGGACGATCGCGCAGACCTTCGAGGACTATCCCGACGTCGGGACGCTCCTTCCCGCGATGGGCTACGGACGCAAGCAGATGGAGGATCTGCGCGAGACGATCGCGCGCTCCGACGCGGATCTCGTGCTGATCGGCACGCCGATCGACCTCAGACGGCTCATCGAGCTGGACAAGCCGGCGCTGCGCGTCACGTACAAGCTGCAGGAGCTCGGCGAGCCGACGCTTGCCGACGTGCTGGCCGAGAAGGGCCTGATCCCGCAGCCCGCCGCGGTGTGACGACCGTAATAGCGCTCGGCGGAAACGCGCTCGTTCGCAACGGCGAGCGCGGGACGGCGGCCGAGCAGCTAGCGAACCTGCGCACAGCGTGCGTCGCTCTCGCGCCGCTGTTGGCGGATCCGCGAGTCGTCGTCACGCACGGGAACGGGCCGCAGGTCGGCAACGAGCTGTTGCGCCAGGAGCGGGCGGCGGACGTGGCGCCACCGCTGCCGTTGTACGTCGCGGTCGCGCAGACGCAGGCCGAGATCGGCGCGCTGCTCGCCGCGGAGCTCCGCCCGGTCGCGGGCCGGCGCGTTACCTGCGTGCTTACGCATGTCGAAGTCGCTGGCGACGACCCGGCCTTCGCGGAACCGACGAAGCCGATCGGCCCCTTCTATTCCGAGGAGGAAGCGCACCGGCTCGAGCGTGAACGAGGCTGGGACGTCGTCTCGGACGCCGGCCGCGGCTGGCGCCGGGTCGTCGCGTCGCCCGAGCCTGTCGAGATCGTCGAGCTCGAGTCGATCCGTGCGCTGCTGGACGCCGGGGACGTCGTGATCGCCGCCGGCGGAGGCGGAATCCCGGTCGCGCGCCGCGACGATCGGCTCAAGGGCGTCGACGCGGTGATCGACAAGGATCGCGCCTCCGCTCTGCTCGCGACCGCGCTCGGGGCGGAGCGCTTGGTGATCCTCACCGACGTGCCCGCGCTGTTGCGCGACTTCGGCGGTCCCGAGGTGACGGAGATCCGCGAGCTCACCGTCGCCGATGCAGCGGACCTTCTGCCGCAGCTCGCAGCCGGATCGATGCGCCCGAAGCTCGAAGCGGCGATCGCCTTTGCGCGTGCCGGCGGCGAGACGCTGATCGCCTCGGCCGAATCGCTCGAAGAGGCGCTGGCGGGCGCAGCGGGCACCACGGTTCGTCCGGACACGTCAGGGGTCTGACCCCGGACATCGCTCAACGCGGTGGGGCGCCTGACCCCCGGCCGTGGCTCGCCGAGCCACGGCCGTGACGCGCCCGATCCGGCGGCTACGCGATGGAACCGGCGCTTCTGCTCCAAGAGCCAGGTCCTGGCGCCTGGCACCGGGACATGGCCCGAACGGACCCGCGCGCCGAGCGCACGAGACTCTCCCGGGAGCGGAGCTAAGCTCCCACGCGTGATCGCGGTCGCGGACGAGCTCAAGGGCCGGGACTTCACGCGCGTCGCCGACTGGAGCAGGGACGAATTGCTGCAGGCGCTCGACCTCGCCGACGAGTTGAAGCGGCTCCAGGCGGCGCGCGAGCCGCATGTCCTCCTCCCCGGCCGCACGCTCGGGATGATCTTTCAGAAGCCGTCGACCCGCACCCGTGTCTCGTTCGAGGTCGGGATCTACCAGCTCGGCGGCGTCGGCCTCTACCTCTCCGCAGGCGATCTGCAGCTCGGGCGCGGCGAGACCGTGAAGGACACCGCGCGCGTCCTCTCGCGCTACCTCGACGCAATCATGATCCGCACGTTCGCGCAAGCCGACGTGGAAGAGCTCGCCGAGCACGCCGACATCCCGGTCATCAACGGCCTGACGGACAGCGCGCACCCCTGCCAGGCGCTCGCCGACGTGATGACGATCCGCGAGCGCTTCGGCCGGCTCGACGGGATCCGCGTCGCGTACCTGGGCGACGGCAACAACGTCTGCGCCTCGCTGATGGTCGCCTGCACGAGGCTCGGGATGAGCTTCGTCGCCGCAACGCCCGCAGGCTACGAGCCGCCTGCCGAGGTCGTCGCGGCCGCGCGCGGGGACGGCGAGGTCGAGCTCACGAGCGACCCGCGCGCCGCCGTCGAGGGCGCGGACGTCCTCTACACCGACGTCTGGACGAGCATGGGCCAGGAGGACGAGCGGGCCAGACGACTCGAGGACCTCGCCGGCTACGGGATCGACGAGCAGCTGCTCAGCGCCGCCTCGCCGGACGCGATCGTGCTGCACTGCCTGCCGGCCCACTACGGCGAGGAGATCTCCGAGGCGGTCGTCTACGGCCCCCGGTCGGCGGTCTGGGACGAAGCCGAAAACCGCCTGCACGCGCAGAAGGCGCTCATGGCGCTCGTGATCCGCTAAGCGTGCTCCCGCTCCACGACAACGTCCCGACGCGCACGTTCCCGCTCGTCACCGTCGCCCTGATCGCGACGAACGTCGTCGTCTGGCTCTGGGAGTTGTCGGGCGGCCGTTACGAGCAGCACGTCGTCGACTACTCGTACTACCCGTGCGCGGTCACGAACTCGTGCCTCGCGGGGGCCGGGCACCTGCCGTGGTGGGAAGGCGCGTTCACGTCCCTGTTCATGCACGCAAGCTGGGCCCACATCCTCGGGAACATGCTCTTCCTCTGGATCTTCGGGAACAACGTGGAGGACGCGATGGGACACCTGCGCTTCCTCGCCTTCTACCTCGGCGCCGGGCTGGCCGCTGCGGCGTTCCAGACGTTCGTCACGCTGCAGCAGTCGAGTGACCTCGGCGCGAGTGTCCCGAATCTCGGCGCGAGCGGCGCGATCGCCGGCGTCCTCGGTGCGTACATCGTCCTGCTCCCGTGGGCCAAGGTCCTGACACTCTTCGGGATCTTTCCGATCTACGTTCCGGCGGTCTTCTTCCTCGGCTTCTGGTTCGTGCTCCAGGCCCTCGAGGGCAACCTGCAGCTGCACCACCCGACTGCGGGCGGAGGCACTGCGGTGTTCGCGCACATCGGCGGCATGGTGTTCGGAGCGCTCACGGTGAGGGCTTTCGTGATTCGCAAGCCGTTACGACCGACCTTTTGATGCAGTTCGAGGAGCACGTGCGCCGCGCGCTCGACGCGCTGCCGCCCGACCTCGCGCACAAGCTGGAGAACGTCGCGGTCGTAGTCGAGGAGGAGGATCCCGAGGATCCCGATCTGTTCGGGCTGTTTCAGGAGGAGCCGTACCTTCCAGCCAAGGTGACGATCTTCAGGCGTCCGCTCGTGGAGGAGTTCCCCGACCCGCACGACCTCGAGCGCGAGATCCGGATCACCGTGCTCCACGAGCTCGCGCACTATTTCGGAATCGACGAAACCAGGCTCGACGAGCTCGGGTACGCGTGACGACGTTCCTGAACGTGGTCGCGATCGCCGCTGCGGTGGTTGGTGGAGCCGTTTTGGTCCTGTTTTTCCTCGGCCGCTAACCCGGAATGCGCGCGCGACGTCCAACGTTTTTACGGGCATGAGAACGTTCGAGGACATTCACCGGGAGATCGACAGCGCGAGCGAACGCCGCGCCGAGGTCTACCACCTACTGAGCCAGGGACACGATCCCGCCCTTGCTGCGGAGCTGAAGGAGATCGCCGAGCAGCTCGACGCCCTCTGGGCCGAGCAGCGCGCTTTGAAGGCGCTCCTACGGTTCGGCGACCGCGAGCACATCGTCGCGCGAGCCCGCACCGAAGAGCGGCTCGAGCGCCAGGCCGCTTAATTAAGCCCTCCCCCGTGCGCGCTCGAGGTTTGAGCGCGCACGGCTGATACCGTGTACTGACCGGAGCGAGCATCCTTGCGCGCCCCCGACGGGAAGGCAGATGCCCATGCGCGGAGAGCTGCTCTGGTTCAACGAGACCAAGAACTTCGGCTTTATCCGGACCGAAGACGACGAGCGTCTCTACGTGCACCGCACCGGCTTCGCGCGCGGACAGGTTCCCGTCGGTCGCTGCGCCGGAGTGAAGGTCACGTTCGAGCGCCTGGAGACAGGCGGTGTGGACGACGGCCCGCAGGCCGTCGACGTGGCTGTTCCGGACGACGTCCCCGCGCGCAGAGCGCGGCGGCGGCACCAGAGCACGGCTCGCTAGTAGCGAATCGCGTTCAGCGCTTGGGCGCTGTGCGAACCGTCCAGAAAAGCGCGAGGAAGAACGCGGCCATGAAGAACGCCATTGCGACGACCTTCGAGACGCCCACGGCAAGCACGAGCAGGATCCCGAAGACGATCAGCGCGGTCGGCGCAAGGAACATGAACGGCGAGTTCTCCCACCAGCGCCCCTGAGACGCGCGTCCCCTCGCACGCCGGTGTGCAACCTGCGTGATGAGGATGGCGGCAAGCGCGATACAGAGAGATGCGGCGAAGAGCATGCGCACAGTGTGTGCGAGCACGGCGGTCCCGGCTATCGCTCGAACGAGGACCCTGTCGCTAGACATCGTGCGACCCCGGTCGTAGAGTCGAGCGGGCGTGGCCGCCCAATGGAGATACCGTGCGGTCGCCGCCGCGCCTTCGTGGGACTGGTCTGGGTCGCCGCGGCGCTCGCGGGCTTCGACGTGACCCGCTGGGGGACCCCTGGGTTCGGAGACGGCGAGTTCACGGACGTCCGCGACGTCGCCGTCAGCCCCACCGACACCGTCTACACCGTCGACACCACGCCGGGCCGGATCCAGCGCTTCACGGCCGCCGGCAAGTTCCTCGCCTCCTCGGCGGCCTCGGGCGGACAGTTCATCGCGGTCGACGCCACGGGCATCTACCTCTCGAAGTCGGGCGGCGGAGGACGCGTGGCCCACCTCACGCTGGCCGGCGGCGCACTCACGCAGTGGGAGGTCCCGACTCCCCGCGGCATCGCCGTCCGCGGCGGCTTCGTGTACGTCGTCGCGTCCGGGTCGGAGATCCGCAAGTACACGACCGGCGGCACGCTCGTAAAGACCTGGCCGATCTCGAGCGGCGAGGTTTTTCCTGGCGGCTCCGATCTCGGGATCGATCCGGCCGGCAACCTCTTCGTCGTGCAGAACTGGGGCGCAATCCGAAAGTTCAGCCCTGACGGCGTCCTCCTCGCAACGGGCTATACCGGCGTGCCCGGCGAGCTCTACGGCCTGGGTGTCAACCCGTCGACCGGCGACGTCTGGGTCAGCGCTGACGATTCGAACGCGATGGTCGAGCTGTCGTCGTCACTCGACAAGGTTCTCGCCACGGTGACGAGCGCTGGACTCTCCTCGCCGCGCGGAGTCGGGGTCGGCTGCACGGACGCCTACGTCGCCTACAACGGCAAGACCGAGATCGTCCGGATCCATCCCTCCGGCGCGCTGCCGCTCTGCGGGGTGACGAAGATCCCGCGCGTCTGGTTCCCGCCGCTCGAGATCGACACGTCGACGAAGAAGGCCACGGTGCGCGGCACGTGCCTCGGCCCGGGCCAGTGCAAGGGCCTGCTCGGAATCGAGACCGTGGCGCCCAAGTGCAAGAGCAAGGGGCGAGCCAAGCCGTGCGTGCTCGCCCGGATCCCCTTCAACTTCGGCAAAGGCGAGACGATCGCGCTCACTGTCAGGCTGAAGGGCCGCCGGATCGACGCCGCCGGCGGTCACGTCCCAGCCGACGTCGTCGGCGGGGGCAGTCCGATCACGATCAAGAAGCTGAAGGGGAAGGTCAGGCTGCTTCCGCTCGACCGCGTCGCCCTCGCGCGCGGGAGCTCGAGCCTGGCGCTCGATTGCCGAAAGACGGGCTTCCCCGGCGAGTCGTTCCCGTACTCGGGCTCGCTGACGCCGGCGCTCGGAGGCGCCGCCGTGCGGGTCGCGATCGCGGGGCCGGACGGCTCGCTCGAGGTGCGTGAGGCGGCAACGGATCCGGCGGGACATTTCAGCGGCTCCTTCGTCCCGAGAGGGCCCGGCCCGTACAGCGTGCTTGCCTTCTGGCGCGGGAACACGAAGCTCGACGGAGCCCAGTCGCCCACGTGTGGGTTCAACGTCTCCCCGGCGCAAACGACGACGACGACCACTACCACCACGACGACCACCGGCACGACGACCACGACCACACCGCAAGCGCGTCCCGACCTGACGATCTCGAGCCTGACGAAGGACACGGTCGTCGTCGCGAACGTCGGCAACGCCCCAGCCGGCTCGTTCGTCGTCACGGTGACGACGACCGGAGGCGCTTCGAACTTCCAGGTCCCCGGCCTCGCCCCCGGTCAGTCGACGAGCCTGAGCTTCTTCTGCCGAGCCGGCGCCGTTAGTGCGCTGGCCGATAGCGCGAACCAGATCACGGAGTCGAACGAGACGAACAACGCCGCGGCGATCACGGTCGTCGGCTGCGTCGGCTGACGTCCCCGCCGCGGGGAGTCAGTGCGGCGGAGCCGGGGCCGCTGGAGCCGCCGAAGCGGCCAAGGGCTTAGGCGGAACCTTCAGCTTCTCCCGCCACTTCTCGATCCTGGGCAGCATCTGCTGCAGATAGTGGTCGGCCTGAGGCCCCGAGCCGTTGTAGGTCTTGATCCCGAGGTTCATGCCGCTCCGGCGGATCAGCTCCGCCGCGTGCTCGAAGCCGGCCTGCATGTTCGCGCGTGGGTGCCAGCAGCCGCCGAGCTCGTCCGCTCGATCCTGGAAGGAGAAGAAGGTGAGCTGCATCGGGCCGACGCCTTGCATTCCGCCGTCCCCCTTCGGTCCGCGGCGATGCTTGTACTCCTTGTAGAGCTCCTCGGTCACCGCGACGGTTCCGTCCTTCGCGGGGAAGACGTAGTTTCCGTGACGGTCCCGGTCATGGCCGAAGACGTTGTGGCCGCCGCCCGACTCCTGCTCGAGAAACGCGCAGGCGATCGCAAGCTCCAACCCGGCGTTGTGCGCGGCTTCGACCGTCCACTGCGGGTTGACGATGCCGAGCTCTTTGAGCCGCCGTGCCTTCTCGAGTTGCTGCGGAGTCAACATGTCCGCAAGAAGCGTCCCGCGGTCACGTCCACATGTCAAGTGCCGTGCTGTCGGAACATCTGCGGCGACGGTCTGGCGCAGGCGCTACCCTTTCGGCCGCACGGGGCGTTAGCTCAGCTGGGAGAGCGCCGGCTTTGCAAGCCGGAGGTCACCGGTTCGATCCCGGTACGCTCCACTCTTTGGGAAGGCCGTAAAATGGCGCTATCACGCATGGATAATGGGATCCGCGTCATTCGGTGGTCCCACGGCTCGTCCGCCTAGATCCGCTCGGAACCGCTCGCCCCGGCAGCTAACTGGCGCACAACTGGCGCGCAGCCACCAATTTGAGTCACGACAATTCAGCGCTCGCTGGCGCCCCGCCATCGTAAGCGTGGGCGGCTGGGGGACTCAGGGGGACTCAGGGGGACTCAGGGGGACTGTAGGGGATAGTTGAGTCATCTCGCGGCCCCGGAGACGCGCCGGATTCCCCCTTCGTCCCCCCGGCTCTACTCACCAAAGACGAATCGCCGTTTCGCAGGGCCCCGCCGGAACCGCGACCACCCGACGGAAGAACAGGCCCGCCGAAGCCCCGGCGCTCGACTCGGACTCGAGCCAAACGCCGGGTACCCGAACCGGCGTCATCATCTCGTCCCGTCGCCCAGTGTCCGCGCCGCAGAACGGTCGAGCCAACGCTCGAGCTCGCGCACCGGGACGAGCACCTTCCGACCGACCCGCACGAGGCGCAGCTCGTCGCGCACGTACCGGTCGAACGTGTCGCGCGACATCGAAAGCGCGACCGCTGCTTCCTCGGGCGTCAGTGCCAGCGGCGAACTCCACCGCTGCCCCGCGACGGCGCTCACCCGGTACCTCCCTCGCGCTCGCGGGTCGTACTCCTGCGATGCCATGCCAAACCACCTCCAACAGCCGGACCGCTTAGCGGTCTATGGAGGCGGTTCACGGGCTCGACGTACGTCCCGGTCTAGCCTTGCGCTGCCCTCTTAGTCGGCCTTCAGGCTCAGTGTGGTCGGCCTTCCGGCTTAGCGTGGTCCTATCGCGCTACACGAAGCATAGCGGAAAATTGCTAAATACCGGGACTTTTCCGGGGGGTAGACCGAGGAACACGCGGACGCGGAGCACTTGTGGGCGGATGAGTGGGTGCGACGAATGTCTTCGGGCAGTGCATAAGGTCGGGCTTCACGTCGAGCGCGTCCTGCAATGCCCGC
>JBDTZN010000154.1:0-3967 GCA_040005095.1 Thermoleophilia bacterium | reverse complement strand
AGGCGCTCGGCGGCGCCGTCGCGGCGACGCGCGCGGTCGTCGACGCGGGCTGGTACCCGTACGCGACGCAGGTCGGCCAGACCGGCAAGACCGTCTCGCCGAAGCTCTACGTGGCCTGCGGCATCTCCGGCGCGATCCAGCACAAGGTCGGAATGCAGTCCTCGAGCGTGATCGTTGCGATCAACAAGGATCCGAACGCGCCGATCTTCGAGTACTCCGATCTCGGCGTCGTCGGCGACGTGCACGAGGTCGTTCCCAAGTTGACCGAGCTCGTCCGCGCACGCAAAGGCTCGTAGTGGCAGTTCGTCCGGCCGATTACCCGCCGCCGTTTGACGCCGCGGAGGTGCTCGTCGCGCCGAGCGACCCGCCGGACGAGCGGATCGACGTCGGCTTGCTGATCGTCGGCGCCGGCCCGGCAGGGCTCGCGTGCGCGATCCGCTTCGGACAGCTGCTCGAGGACGCGCCCGAGCTCGCCGAGCGCCTGGGCGACGTCCCGGTCGCGGTGGTCGAGAAGGGCAAGCAGCCGGGCTCGCATCTCCTCTCGGGCGCCGTCGTCAACCCGCGGGCGCTCCGCCGGCTCTTCCGCGGCCACAAGACGATTGACGACCTGCCCTTCTACGGCCCCGTGGAGGCCGAGTCGGTCTACTTCCTGACTCCGAAGTCGAAGACGCGTATCCCGGCGCCGCCGACGATGCGGAACCACGGGAACTACGTCGCCTCGCTCTCTCAGCTCGGGCGCTTCCTCGCCGAGGAGGCCGAGTCCGCCGGCGCGACGATCCTCCCCGAGACTGCGGCCGACAAGCTGCTCGCCGACGGCGGCCGCGTGCTCGGGATCCGCACCGGCGACAAGGGGCGCGGCCGGCACGGTGAGCAGCTGCCGAACTTCGAGCCGGGCTCGGACCTCGTGGCGCGCGTGACCGTCCTGGCCGAAGGGACGCAGGGGCACCTCACCGGCGCGGCGATCGAGCGGTTCGGCCTCGAGGGCGAGAACCCGCAGGTGTGGGCGATCGGGGTCAAGGAGGTCTGGCGCGTCCGCACTCCGCTCCGGCGCGTGATCCACACGATGGGCTGGCCGCTCCGCCCGGGCGCCCGCTATCGCGAGTTCGGCGGCTCGTTCTGCTACCCGATGGGCGAGGACATGGTCACGATCGGCATGGTCGTCGGGCTCGACTACCGCGACGTCGAGCTGTCGCCGCACGACGTGCTGCAGGAGCTGAAGACGCACCCGCTGTTCCGCCGGATCCTGCGCGGCGGCGAGCGCCTGGAGTGGGGTGCGAAGACGATTCCCGAAGGCGGATTCCTCTCGCTCCCGAAGCAGCTCCACGCCCCCGGGCTCCTTCTCTGCGGCGACGGCCCCGGGATGGTCAACGTGCCCGCGCTGAAGGGCATCCACTACGCGATCGAGTCGGGGACGCTCGCCGCGGAGGCCGCCTTCGCTGCGCTCCAGCCCGGGCAGACCCCTTGGACGCCGGGCGCGCTCGCCGGCTACGACGACGCCGTGCGCGACAGCTTCATCTGGAGCGACCTGCAGGAGGTGCGGAACATGCGGCAGGCCTTCGGCAAGGGCTTCTGGCTGGGCGGCGCGCTTGCGACTGCCATGACCGCTTCGAAGGGTCGCTTCCCGCCGATGCCGCTCAGCACCGAGCCGGACGCCGAGCAGACTCTGACCCGCACGAAGCGCGCCCGGCGCTACCCCGCGCCGGACGGAAAGCTCACGTTCGACAAGCTCTCCTCGGTCTACGCGTCGGGGAACAAGACGCGGGACGACCAGCCGAGCCACATCCGGATCGCCAACCCCGTCGCGCGCGACGTGGCCGAGGCGTGGGTGCACATGTGCCCGGCGCAGGTCTACGAGGTCGCGGGCGGCGGTTCCGGCGAAGAGGTGACAGTGCTGGTGACGCCGTCGAACTGCGTGCAATGCGGCGCGATCACTGCGAAGGGCGGCCGCCTGACCCCGCCCGAGGGCGGCTCGGGGCCCGAGTACACGCTCACCTGAGAATCCGTCGCCGGGCGTCGCGCGTAGGAAGGGACATGGCATTTCTCGTGCGTTTCCTGCCGCTTGTCCCGCTGGCGCTCGTGGTGCTTGCGCTCGCCGGCTGCGGCAGCAAGTACTGACACGGTTCCGGCACAGACGCGGCACACCGTTCGCGCTACCGTGACTTCAGGGGATCCGGGCGATCCCTTGGGGGTGGTTGGGGAGCCGCGCGCCCGTACGATCAGCGTATGGCTGCGGCGGACGTGCTGACGCTCGACGACGTCCAGGCTGCACGCGGCCGGATCGGGGGCCGTCTGCACCGGACGCCGACCTTCAGCTCGGCGACGCTCTCGCGGCGGATCGGCGCGGCTGCGCACCTGAAGGCCGAGCTCTTCCAGCGCACGGGCTCGTTCAAGCCGCGGGGCGTGCTGAACATTCTTGGGCAGCTGACCGAGGAGGAGCGGTCGCGCGGCGTGATCGGCGTCTCGGCCGGGAACCACGCGCAGGCGCTGGCCTACTGCGCCGCCCTCGAAGGGCTCGACTGCCTCGTCGTGATGTGGCAGGGCGCGAGCGAGGCCAAGCTCGCAGCCACCCGTGAATACGGCGCCGAGGTCGACCTCGAGGCGGCCGGGCCGACCGACTCGTTCGAGCGCCTCGTCGAACTGATGGAGCGCACCGGGCGCGCACTCGTCCATCCCTTCGACGACCCACGTGGACACGCGGGCGCGGGCACCGTCGGTCTGGAGACGCTGGAGGACGTGCCCGAGGCGGACGTCGTCGTCGTACCGGTGGGCGGCGGCGGCCTCATCTCCGGAATTGCAGCGGCCGTGAAGGGCGCGCGTCCCGAGGCGCGTGTCGTCGGCGTCGAGCCTGAGGGCTCGCGCGCGCTCTTCGAGGCGCTGCGCGCAGGCGAGCCGGTTCCTGTGACTCCCGTGTCGGTCGCCGACGGGCTCAACGCGCCGTTTGCCGGCACGAACTGCCTCGCGGTCTGCCGCGCGTGCGTCGACGAGGTCGTGCTCGTGACCGAGGAAGAAATCAAGGCCGGAATGCGTTTTCTCTATGAGAGGGGAAAGCTGGCCTGCGAGCCCGCCGGAGCCGCAGCAACGGGCGCGCTCCTCGCCGGGAAAGTCCCGGTGGAAAGCGGGGAAAACGTCGTGGCAATTGTCTCAGGCGGCAACGTAACCCCCGAAAATGCCTCTGCTATTCTGGGAGTGAAATGAAGACCGAAATCCATCCTGACTACGTGCTCACCACTGTCACGTGCTCCTGCGGGAACACGTTCGAGACGCGGTCGACCAAGCCAGAGCTTCACGTCGAGATCTGCTCCAACTGCCACCCGTTCTACACGGGCAAGCAGAAGCTGCTCGACAGCGGCGGACGCGTCGAGCGCTTCCAGCGCCGGCTCGAGAAGGCCGGCGGCTCGCGCCGCGGCTAACTCCCGATGTCACAACCCATAGGAGGACAAGCCGTCCTCGAGGGCGTGATGATGCGCGGCGCCTCGAACTGGTCCGTGGCAATTCGCAAGCCGGACGGCGACATCGCACAGGTGTCGCGTCCCGTTCAATCGGCTATGGCGCGGCACTGGGTGCTGCGCCTGCCGATCATCCGTGGCGTCGTCGCGCTCGGCGAGTCGCTGACGATCGGCTTCCGCGCGCTCGCCATCTCGGCCAACTATGCGGCGCAGGAAGAGCGCAAGGACGGTGACGAGGCGGCCGCGGAAGAGATCGAGACCGAGCTTTCGCGCGGCGCGCTGATCTTCGCCTTCGCGATCGCGATCGGCTTCGCGCTCATCCTCTTCAAGGTCACGCCCGCGCTGATCACCGACTGGATCGGGATCAAGGCCGGCTGGTTCGTGATCGTCGAGGGCCTGATCCGCGTCACGATCTTCGTCGCGTACCTCGGCGTCATCTCGCTGCTCCCCGATCTCCGGCGCGTGTTCCAGTACCACGCCGCCGAGCACAAGGCGATCAACGCCTACGAGGCCGGGGAGGA
>JBDTZN010000153.1:0-3972 GCA_040005095.1 Thermoleophilia bacterium | reverse complement strand
TACTCGCCTCGGACGAGCTTTCCGGCCACGTAACCGGCCAGATCGTGACGGTCGCCGGCGGCATGGAAGGCCGCGTCGTCCACGACGCTTGAAAAAGAAGCGGCGGGCCGAGGGGCCGCTTGCCGGCCCCGTGTCAGCACGTGCGGTTCATCCGCGCGTGCGTCTGCGCTCCCTTACCGCACCGCCAACGGAACGAAAAACGGCGGACCGTAGCCCGCCGTAGTCCTCGAAGCCGCAGGATGATTGCCGTCAGTCCCGGACCGGAGGAGTGAAGGCTCTATCGGCAGCGCCCGCGGAAACCTTTAGTCCCTCTTTCGAGTGATTCGTGGGGGGACCAGCGCAAAAGGCGGAGCGCCGCCTGCTCCGCCTTGCGCGATCTCCCTAGGGAGAACATTTGCCGGAGGCCCCCGCCGCATCGGGGCCTCTCCGGCTGTGGGCCTCGCCGCATCGAGGCCCTGTGTTTCCCTCAAAGGCCCCGCCGCATGGGGGTCTTCGAAGCTGGCCTCACTATCGCTCACACCCGATCGCTTGATCCATCACCCTTCGTGGGTTGACGGCGTTACTTCACTAACTTCTCTCGGCTAGACTCGCCCCTGGACGCGGGCACGCCCGCTCCGCATCGAGAGAGGCTGAGGGAACCGGCCCGATGAAGCCTCGGCAACCTGCTCCAGCGCGAGCAAGGTGCCAATCCCGGCCGGGCTCGCGGGCCCGGGAGGATGTGTCGAGCGAGCCGAAAGGAGACTGAGGTGCCCGAAGCCGAGACCACGAATAGGTTCGTCGAGCGGCTGCGCCGCGGTCCCGCGATCGTGGCCGACGGCGGCATGGGCGCGCTGATCTCGAGCGCCGTCCCGCGGCTGCGCTGTCCCGAAGAGGCAAATCTGCGCGCTCCCGAGAGCGTCGTTGCAGTCCACGTCGGCTACATCCGGGCCGGGGCCGAGCTGATCGAGACGAACACGTTCGGCGCAAACCGGCCGAAGCTCGCCGCGCACTTCCTCGAGGACGAGTTCGAGCGGATCAACTCGACCGCGGTGCGGCTTGCACGCGACGCGCGGGAGGTGTCCGGCCAAGACGTGTACATCGCGGGCTCGATCGGGCCCATCGGCGAAGCGGAGGGTCGCGCCGAGCTATTCGCCGAGCAAGCGCGCATTCTCGAAGGTCGCGGCGCCGACCTGTTCATGGTCGAGACGTTCTACGACCTCGACGAGCTCGTGACCGCGATCGAGGCCGTCCAGAGCGTCTCGAGCCTGCCCGTCGTTGCGCTCCTGACCTTCGACGAGGACGGCCAGACGCTCGGCGGCGTCTCCGCTCGCGACGCCGCGGACCGGCTCTCCGCCTTCGACCTCGCCGCGATCGGCGCGAACCACGGTGTCGGGCCCGCCGCCGCGCTCGCCGCCATCAGCGAGATGCAGTCCGACGGGACCGTGCTCGCCGCGCTCCCAAACGTGGGCCTCGCGAGCCTGTCGGGCACTCGCATCGTCTTCCCGCACGCGACGCCGGAATACTTCCGCGAGTTCGCCGCGCAGGCCCGCACGCTCGGCGCCGGGCTGATCGGCGGCTGCTGCGGGACGACGCCGACCGAGATCGCGGCGATCCGCGCGGCGATCGACGAGAACCGCGAGCCGGCGGGGCCCCTGCGCATTCGCGAGCGCGAGCTGCTCATCACGCCCGAGGGCGACCAGCACGAGACGGAGCTGCAGAGGATGCTCGGCGCGGGCGAGTTCGTCGTTTCCGTCCAGCTCGACCCGCCGCTCGGCGGCAACCACCAGGCGCTGCTCGAGGCCTCGCGGGAGCTGCGCGCGTCGGACCACGTCCACATCGTCGACGTGAACGACAACCCTCGCGCACGCGCGCGCATGAGCGGGATGATGGCGTCGATCGCGATCGAACGGCTCTGCGGGATCGAGACCATCCCGCACCAGACCTCGCGCGACACGACGATCGCCGGGCTGGAGTCGATCCTGCTCGGCGCGCATGCCGAGGGGATCCGGAATGTCCTCGCGGTGACCGGAGACCCGCCCGAGGTCGGCGACTATCCGGGCTCACAGGGCGTGTACGAAGTGGACGCCATCGGCCTGGTCGACGTGATCGCCAAGCTGAACAGCGGAGAGGACTACTACGGGCGCGCGATTGACGCCCCCACGTCGTTCTTCCCCGGCGTCGCGGTCAACCCGTCGGCGGACGATCTCGACACAGAGTTGGAACGGTTCGAGCGCAAGCTCGAGGCGGGTGCGCGCTTTGCGATGACGCAGATCCTGTTCGACTTGTCGTACCTCGAGCGCTTTCTCGACAGCTACGGCGGGACCTCGCCGGTGCCGCTGCTCGTGGGCCTCTGGCCGATCCGCAGCTTCGAGCTCGCGCAGCGTGTGCACAACGAGGTGCCCGGCATCGTCGTGCCGGAGGAGGTGCAGGAGCGCCTCCGCACCGCGGGAGCCGGAGCGCCGCGCGAGGGCCTTGCCCTGACGCGCGACCTGCTCGCCCAGGCGCGCGAACTGGCCGGCGGCGTCTACATCGTGGCGCCGTTCCGCCGGCCACTTGGCGTGCTCGAGCTGTTCGGTTGAGAAATAGCGCGGGGCGGCTGTCGAGAGCCGCCCCGCGCTCCGCAGGAGGGGGGAGTCGAAGCTCTGCAGAGCTTCGTGTGCCGCGCAATGCGGGTACGCGGGTGTCCGCCTATCCCTGCGTGCCTCGATCATCGGCTCGGTAGGCGTTTCTCTATCCCCTAGTCCGAGGGGTTGCTGCTAGGAGCATTTTCTGGTCGAGACCGGCTGCCTCGCGCGCGCGACATCCGTGAGAACCAAGTCGGAGGGGACTCCGAAGCCGCTCTTGCCGTCGAGGCGCGACGCGAAGACCGTCGCCTCGACAGCACCGTTCGCGTCAACCGCAGGCCCGCCCGAGTCGCCGTGCCGGATCGGTCCCCGGATGCTCGTGATCGTCCGTCCGACCGGCCCATGACCGTATGCGTCCTGGCTCAGGACGGTCGCCGTCAGCCCGACTCGCGCGGCGGTCACGGTGAGCGGGCCGTTGCCGGGGAAGCCGAGGATCGCGACCGCTCGGCCCGACACCGGGTTGGCGACCGGGAGCGCACGGACGGAGAGCCCCGCCACGCTCAGGATGGCGACGTCGTTCCTCGGGTCGAAGAGGACGGCGCGTGCGGGGAGATAGGGCCCGACGCCCTCCGGCTGCACCGTCGTGTCGTGCTGGCCGGCGACGACGTGCGCCGCGGTGACGACGAGGCCGGGGCGGACGACCCAACCGCTGCCGGCGACGCCGAGTCCGCAGGCCGTCCCGAGCACGCGGACGATGCTCGGTGCGGCGCGGGCCACCGCCGGGTCGCGCAACACGCGCGGGTCGGGCGCCTGAACCGGCGCCGGCGGTGCTGCGATGTGTGGGAACGGGTCGACCCGCGCGAGCACGGCGAGCAAACGGCGCGGTGGCACGATGTCGTTGAGGGTACGTAGGACATGCGAGCGCTGGACGCCTCGCCGCAGGGCGGTCTGGCCGGGCAGGAGCAGCGCGGCGGAGGCGACGATCCAGATCAGGGCGAGTCCGGCGAGCGCTCCGAGCAAGGCGCCTCCAAGGGTGTCGAGCGCGCGCAACGGTGGCACCACGAGCGCCCGGCGGACCGCGGTGCCCACGAGCGCCCCCACCGTCTGGAGCGCGATCGCCCCGACGGATGCGCCCCCGAGCGCGATGAGCGGCGTCCAGGGCGACCGCGATCCCCCGGAAAGCAGCGCAGGCGCAAGGCGTGCGCCGAGCATCGCACCCGCGACGATCCCGACCAGCGAGAGCGCGCTGCCGATGAGCCCTTTGCGCAGGCCGGAAAGCGCAGCGACCGCGACGACGACGAGCGCGATCCAGTCGACGGTCGTCACCCGCTTAGGCTAGCGGGGACGCTCGGCTACACTCGGCGCTCTACGTCTTGGGGGCGTAGTTCAGTTGGTTAGAACGCCGGCCTGTCACGCCGGAGGTCGCGGG
>JBDTZN010000152.1:0-3988 GCA_040005095.1 Thermoleophilia bacterium | reverse complement strand
GCGCTGGCATCCCCGCACGGTCGTCGGCTGTGGCCCCGGCGTGGCCCCCTACCCTGCGATCCCGCTCCCGGAGCGGGCTTACGGGCTGCGCATGGGACACAAAGTCCCCTGTACTTCCGGTCTCGTGGGGCGTAGAGTGAACGCAACAGACAAGCGCCCCCGCAACGCGCGAACGTCCGGGGGCCGACACCGAAGGGGATGATCCTCCGATGCAGACTGAACAGTACGACGGCGACCGGCGGTTCGTGAAGACCTCGACGCCGGGCGTCTACAAGCGCGGCAACCGCTACGTCGTCCGCTTCCGCGACCAGAACGGCAAGGGCCACAAGCGCTCCGCCCGCACGCTTGCCGAGGCGAGGGCGATCAAGTCGTCGCTCGCGACCGACGTCGCCCGCGGCGAGTTCCGGCAGCTCAGCCGCGAGCGCTTCGCCGACTACGCGCCCGACTGGATCAAGTCTTACGCGGGCCGCACGACGCGTGGCTTCCGTGAGCAGACACGGGCGGAGTACCGGCGCGACCTCGGGCTCGCCCCGGACGGGAAGCCGCTCGACCCGCCTCGAGGCGCGGTCGCGTACTTCGGCGGGATGCGTCTGGCGGAGATCACGCCTCGCGACGTGAAGGGCTACGTCTCCTCGCTCGCCGCCCGTGGTCTCGCCCCGGCGACGATCCGGAGCACGATCGCGCCGCTGCGGGCGCTGCTCGCGACCGCGGTCGAGGAGGACGCGATCCGCTCGAACCCGGCCGCCGGGATCCGGGTCGCCGGTGCGGCCGAGTTCCGCGAGGGGGAGGCTGAGGAGCGGGTGAAGGCGCTGACCGACGAGGAGGCGACCCGTCTGCTCGGGGCGGTCGTGCCGGAGCATCGGCTCCTGATCGAGTTCCTGCTCCGGACGGGACTGCGGATCTCGGAGGCGCTCGCGCTCCGCTGGGGCGACGTCGACCTCGGCACCGGCAGGGTGCAGGTGCGGCGGCGGCTGTACAAGGGGCTGGATGCGCCTAAGAGCAAGTTCGGCCGCCGTGACGTGCGGATGAGTCCGGAGCTGGGCCGTCGTCTGTGGGCGGCGCGGAAGGCGAGCGCGTTCGCGGGGGATGGCGATCCGGTCTTCGCGACCCCGACGGGGAAGCCGCTCGACTACGGCAACCTGTACCACCGAGTCATGAAGCCCGCGTGCCGGACGGCGGGCGTCCCGTGGGCGGCGTTCCACACGTTGCGCCACACCTGCGCGACGACGCTGTTTCGGAGCGGCTGGAACCCGAAGCAGGTCCAGAAGGCGCTCGGCCACCACTCGGCCGCGTTCACGATGGACACCTACGTTCATCTGCTTCCGGACGATCAGCCGGAGCCGCCGGAGCTGCGGTTCCTCGACGCGGGCGGGAGCGTCGAGAGGGTCGCGGCCGAGCGGGTCGCTGAGGCGGGATCATGAGCGACCGCGAGCCGATCAACCTCGACGCCTACGACGCCGACTGGATCAAGCGCGGCCACTGGGACATTCCGGCGCACTCCGTCGACGAGCTGCGCGCCTACCTCGACCGGCACGACATGACCGTCGAAGGCTTCAAGAAGCTCGACGTTTACCGCGCGAACGTCGAGCGGCTCGGCTGGCTCCGCGACCTGTAAGGGGGCCACACGGGGGCCACCGGACCCACCGAGATAGGCCGAGATCGAGAGCGCCCCCGCCGGGGCGCTTTCCCCGTCTGAGCAGGGTTTTCTCTCGGCCGGTCTCGGCCTGTCTGAGCTTCGGGAGAGATCTTAATCCCAAGGTCGTAGGTTCGATCCCTGCACGGCCCACTCAAAACTCCTGGTAAGCGGCGAGTTCAGTTGCCGGAAGAGGCTACGGAGACGGGCGGGGGCCACGGACGCGGCGGACGTCGGCTGGGAGGGTGGCGAGCTACCCCTCAGCATCGCGCTGGGGCGGGAGCTGGGACGGCCTCAGCGGTGTTCGTTTCGATGATTCGTTCTGGCGTGCCTGACCGCGAGCCACCTTGCTGCTCCTCCGGATCCGCTCGAGGGGAGGGCCGAGATGCTCGGCCCCGACGGTGCGGCGGAGCTGACGCGTCTGTGCGACTGGCTCCCCCGCGACCCCAGGGCTGCGTTCGCCCTCCTCCATGCGTGCATCGGCTGCACGACGGGGCACGCACTAGTTGCGACGCGAGCCGATCGACGCGGAAGATGCCGGCAGACGCATCGTTCGGCCCGAGCCCGAACAGCGCCGGGGCGGCTCTCGCCGCCCCGGCGCTTCAGCTACGACTGTCGACTACTGCGACCGGCGGCGTGCGGAGCGCCGTAGTGCGAAGCCCGTCGTCGCCAGGATCAGCGACAGCAGCACCGTTACGCCGAGCGAGATGCCCGTGAACGGAAGCGTCCCGCGCGCCGCCGTGGGGCCGAGCGAGCCGCCGCCGGGGCGGCGTCCGAGGCCGGCACCGGCACCGGCGACCCCACCCGCAGGGCACGGGCCGATCGTGTCGCCGTGGCGTAGATGGGCCGGCAGCGCCGATCTGGAGATCGTGATTGTGTGCCCCTTGTGACAGATCGTCACTTTCTCAGGGGCGTACTGGTCTCGTGCAGCGCTGTGGCGCACGACGTGCCGCGACGGCGTCACCACCTGCTTGACCGCCGTGAAGGCCTGGTTCGTGCCTGAAGCCGCGTAGCCAAGCCCACCGAAGGAGGCGAGCGAGCCCAGGACGAGCACCGTCACCGCGGCCGCAAAGGAGAACCGCGACGCCGCGTAAAGACGCGTCCTGCCCCCGTCGATACGTTGGGCAAGCACGCGGACGAACTCGTCAGAAGGTTCCGGTCTGTTCGCGCGGAGCTCGCGGGCGAGCCTATCCTCGCGTCGTAGCCAGTGTCGCTTCACAATGCCTCCTCGTTCGTCGGATGCGCGCTTGCACCCCCTCTACCGCCAGAGCGGTACGAACACTTACAGTTGATTTCGCAAGGATCACTACCGGCGAGGCGCCCGTGCTTCATTGCGGAAGAGCTCTTACAGCGCATCCGGTAGAGCTGAGACACTACGGCCGTGCCGCAGACGAAGCTCGAACGACTGTTTGGCGCCCTCGGCATACTCGCGATCGCGGCTCTGATCGCGGTGATCGTGCCCGCCTGGCTCCACTACCGCGATGCGATCGCAGCGAGCAAGGCTCTTTCGACGCGGCCAGAGGCGGCCGCGACGGCCACGACCGGAGTGACGAGGACGACTAGAGCGAACGGCACGCCGCGGGCCACCTCGCCACGGGCGGCCCGGCCGATCCGCCTCGGGATCACGGCCGCCCGCGGCGACTGTTGGCTGGAAGTGCACGCCCTGTCCGCGACCGGCAAGCTGCTGTACGAGGGCGTCCTCAACCAGGGCAAGACGCACGCCGTCTCGGGGCGAAAGCTTTGGATCCGCTTCGGCGCGGGCGCGAACGTCGATCTCACGCTCAACGGGGAAACGCCGCAACACGTCCCGGCGGGAGCCGCGAACGTGCTCGTGACGGCGAACGGCATTCAGCCAAGCCAGCCCTAGACGGGCTCGTCCCCCACGAAACCCAATCGCTTCGTCTCGCCGCGCTCCTGTTCGCCCTCGAGCTGCGCCCGCAGACGAGCGAGCGCCCGGTGCAACGCGACCTCGACCGCGTTCCTCCGCATCCCGATCAGCTCGCCGATCTGCCGCGCGGTCAGGTCGGCGCCGTAGCGCAGCGCGATCAGCTCCTGATCGCCGACGTCGAGGTGGGAGAGCTGGCGCCCAAGCGCGAGGCGGCGCACCGTCTCGTCCTCGAGGTCGGTCGGGTCGGCGACTTCGAGGGGCTCGGACATCAGCGTCTGCCTGGCCCGCAGCGTGTCCTCGATACAGCGGCGCGCGATCCCGATCAGCCAGGCGATCGGCTCGCCCCGCGACGGCTCGTAGCTGTCGCGGTAGCGCAGCGCACGCTCGAAAACGTCGCTCGTCACGTCCTCAGCCTCCGGACCCTCCCCGATGCGATAGGCGACGTACGCGCCGACGCGCCGGATCAG
>JBDTZN010000053.1:0-13533 GCA_040005095.1 Thermoleophilia bacterium | reverse complement strand
CGGCTCGACGATCGGGAACCTCTACACGCGGCTCGAGCCGACCGCCGAGGGCGTCTCGATCTTCCTGTGCGCGCATCTCGACACCGTGCCACCGGACGGGCCGCTCGAGCCGGTCGTCGAGGACGGCCTCGTCCACAATGCGGGCGGGACGATCCTCGGCGCCGACGACAAGGCGGCCGTCGCGGCCATGCTCGAGGCGACGCGGCGCGTACTCGCCGAGAACCGCCCGCACGCCGGGATCGAGCTCCTGTTCACGCCCAAGGAGGAGGTCGGCCTGCTTGGCGCCGCGGCGTTCGACCACACGCGGCTCCAGGCCCAGCTCGGGTACGTCTACGACCAGGCGGCGCCGATCGGCGAGATCGTCATCGGAGCGCCGTACTCGCAGGCGATGAAGGTGCGCATCCACGGACGTGCGTCCCATTCGGGCATGTACCCCGAGGAGGGACGCTCGGCGATCGCGGCTGCGGCTCGCGCGATCGCGGATCTGCGCCTCGGGCGCGTCGACGACGAGTCGACTTCGAACGTGGGGACGATCCAGGGCGGGACGGCCGGGAACATCGTCCCCGAGTGGTGCTTTTTCGACGCGGAGGCCCGCTCGCACGACGAGCGGAAGCTCGCCGATCTCGTTCGGGAGATGCTCGAGACGTTCGCGTTCGCTGCGAGCCTCGCCGACTGCGAGGTCGAGACGTCGGTGAAGAAGAGCTACCGGGGCTACCGCTTCAAGCGCGACGACCTCGCTGTGCGGATCGCGGCGGCGGCGCTCGAACGCAGCGGGCATGCGCCGGTCTACGTCCTGTCGGGTGGCGCGGCCGACGCGAATGTCTTCAACGAACTGGGCCTTCCGTGCGTGAACCTCGCCAACGGGATGACGGCGATCCACACACCGGACGAGCACATCGCGGTCGAGGATCTCGACGCGATGGTCGAGGTCACGCTCGCTCTGGTTGATGTCGCACGGGATGGCGCTTAGCCTGCGCCGCGGCCGCGTGAGCGCGGTCGTGGAGGAGGTCGAGGGGCTGGCGCGGATCGAGGTGGACGGCGCCCCGTGCGTGGCGTACCCGCGTCTCACCGGCCCGGTGGCGGTCGGCGACGATGTACTGGTCAACGCGCAAGCGCGTGAGCTCGGACTCGGCTCCGGCGGCTTCGACATCCTCTACGCCAACCTCACGCAGGGGCTCGAGCTCGCCGCCGAGCCGGGCGCGCACGTGATGACGCTGCCGTACGCGCTGCAGCAAGCTGCGGTTCGCCAGGCCGAGGAGGACGGAGAGCTGGCGGAGACGCTCGACGGGCTGCCGGTCGTCTGCTGCTCGCTGCACAGCCAGGTCGCGCCGGTCTGCGCCGCCATCGGGCCCGGCCATCGGGTGGCGTACGTCCAGGTGGCGGGCGGCGCGCTGCCGGTAGCGTTATCGGACGCGGTGCGTGCGCTGAAGCGACGGGCTCTACTGGCGACCGCGGTGGCAGCGGCCCCCTGTCACGACGGGGACGTCCAGTGCGTGAACGTCGCGTCCGCGCTGGCATGGGCGGCCGCAGCCGGGCACGACTGCGTCGTCTGTTCCGTCGGCCCGGGAATCGTCGGGACGGGCACATTCCTGGGCCACGGCGGCGTGGCGGCGGCCGAGGCGGCGAACGCGGCGGCGGCTCTGGGCGGCTCAGCGGTGCTCGCGGCGCGGGCCTCGTCGGCCGATCCGCGCGAACGCCACCGGGGCGTGTCGCATCACACCCGCGCGGTGCTCGCGCTCTCGCTTGGGCCGATGTCGGTCGCGTGGCCGCAGGGCGAGGACGCTCCCGAATGGCTGGAGCCGCGCCGGGAGGTCGACGTCACAGGCTGGAAGGAGGCGTGCTCGGACCTGCCCCTTTCGCACATGGGTCGCGGCCCGGACGACGATCCCGCCTTCTTCCGAGCCGCCTTCGCCGCAGGCCGGCTCGCTGCCGAGCTGGTCGCAGCCCGACGATGACCCACATTCGACACGCTTCCGGCACAGACCCGTATGCCGCGCGGTGGCACGCTTTAGGCAGGGGGGCGGCCGCCCCCTTGGGGGCACGTGGGCGCACGGCGTGATTGAGGAGCGCCGGCTCGGCCCGGTAGTCGGACTCGGCACGTGGAACACGTTCGGCGCCGACGCGTCCGCCGCGGCCGACGTGCTGGATGCCGCGGTCGGCGCGGGCATCCGTCTGGTCGACACGTCGCCGATGTATGGCGGGGCCGAGGCCGCGCTCGGTGCGGCGCTGGCGGGCCGGCGCGAGTCCGTTCGGATCGCGACGAAGATCTGGGCGCGCACCGTCGACGAGGGTCGCGCGCAATACGAGGCCCAGCGACAGTGGTTCGGCCGCGTCGAGATCGAGCAGCTGCACAACCTCGTCTCGTGGCGCGACCACCTCGAGTGGCTCGAGCGCGAGCGAGCGGAGGGCCGTGTCGACCTCCTCGGCGTGACCCACTACCAGGCGTCCGCGTTCGACGAGGTTGCGCGGGCGCTCCGCACGGGCAGATTCGACGCTGTGCAACTCCCGTACAACCCGCACGAGCGCGACTGTGAGCGCGAACTGCTCCCGCTCGCCGCCGAGCTGGGGCTTCCGGTGATCGTCATGCGGCCGCTCGGCGAGGGGGAGCTGCTGCGGCGCGCGCCCTCGGCCGAGGCGCTCGATCCCTTGCGCCCGTTCGGTGTCGAGTCGTGGCCTCAGGCCTTGCTCAAGTGGGCGCTCTCCGACGAGCGGGTCGACGTGGTCATCCCGGGAACGCGCAGTCCAGTGCATGTCGCCGAGAACAGCGCCGCAGTGTCGCCCCCGTGGCTCGGCCCGGAGGAGCGGCAGCTGGTCGAGCGGCTCGCAGGATGAGCGGACCGCAGTCGAGCCGGGTCGGCTACGACGGCCGGCTCTTCGACGTTGTGATCGAGGACTGGGACGGTCACGAGCGCGAGATCGTCGAGCATCCAGGGTCGACGGCGATCGTCGCGGTTCACCACGGCGCGGTTGTGCTTGTCCGCCAGCTGCGCGAACCGGCGCGACAAGCGCTGCTGGAGCTGCCGGCGGGCACGCTCGAAGACGGGGAGGAGCCGCTCGTCTCCGCTCAGCGCGAGCTCGCCGAGGAGGTCGGCCTGCACGGCGGGCGGTGGCGTGAGCTCGGAGGGTTCTGGACGTCCCCGGGCTTTCTCCGCGAGTACATGCACGTCTTCGTGGCGGAGGAGCTCGACGCCGGCGAGGCGGATCCGGACGACGACGAGGAGGTCGAGATCGTGCGGTGGCCGGTCGCCGACATCGAGGGCCGGATCGGCGAGCTCGAGGACGCAAAGACGATCGCGGGCCTTCTGCTCTACCTCAGGAGCTAAGGTTTCGCGGCTCCAATGAAGATCGGCGTCGCCAGGGAGATCAAGCCCGACGAGTACCGCGTCGCGCTCACGCCTGCCGGCGCGCACGAGTTGGCTCGTCGCGGCCACGAGGTGTCGATCGAGACCGGAGCGGGCGACGGGAGCTCCTTCCCCGACAGCGCGTACGAGGGGGTGGGGGCGCGGGTCGTTTCGGTGGACGAGGTCTGGGCCGACTCCGACCTTCTGCTCAAGGTGAAGGAACCAATCGCGCCCGAGTACCCGCGCCTGCGCGAGGGCCTGATCCTCTTCACGTATTTGCACATTGCGGCCGACGAGCCGCTCACCCGAGCGCTCGCAGACAGCGGCGTGGCGGCGGTGGCGTACGAGACTGTCGAGACCGACAACCACGCCCTCCCGCTGCTTGCCCCGATGAGCGAGATCGCCGGCCGGCTCGCCGCGCAGGCGGGCGCGTACTTCCTCGAGAAGCCGCTCGGCGGTCGTGGCCTGCTCCTGGGCGGAGTGCCCGGAGTCGCTCCCGGCCGCGTTGTCGTCATCGGCGGCGGGATCGTCGGCTACAACGCGGCCGTGATCGCCATCGGGCTCGGCGCGAACGTGACGATTCTCGAGCGCTCGATCGACCGGATGCGACACCTCGACGAGATCCTGTCCGGCCGTGTGAGCCTGGTGATGTCCTCGAGCCTGCAGATCGAAGAGTCGGTGAAGGAGGCGGACGTCGTGATCGGCGCGGTGCTGATCCCGGGCGCGGTCGCACCGAAGCTCGTGACGCGGCAGATGGTGCGGGAGATGAAGGACGGCGCCGTTTTCTGCGACGTCGCTATCGACCAGGGCGGCTGCGCGGAGACGTCACACCCGACGACGCACAGCGACCCGGTCTACGAGGTTGACGGCGTCACGCACTACTGCGTGGCGAACATGCCGGGCGCGGTCCCGATCACGTCCACGAAGGCGCTCACGAACGCGACGCTCCCGTACGTCGAGGAGATTGCCGACTACGGGCTCAGGGAGGCCGTCGCGCGGGATCCCGCGCTCGCGCGAGGCGTGAACGTCCTCGACGGGCGGATCACGTATGAGGCCGTCGCGGAGGCGCACAACCTCGAGTACACGGCACTCGAGGACGTGCTGCCGCTCTCTCCGGTTTAAGCCGCGGGCGGGTCGCTTTCGGCCTTCTTGCTCGGCGTCAGCCGGACGACGGCCCACGTGACTCCGGCCGCGAGGCCGATCACGCTGACGATGAAGACGGCGATGCCGATGAGGCCGAGAACGTCCCAGAGCACGGCCGTAGACTACCGCCATGGCCAGGGCATGCGTGATCGTGCTCGACGCCGTCGGCGCGGGCGCGCTGCCGGACGCCGGCGCCTACGGCGACGAGGGTTCCGACACGCTCGGCAACGTCGCGCGAACCGTCGGCGGCCTCGATCTTCCAACGCTCGAAGCGCTCGGCCTCGGGAACGTCGAGCCGCTCGAGGGCTGCCCCCCGCAGCCCGGGGCACCCGCGATCGCCGGCCGGCTGGTCGAGCGCTCGAAGGGCAAGGACACGACCACCGGCCACTGGGAGCTGATGGGCGTACTCACCCCGCAGGCGATGCCCACGTACCCGCACGGCTTTCCGCACGACGTGATCGATCCGTTCATGAATCGCACGGGCCGCGGGGTGCTCGGGAACCGGCCGGCCTCGGGCACGGAGATCATCCAGGAGCTCGGCGAGGAGCACCAGAAGACCGGGAAGTGGATCGTCTACACGTCGGGTGACTCGGTCTTCCAGATCGCGGCACACGAGGACACGATCCCGCTCGAGGAGCTCTACGACGCGTCGCGCACCGCCCGCGGCATCCTGACCGGCAAGCACGCGGTGGGACGCGTGATCGCGCGGCCGTTCGTCGGCGAGCCCGGGAACTACGAGCGGACGCCGAACCGGCACGACTTCTCGCTCGAGCCGAAGCGGCCGAACTATTTGAGCCTCGCTCGGGACGCCGGTGCGGTCGTCCACGGCGTCGGGAAGATTCACGACACCTTCGCCGGCCTCGACATCGACGAGTCGCACCCCACACGCTCGAATGTCGAGGGGATCAACGTGACCGAGAAGCTCCTGCGCGAGCTCGACACGGGGTTCATCTTCACCAACCTCGTCGAGACGGACATGCTCTGGGGCCACCGAAACGACCCGGTGAACTTCCACCGGTGCCTGCAGGACTTCGACCGCCGCCTGCCGGACTTGCTGGAGGCCCTGCGGCCGGGCGACCTGATGATCCTCACGTCGGATCACGGCTGCGACCCGACCACGCCCTCGACGGATCACTCGCGCGAGCACGCATTGCTGCTCACCTACGTCGAGGGTCGGAACGCCGCCGGAGCGATCCACCAGGGCGAGTTCGCGGACGTGGGCGCGACTGTCAACGCCTGGCTCGGCGGCAAAGCGCCACCGCGCGGGATCCCCGGGCAGCCGATCGTCACGCCTTGAGTCCGTTCGGCGCGTGATCCGCCCCGCCGACCTGATCCAGCGCAAGCGCGACGGCGAGGAGCTCGGCGAGGATGAGCTCCGAGAGCTCATCCTCGGCTACGCGCGCGACGAGGTGCCTGACTACCAGCTGGCCGCGTTCTGCATGGCGGTGTACTTCCGTGGCTTGTCGAGCGCCGAGACCTTCGCGCTGACCGATGCCATGATCCGCAGCGGCGAGACCATCGATCTCGGCGCTGAGCTTGGCGGGCGCAAGGTCGTCGACAAGCATTCGACGGGCGGGGTGGGTGACAAGACGTCGCTCGCGGTGGGGCCGATCGTCGCAGCTTGTGGCGTGACGTTCGGGAAGATGAGCGGCCGCGGGCTCGGGCACACCGGCGGGACGCTGGACAAGCTCGAGTCGATCCCCGGGTTCAGGGTCGAGCTGTCGCGCGAGGAGTTCGTCCGGCAGGTCCGGGAGGTCGGAATCGCGATCATCGGCCAGACCGCCGACCTCGTCCCGGCCGACAAGAAGCTCTACGCGCTCCGCGACGTCACCGCGACCGTCGACAACGTCTCCTTGATTGCGGCCAGCATCATGTCGAAGAAGATCGCCGGCGGAGCCGACGCGATCGTGCTCGACGTGAAGGTCGGCGACGGGGCCTTCATGAAGTCGATGCCGGACGCGAGGGTGCTAGCCGAGGCGATGCTCGAGCTCGGTCGTCGTGCCCAGCGCGAAGTCGTGTGCCTGCTTACGGACATGGACCAGCCGCTCGGGCACGCGGTCGGGAACGCGCTTGAGATCGCGGAGGCGCACGCGACGCTCCGTGGCGACGGTCCCGCGGACTTCACTGAGCTCGTCTTGGCGGCCTCGGCCCACCTGCTCGCGCTCTCCGATCTCGGGCTCGACGAGGCGCAAGGACGAGCGTGTGCCGAACGCGCAATCGGCGACGGGTCGGCCGCAGAGGCCTGGGACCGCTGGATCCGCGCGCAGGGTGGCGACCCGGACCTAGGCTCGCTGCCGCAAGCTCCGGTGATCCGAACCGTCGCCGCACCACGCGAGGGATTCGTCGGCCGGCTCGGCGCGATCCGCATCGGCGTCGCCGCGCTCGAGCTTGGCGCCGGCCGCCGTGCCAAGGAGGACACGATCGACCACGCCGTCGGCATCGTCTGCCACAAGAAGCGTGGCGACACCGTCGGAGCCGACGAGCCCCTCGCCGAGGTCCACGCGGCACGGGACGATGACGCGGACGCGGCGGCCGCCGCCGTCCTCGAGGCGTACGAGCTTGTGGACGAGGCACCGCCGGACCAGCCGATCGTGCTCGCCGTGCTCGCCTCGTAGTCCAGCACGCCCTGATTAGGCTGGAGGCATGCCTGAGCTGCCCGAGGTCGAGACCGTGCGTCGACAACTCGAGCCCGTGCTGGTCGGACGACGATTCGAGCGCGTAGAGATCGACGATCCGCGGCTCGTACGTCCCTTCGACCGGCTCGCGGTGGCGGCCGAGCTGGAGGGCGAGCGCGTGGTGGAGCTCGATCGACGCGGCAAGTATTTGATTTTTCGGTTCGAGAGCGGTCGGGTTCTCCTGGTTCACCTCCGGATGACGGGGAGCTTCAGGCACGTGCGGAACGGAGCGGGGGAAGACGATCCGCACCGGCGGGCCGTTGTCAGATTAGACGACGGGTCGGACGTCGCGTATCGAGACGTCAGGCGCTTCGGCACCTGGCTGCTCGTCGAGCCCAAGGACCTCGAGCCGTACCTGGCCGAACGGCTAGGCGAGGAGCCGCTCGTCGCGGGCTTCACGCCCGCGCGCCTCGCCCGCCGGCTTGCCGGCCGCCGTGCGCCGATCAAGGCCGCCCTGCTCGACCAGCGCACGCTAGCCGGGCTCGGGAACATCTATGTCGACGAGTCGCTCTGGCGGGCGCGAATCCACCCGAAATGCCCGGCGTTAGAGCTCGACGCAAACGATGTGCGCCGGCTACACGGCGCGATCCGCCGCGTTCTGCAAACGGCGATCGAGCGCCGTGGCTCGACGCTCCGCGACTACTCGACGCCGCGCGGCCGGCGGGGGTCGATGCAGCGCGAGTTCAAGGTCTACGGGCGCCTCGACAAGCCGTGCGACCGGTGCGGGACACCGATCGAGAAGACCCGCGCCGGGGGCCGGGGCACGTGGTACTGCCCGAACTGTCAGCCGCCCCCGGACGAGAGCTAAAGCTAGGCCGCGAGCCGCTCGTCCAGCTGACCGCTACGGTCGAGCCGCCAGAGCTCGGTGTAGCCGCCGACCACCTGTCCGTCGATGAGGATCTGCGGCACCGTCCAGCCGCCGGTCAGGTCGAACAGCGTCTGGCGGAAGTGGGGGTCGTCGTCGAGGAGAATCTCCTCATAGGCGAGTCCTTTCGAGTCGAGCAGCGTCTTCGCGCGCACGCAGTAGCCGCACCAGCGCGTCGAGTACATTCGGATCCGCTCCATCGGGGCTACAACGCCCCGACAGGCCGAAGAGTTCCCGTAGGTGCCCGAACTAGACTCACCGGGACATGGCACCGCGGAGCTACAAGACGCAGGCCGTCGTCCTGCGCTCGTTCCGGCTCGGCGAGGCCGACCGCGTCCTCCACCTCTACACCCTCGACCGCGGACGGGTCGGCGCGGTCGCGAAGGGCATCCGCAAGACGAAATCCCGCTTCGGCGCGCGGCTGGAGCCGCTGTCGCACGTCGAGTTGATGCTCCATCAGGGAGGCGGCGAGCTCCAGACCGTGACGGGCGTCGATCTGCTCGACTCGCACCGCGCCGCGCGAGAGGATGGCTACCGGCTCGGCGTCGGGCTGGTCGGACTCGAGGCGATGCTGCGGCTGTTCAGCGAGCAGGAGGCGAATCCACGGGCGTTCACCGCGCTTATTCGCTTCCTCGAGCTGCTGGACGTGTGGGAGAGCAGAGCGCCGAGCTCGCCCGCCGTCGACCCGCTCGCGCTTTCGTTCCAGCTCAAGCTGCTCTGGGTCGCCGGCTACCTGCCGCATCTGACGAGCTGTGCGGAGTGCGGCGCCGTCGACGTTCCGCTCGTCGGCTACTCGCCTCAGGCCGGCGGAGCGGTCTGCGAGCGCTGTGCCGCCGGGTCGATCGCGATCTCGCCTGCCGGGCTCGCGGCGATCGAAGGGCTCTTGCGGGCGCCGATGGCCGACGCGCGCGGGCTCTCCGACCCGGGGGCACGCGACGCGCTCAAGGTGGTCACCGCCTCGTACGAGCATTACGGCGGCTTCCGGCTGCGTACGCTCTCCGCCTGACGTCACTGGAGCGCGCGGCGGCCCCCAGTACGATGCGGCTTCGATGACCGAGGGACGCACCTATCAGGACATGCTCGGCGGGCTCGAGTCCTTCTGGGGCGAGTACGGCTGTGTCCTACTCCAGCCGTACCACACCGAGGTCGGGGCGGGAACGATGAATCCAGCCACCTTCCTCCGCTGCCTCGGTCCGAAGCCGTGGAAGACGGGCTACGTCGAGCCGTCGATGCGCCCCTCCGACGGACGGTACGGCGAAAACCCCTTCCGTTTCCAGCACTTTTACCAATATCAGGTCGTGCTGAAGCCGTCGCCCGCGGACGTGCTCGACCTCTACTTCGCCTCGCTCGAGCGGATTGGAATCGACCTGAAGCGGCACGACGTCCGGCTCGTGGAGGACGACTGGGAGGCGCCGACGCTCGGTGCCGCGGGCCTCGGTTGGGAGATCTGGATCGACGGGATGGAGATCACCCAGTTCACGTACTTCCAGCAGCTCGGAGGCTTCGACGTCGAGCTCGTTCCCGCCGAGATCACCTACGGCCTCGACAGGCTCGGGATGGTGCTGCAGGGCAAGCGGACGGTCTTCGAGCTCGAGTGGGCGCCCGGCGTGACGTGGGAGGAGCTCTTCCGCGAGAACGAGCGCGAGTTCTCGGTCTACAACTTCGAGGCTGCGTCGACCGACGTCCTCGCGCGTCACTTCGAGGACCACGAGGTCGAGGCTCGCGCGCTGCTCGAGCGCGACCTGCCGCTCCCGGCGTACGACCAAGTGCTCAAGGCCTCGCATACGTTCAACCTGCTCGACGCACGCGGGGCGATCTCGGTGACGGAGCGTGCGGCCTACATCGGCCGCGTCCGAAACCTCGCCCGCGCCGTCGCGCAGATGTGGCTAGAGCGGCAGCGTCCGTCCGCCCCCGAAGCAGCGTCGACGGAGGCCGATGCCCACGCTGCTGTTTGAGATCGGCTGCGAGGAGCTGCCGGCCTCCGCGTGCGACGAGGCGAACGTGCAGTTGCCGGAGCTCTGCCGGCGGCTTCTGAACGCAGTGCCGAGCGACCTGTACCTGGGGCCGAGACGGCTAGGAGTGCTCGTCCCGGATCTGCCGGAGCGGACCCCCGACGCGTGGGTGAAGGGGCCGCCGCTCTCCGTCGCGTTCGGCGAGGACGGCAAGGCGGCCAAGGCCGCCGAAGGATTCGCGCGCAAGCAGGGCGTCGCGGTGGAGGCGCTCGAGCAGCGCGACGGGACGGTCGGCGTCGTCGTGCCGGGCGAGGAACTCCGCGTGGTGCTGCCCGCCCGGCTCGCGGAGATCGTCCGCGGCCTCTCGTTCTCAAAGTCGATGTGGTGGAACGGCGATGGGCTGCGATTCTCGCGCCCGGTTCGCTGGCTCTGCGCGAAGCTCGACGCCGAGACGATTCCGGTCGAGTTCGAGGGCATCCCCTCAGACGGCTTTTCGTACGGGCATCGGTTCACGTCAGGCCGAGTGGACATTCCCGCCGCCGACGCCTACCCGGAGACGTTGCGGGCCGCGGGCGTGGAACCCGACCGGGCTCGCCGCTGGCACGACATCTGCACGGCACTCGACGAGCTCGGCTCCTGGAGCGATCCGGGCGACGTGCTGGGCGAGGTCGTGTACCTCGTCGAGAGCCCGATCGTCCTCGAGGGGCGGTTCGACGAGCGGTTCCTGCAGCTGCCCCCGCGGGTCGTGATCACGGCCATGCAGGCGCACCAGCGCTACTTCCCGCTCGGCGAGAACCGCTTCGGGTTCGTGGCGAACGGCGGCGATCCGAACGTCGTCCGCGCCGGGAACGAGCAGGTGCTGGAGAACCGGCTCGACGACGCGGCGTTCACGTTCGAGCGGGACGTCGCCAAGGGAATCGACGCACTCGCCGGAGAACTCGGCTCGATCACCTTCATCGCGGGGGGCGGCAGCTTCGCCGACAAGACGGAGCGGCTCGTGAAGCTCGTCGAGCGCCTCGGCGGCGGGGAGGCCTCCGTTGAGGCCGCCCGGCTTGCGAAGGCCGACCAGGCCGCGGAGCTGGTGCGCGAGTTTCCCGATCTCGAGGGGCACATCGGCGCCGAATACGCGCGCCTCGCGGGCTATCCGGAGGCGGTATCGGCGGCGATCGAAGAGCACTACCTCCCGGAGTCCGCCGGCGGACCGCTGCCCCAGACCGAAGCGGGCAAGATCCTCGCGGCCGCGGACAAGATCGACAACCTGACTGTCGCCTTTTCTCTGGGCCACAAGCCGACGGGCTCACGCGACCCGTTCGGTCTCCGCCGCGCGGCGATCGGGCTCGGCCGGCTCGCGCGCGAGGGCGGGCTCGCGATCCAGCGCGACGACCTCGGCGACACGCGCGATTTTGTCGAGGAGCGCTTCGAGAGCCTCCTCGCCGTACCGGTCGAGTTCGTCCGCGCCGCGCGCCGTTCGGCCGCCACCGAGCTGCGCGGAGTCGCCGAGCTCGCGCTGGCGCTGGCCGCGCTGCCTGACGAAAAGCTCGATCCGATCCACACCGCGTACACGCGCGCCAGTCGGATCGCGGCTGAGACCGAGCCTGGGCCCGTCGAGCCCGCGTTGCTGAGCGAGCCGGCCGAGCGCGAGGTGCTCGACGCGGTCGCGAAGGCGGAGCCCGAGATCCGCGATGCACTCACGAGCCACGCGTATGACCGGGCGCTCGATGCAGCGGCGCAGCTCGGCCCGCCGCTCGCCCGCTTCTTCGAGGACGTGCTCGTGATGGCCGACGATCCGGCAGTCCGCGCCAACCGACTCCGCCTCCTGCTCGAGGTGCGCGACGCGCTCGGCCAGCTCGGTGACTTCTCCGAGATTCCGCGCTAGCGCACTCGTCGCGGTCGCGGCTGCGCTGTTCGGGTGTGCGAGCGTCTCGAGCGGCGGGTCGAACGTCGAGCACTTCACGGTTGATAGCCGGCTCGTGCATAGCGACCTCGAGCAGATCACGATCCGTAGCGGCAGCAACCGGCCTCTCCTCGTCCTGCTCCACGGCCGCGGCGGACGGCCGAATGACTTGCTCGGCCTGCTCGAGGCGGCCCTGCGGAGGCTCGGGAAACGCGCCCCCGACGTGCTGCTCGTGAACGGCGGCGACTCGAGCTACTACCACGACCGGCGGGACGGGAAGTGGGGTGCCTACGTCCTCCGGGAGGCGATCCCTGCCGCGATCGGACGGTTGGACGCGGATCGCGAGCGAGTGGCGATCGGCGGGATGTCGATGGGCGGCTTCGGGGCGCTCGATCTTGCGCGAATCGCGCCCGGGCGCTTCTGCGCGGTCGGCGGCCACTCGGCGGCGCTCTGGCGCAAGGGTGGCGAGACCCCCGCCGGCGCGTTCGACGACGCGGCCGACTTCGCGCGGCACGATCTCTTCGCGAAGGGCCGCTACCGGATGCCCGTCTGGCTCGACGTCGGCGCGGACGACCCGTTCCGTTCTGCGGAAACCGCGTTCGCCCAGCGGCTGCGCGCGCGGGGAGCGCGCGTCACCTTTCGGGTCTGGCCCGGCGGGCACGCTTTCTCCTACTGGGAGGCGCACCTCGACGCCTACCTGCGCTTTTACGAGACGGCGCTAGGCTCCTGCCGGTGACTCCGCCCGTCGAGCTGCACATCATCTCCGACTCCAGCGGAGAGACCGCCGCGCGTCTGGTCGTAGCGCTCGAGGCGCAGTTTCCCGACCTGGAGTTCGAGGAGATCAGGCATCCACGCGTCGAGACCGTCGACGACCTCCAGCTCGCGGTCAACCGCGCGAAGGGCCGGCCGGCGGTTCTGGTCTACACGCTCGTCGACCAGACGCTGCGCGACAGCATGCGGGCGCTCTGCCGCAGCGGTCGCGTCCACTACTGCGACCTGCTTGGCCATCCGATCGACGCGGTGCGACGCGTCTCCGGACAGCCGGCGCGGATGGAGGCGACGCTTCGGCCGCCGCTCAACTCCGCGTACTTCAAGCGGATGGAGGCGATCGAATTCGCGGTCAAGTTCGACGACGGCGTCGGCGCGGGCCTGCAGGAGGCGGACATCGTCCTTGTCGGCGTCTCGCGCACCTCGAAGACGCCGCTCTCCATCTACCTGGGCTACCTGGGGCGGAAAGCCGCGAACGTGCCCGTCGTGAAAGGAATTGACCCGCCGGCCGCGCTCTTCGACGTCGACCCGACCAAGATCGTCGGCCTGACTATCGATGCAGAGCGGCTCGCCGAGATCCGCCGCGTGCGGGTGCGCGCGATGGGCGGCCAGAACAAGCAGTACGCGAAGCTGCTCGAGATCTACGAGGAGCTGGAGGAGGCATCCGCGCTGCACCGGCGGCTCGGGTGCCCTGTGATCGAGGTGTCCGACCTGTCGATCGAGGAGACCGCACACCGGATCATCCGCCTCGTCGAGCGGCGCCAGGCCGAGGTCGCAGCCTCCTGAGCCGGAGCCTGGCGGAGAAGGGCTCGGTGCCGATCCGGTACTGGCTGCTGTGGTGGGCGATCCTCATGCTCGCGGATCTCGTCTTCTACGTGCTGCTGACGCCGCTCTG
>JBDTZN010000151.1:0-4012 GCA_040005095.1 Thermoleophilia bacterium | reverse complement strand
GCGTTCGCAGAGCAGCCGGGCACGACGCTCGTCGCGGTCGGAGCGACGCCGGGGCAGCCCTACGCGCCGCGCGGCTGGGAGCTCTGGGCTCCGCTCAACGCGCTCTACCAGGCGGGCGAGTACGCAGAGGTCGCCGACCGTGGACGCGAGCTCGTGGAGGCTCACCCGCAGTACGCGCTGCTGTTCTACAACCTCGCGTGCTGCGACAGCCTCGACGGCCGGACGACGGACTCGGTTGACCACCTTCGGCGCGCGATCGAGATGTCGGAGCAGTTCCGCGCGTACGCGCAGGACGATTCGGATTTCGATCCGATCCGCGACGAGCCAACGTTCAAGGACTTGATCGGCAGCTAGCGCAAGTCGACCCGGTACCGCGAGGGCGAGCCTCCCGTTTCGCTACTCGGACGAGTACTCGAAGGGCGCGACCGCCGTGTACTTGCCTGAGTGGTCGTATTCGATGCCTTCGCTGACCTTGAACGTCGTGGACGTGCCGAAGGACATCTCCTTGCAGACGAGACCCTCTGGCAGGACTGCGCCGGGGTGGACCTCGGCGCCGGTGACGGGGTTCTTGATTATCGCGAGCTCGAGCTCCACCGCATCGCCGATCTTCGCGCGCGTGTCGAAGCCCGCGACCTGGAGGTCGAACGGCATGGGGCGAACGTCGATGAGCTCGAACGTGTTGATGAAGATGCCCCACGGGCCGCCGTTTCCGCCCCGTGCGAGGGCCTCGATCGCCTCGCGTTGCGCGTCGTCGGCGCGCTCGTCGTAGAAGCAAATCGCTTTGCCGCCTCCTTCGTGGATCGCGCCGGGCCAGTCGGCGGTGATGGTCCAGCTCAGGCCGTCCAGCGATGTATCGCCGAAGCTGCCCTTCTCGACATGCCAAAGCCACTGGCCTTCGCAGTCGCCCTGCGACGGGGGCGCGTTGAAGTTGCAGGGGCAGCCGTACTCGCAATTGCACGCGATGATCAGCGTGCCCTTGACCTTCCAGCTCGTGAGTGTCTGAGTTGCCATTCCGATCTCCTTTCAGATGAGGACGATGATTGCGGCCGCGAAGAGAGCGACGCCGGCTGCGCGCGCCGTCCACTCTCCCGCGGGAAGCACCTTTTCGGCAAGGACCAATACAGCGATGACGGCCGCCACCGGAAGGCTCATCGCGGCGGCGCCGACGAGAACGGCCATGAGCGCCCAGCAGCAGCCGACGCAGTAGACGCCGTGCGCCACGCCGAGCCGGAGCGGGCCGCGCCCCCACCGGACCGCGATGAAGTCGAGCGGGCTGCGGCACGCGCGGAGGCACACGTCTTTCAGCGGCGTGAACTGATAGACGCCCGCGACGGCGAGCACCGTCGCGACCGCCGCGGCGGGCACCATCATCAGATCGACCGCCCTCGCGATGGCGTAGACCGGCACGCCGATAGCGGCCCAGACGAGGAGGTAGCCGAGCACGAGCCTCCCGCGCCCGCGCGGCCCGTACACGAGGACGAGCGGAGCCGTCGACGGCAGCATCATCGCGGCCATCATCACCGTCCAGGCGACGAGGAACGCCACGGGCTGCATCGCGTCCATATCGAGGCGCATCAGCACGATCCACGCCGCCAGCGTCGCGAGCAGGAGCGTGCCGAGCACCGTCACCTGCTGAGCTGCGGCGCTCCTCACAGGAGCTCCCCGATCAGGGCGGCCGCACGCGCCGCGCCGTCGGTCTCGACCGGGCGGTAGTCCACCTCGCGCCCGATCTCCTCGGCGATCGCGGCGGCGATCTCCGACGGGCCGTCGGAATCGAAGTCCATGCAGCGCCCCGCGCCGTAACGCTCGAGCCGGTGGCGCACGTGGAAGTTCTGCTCGAAATGGTGGCGAAGCGGGAAGTAGAGGAACGGCCGTCGGCCGGCGGTCAACTCCATCGACGTCGTCAGCCCGCCCTGGACGACTGCGAGGTCGCACGCCGCGAGGTGCCGGTACAGGTCGTCGACGTAGGCCCGGATCTCGAGTCCGTCGTGGCTCGGCAGGCTCTCGGGGTCGATGCGCGGGCCGGCGACGACGATCATGCGCAGGTCGGGAACGCGCTCCTTGGCCTCCGGGAACGCCGCGATCACGCGGCGCAGCAGATCGCCGCCCACCCCCGAGCCGCCGACGGTGACGATGCAGACGCGCTCGTCGTCTCGGTAGCCGAGCTCCGCGCGGTCACCGAGCTCGCTCGGGTCGAAGCCGGTCACGTAGCCGGCGAAGTCGTAGTGCTGCTCCGTCCAGTCGCGGATCAGCGGCAGGTCCGGGCCGAACGCGTCGGCGACGACGTCGTCGCGGTCGCCCACGAACACCGCGCGGTCGCGCAGCCGCGGGAAGCGCGCGATGTGCTCGATCATCTCGGCGTTGTAGTCGGCGGTCAGGAACGCCTCGTGGTCGCCGCCGTCCTCCATCGGCAGCCAGCCGACGAAGTCGGTGAGCCAGACGTACGCTGCGCGCTTCTGCTCGGGGTTCTCGTGGAGGTAGTAGTCGAGCTCCCAGGCCTCGTCGCCGATCCAGAGGTCGTACTGCTCCTCGCGGACGAGGTCGTGGAAGACCATGAAGTTCGCGAGCAGGATCTCGTCCATGCGCCGGATCGCCTGGAAGCAGTGCAGGTCGTGCTCGGCCGACTCGCTCTCGATGTGGCCCGACTCGTTCGCGAGGTACGCGCTGGCCGGGTGGATCCGCTCGCCGCGCGACTCGAGCACGCGCGTGACCGGGTGCTGTGCGAGCCAGTCGATCTCCAGGTCGGGGTGCAGCTTGCGGAGCTCGTCGGCGATCGCCGAGTCGCGGCGCGCGTGGCCGAGCCCGATCGGCGACGAGACGTAGAGCGCCCGCTTGCGGCGCGACTTGCCGCGGATCCACCGCGGGGAGCGGGGAGGAGGCGCGATGAAGTCCCGCAGCAGCAGGTTGACCTTGACCGGGTCCCGCACGTGCGGGGCGTGGCCGGAGCCCTCGAGGAGGACGATCTCGCCGCCGGTCGCCTCGGCGAGCCCGATCCCCCGGCCGGGTCCGGTGATGGCGTCCTCCGTCCCCTGGATCACGAGCACCGGGCACTCGACGCGGCCGGCGAGCTCACGCGTGGCCGCCTCGTCGAGCCCCTCCGCGAGCTGGGTCGCGATCAGCGTCTCCGGCGTCGTCTCGAGCCCCCAGCCGACGCAGTCCTCGATCGGCTTTGTCGAGTGCGGCTCCGTGAACATCTGGGAGAAGAAGAACTCGAGGAAGCCGCGGTAGTCGCGGAGCCAGTACCAGCGGTTGTACTTCGCCCAGCCCTCGTCGGTGTCGAGCTCCTCGTTCCAGGCGTACGTCTGTCGGCCCGCGACCGGCTCGCCGATCGGCACCGCCGGGCAGATGAAGACCGCGCTCTCGACGCGCTCCGGGTGATCGGTCGCGAGCAGGATCGCTCGCTGCGCGCCCAGCGACAGCGAGACGAGCACCGCGCGCTCGGTCGCGGTCGCGTCCATCACCGCGATGGCGTCGCCGGCGAAGTCGCGCTCGTCGTAGCCGGTCTCGGGGCGGTCCGAGCGGCCGTTCCCGCGCCCGTCGAACGTGACCACGCGGCAGTGCCGGGCGAGGTACGGGATCTGCATCTTCCAGTGCCGCGAGTGGATTATCGACCACGTCGGCAGGAGGAAGACGGTCGTGTCGCCCGTCCCGTAGACTTCGTAGTGGAGCTTGACGCCGTCGCGCTCGACGTATCCGGACTCGTCTGGGTAGCACGCTCGCGTCTGCTCGCGTGCCGGGCCGGCTACTTCGACAGCCATCCGTCGATCCAGTCCAGGAGCTTGGTGTGGCCGTCGTCGATGTCCCCGAGCCGCTCGACGATGATCCCAAGGTTGAACGTCATCACGAGCGAGACGAGCGCGTCGAGGGGCAGCGGGATTCCAAGCTCGCGATGCGGCTCGGCGAACGCCTCGGTCAGCACCGCCCGCCACTCGGCGTTCACGCGCGCGAGGCGCGCGCGGAGGTCGGCGTTGTTCCACGCGAGCGCCTGGAGCTCGAGCCAGACCTTCTCGTA
>JBDTZN010000150.1:0-4034 GCA_040005095.1 Thermoleophilia bacterium | reverse complement strand
GAGGTGTCGGACGCCGCCGACGGGGAGGAGGCGCTCGAGGTCGCCCGCAGCAACGGCTTCGACGTGCTCATCCTCGACCTGATGCTGCCGAAGCTCTCGGGGGTCGAGGTCTGCCGGAGGCTCCGCGCCGAGAGCGACGTACCGATCCTTCTCCTCACCGCAAAGGACGCGGAGGTCGACCGTGTGCTCGGCCTGGAGGCGGGCGCGGACGACTACGTCACGAAGCCGTTTTCGATGGCGGAGCTCGTCAGCCGCGTGCGCGCGATCCTGCGCCGTCGCCAGCTCGATCGCAGCGCCACCGCCGGCGTCGTGTACCGCGTCGGAGGACTGACCCTGGACCTCGTTCGCTACGGCGCGCAGGTCGAGGGTCGCGCCGTCAACCTCACCCGGTCTGAGTTCAAGCTCCTGGCCCTGCTAGCCGCCGAGCCCGAGCGAGTCTTCTCACGGCGGGAGATCATGCAGCACCTCTGGGAGAGCTCGTACGTCGGCGACCAGCGCGCCTGCGACATCCACGTGTCGAACATCCGCCGGAAGATCGAGCGCGACCCGGCACGCCCGGAGCGGCTGCTGACGGTGCGCGGCGTCGGCTACCGGCTCGTCGCCGTGTAAGCAAATCCATACAGAGCGCGGACTAGACCGCTCACAGGCGCCGGATTAGCGTCCCTCGGACTTTGGAGAGCCTCGAGTATGTCAACCTCCGCCTGACTGTCGCCGAACTCGCTCCGGGGACGTACGTCGTGACCGCGAGCGGCGAGCTCGACGTCTGGTCCGCCCCGATGCTCGACGAACAGCTCCAGGCGATCGTCGACCGGGCCGGGACGTCGCTGATCGTCGATCTGAGCGCGGTTCCGTTGATCGACTCGGTGGTCCTCGGCGTTCTCGTCCGTCACGCGAAGCACCTGCGGGCCGCCGGCAAGGAGCTGACGCTCGTGAGCGACGATCCTCGGACGGTCCGGGTGATCGAGATCACCGGGCTCGACTACCTCTTCCACATGAAGCCGTCGCTGGCCGACGCGCTCGACGTCGGAGGCGCGGCTTGAGCGCGCCTGCCGCACGTGCTGACCAACCGCACGACGTGATCGCGAACTTCGTCGGAACGCTGGATGCGCTGCGGAGCGAGAACAAGCAGCTCAAGGCCGCGCTGACCTCGAGGATCGCAATCGAGCAGGCGAAAGGAGTGCTCGCCGAGCGCCTCGCGATCGGCCCGGAGGATGCGTTCATCCTGCTGCGCCGCTCCGCCCGTTCGAGCCGTGTGAAGCTGCACGACCTCGCAGCGGCCGTCGTCGCGTCGCGCGAGACGCCTCCCGAGATCCGGCTCGTGCTCGAGCGCTGGGAGCAGCGGCTCGATCCCGCCGCCGTTCGCTAGTCCTTAGCAGCGCCCGCGCGGCGAGGCAGAGTGTGACGTGACGTGGCTCGGCGCCGTATACGTGATGTGCACGCGGTCTCGACCTCCTGGCCAGGCCCTCTCGGCGCTCGCTCCGCCGTGCGGCCGGATTTCGGCGAGGTCGCGGAGGCGTCGCTCGACGGGGTCTATCGCTACCTGCTCTACCTGACCCACGACGCGTCGCTCGCCGAAGACCTCACGGGCGAGACCTTCGAGCGCGCGCTGCGCTCGTGGCGCCGCTACGACCCGCGCCGGGGGGAGCCGATCGGCTGGCTCTGCCGCATCGCGCGCAGCGTCGCACTCGACCGCTTTCGCGCGGACGAGCGTCGCCGCGCCCGCGAGCGCCGGTACGCGGCGGGCGCAGGTGACGCGACCGAGGCGCGGTTCGTCGAGGGCTTGTCGCCCGAGCTCGAGCGGGCTCTCGCCGGCCTGTCGGCGGCGGATCGCGAAGTGATCGTCCTGCGGGTCATCCTCGAGCTCGAGGCCGCCGAGACAGCGCGGCTGCTCGGGATCAGCCCAACTGCCTGCACCACGCGACTCAACCGAGCCCTTCAGCGGCTCGAGGAACGAATGGAGAGCAATGCCCTCGCCTGACCTCATCGACTTCGACCGCCGTTTCGAGCAGATCGTCCGCGAGCTGCGCGCTTCGGCGCCGCCCGCCCCGGAGAGCGTCCGCGCCCGCCTGCGCGAGCTCGCCTCCGCGCCCGCTCCCGAGCGGCCGCTGCTGCGCCGTTTCGGCGGCCGGCGCGTGGCGCTCGTCCTCGTTCCGGTCTGTCTGCTCGGGCTCGTCGCGGGGGCACTCGTGGCCGGAAGGGGCGGTGATGGCGGCAGGCCATCGGCAGTGTCGCCCGGCGCAAAGCAGCCGCTCACCGCCCGCAGGGAGTGGAGCGGCGCCGCAACGGCGACTCAGCAGGCCTTCGACCTGGCAAAGCCTCCACTGGCGCTTGGCGGCACCGTGCACGGCTCGGCGCCGGGCAAGACCTTCGCGCCCGCGACGCTACCACCCGACCGCGGCCGGCTCCAGCACTACGACGTTTCGCTGAGCCTGCGCGTCCGCGACCAGGACGCCCTCTCGAAGGCAACGAATGACGCCATGCAGATCGCGCGCGGCTTCGGCGGGTTCGTCGCCGGCGTCGAATACTCGAGCGCGGAGACCACGCGGGGCGACGCCCTTCTGACCCTGCGCGTGCCGATCGGAAAGGTCGACCAGGCGATCGCCCGCTTCTCGAAGCTCGGGAAGATCCGGGAGCAGCACGTCTCGATCCAGGATCTTCAGGCGACCGTCAACGCCCAGAACCGCGCCATCCTCGACACTCGCAAGTCGATCGCGACCCTGCAGGAGAAGCTGCTCGACGGCAGCCTGCCCGCGGCTCGGCGACTCGAGTTGCAGCACCAGCTCGCGGCCCAGCAGAGTCGGCTGAAGGCGCTCCTGGGCTCCCGCGGGAGCGCGGTCCGCGAAGGGCGGCTCGCGACCGTCTCGCTCGGGTTTACGACCGCGAAGCGGCAGGCGGTCGTCCACCACACCGGTCGCATAGGCCGCGCCGCGCACCACGCGGTGACACTGCTCGCGCGGATCGGTGCGGGGGCGGTTTACGTCGCGATCCTGCTCGGCCCGCTCGTTGCGCTCGGCCTGGTGCTCCTCGTCATCGGTCGCGCGTGGCGCCGGCGGGGCGAGAGCCGCCTGCTCGCGCGGGCGTGAGCTCTGCACACAGGACGGCGCCGGCGCCCTGCTCTCGGTAGCGGGCGCCGGCGACGTCTTCTGCGGCCGCCCAGCCCTTCGGCCCGAGCGCGTAGGTCTCCTCGTCGGCGGTGTCGAACCCTGCCGCTGCGAAGCGCGCGCGCCATTCCTCCGGCTCGAGCTGGACGAACCAGCCATGGTCCTCGCGCGCTCCGGTGGGAACGGTGACGACCAGCCGCCCGTCGGGCGCGAGCACGCGCCGCAACTCGCCGAGCGCGCGGGCGATGCCGTCGCCGTCCCGCTCGGCGTCGATGCCGTAGACGCTGTTGTCGAAGCCGACGTGCTCGATCGTCGAGATGCAGAGCGCAATGTCGAACGAGCCTTCCTCGAACGGCAGGTCGCGGAGGTCGGCGACGACGGCGCGGAGTTCTGGGATGTCCACGGTGGCGAGATCGACGGCGACGAGCTCGTCGGCGCCGAGCGTGACGAGTGCGGCGAGATAGGCGGGCTCGGCGAAGGCTGAGCCGGCGTCGAGGACGCGCTTCGCCCCGCGAGCCCGACCGAGCGCCCACGGGATCTCGATCGGCCGCTCGTCACCGGGCGGTGCGGTCAGCCCGCGTTGCGGATCGCCTGCGAGCGCGCTCGCGATTCCGTCGTCCAGTGCGCGGATGCGGGCGAACTCGTCGCTGCCCGTGAGCTCGGCCAGGATCTCCTCACGCGAGAGCGTCCCGTCCGCGAGTCGCGTGCGCGCCCGCGCGCGAGCCTCGTGGTCGACGGGGCGGCGCAGCAAGGTCAGGTATGCGCTCTCGACGAACTCGTCGTCGGAGAGGGCAGTCAAGGCGCGCGGGTCCATGCGCCCGATCGTAGGGGAGCCTGGTAGGTTCCGGCGCGTGCTGGCGGCGCTCTCGAACGGCCATAAGCTGGGTCTCGCGCTGGTGGGCGGGGCCTTCATCCTGTTCGCCCTGATCTCGT
>JBDTZN010000149.1:0-4058 GCA_040005095.1 Thermoleophilia bacterium | reverse complement strand
CCTCCGGCCGACACCGCTTGGCTTGTCAACCGGTTACATATGCACCATGCCGGCAACGAGTTGGCCGCGGACGACGCCGTTCGGGTACTTGGAGTTGTGCACGTTGACGTAGAAGCCGTTCGGGTTCGATTCGACGGCGTCGATCATCTTCTTCGGTGCTGAGACGCAGCCCTTCGCTGTGTATTTCGAGCCGAGCGGGATGAAGACAGGCCCGCTGACGCCTGCGCGACCCTTGTGGATGTGGGCGGCGAGTGGCTTCGCGACCCCTACTAGCGTGAACGTCCAGCACACCTTCCCGGCGCCCGATTTCAGGTTCAGATTGACGATGCCGTGGGCGGTTTTTGATCCCTTCGGCACCTCGTTCTTGCCGAGCAGCTTCGCGCCGAGCTCGGGGTGCATCGCGCTAGGCAGCGCGAGCGCTGCCGGAGCAAACAGCGCCGCCGTCGCGAGACACACGACCAGTCGTCTCATCTTTGTCCTCCTGTGAGTGGTGAGCGGATCCGTCCGATTCTGGTGATGCGCGACCGGCGCCGCTGCAAGCGTAAGAAAGATGTAAGAAACCGCTAAGCCCGGCGTAACGAGGACGCCACTACGGTGAGGGCGTGCTCGTGCTGATCGGTATCGGCCTTGTTGCCGGCGTGATCACGGCGGTCTCGCCGTGCATCCTCCCGGTTCTGCCGATCGTACTCACGGCCGGCGCCGGCGACGGCGGCTGGCGGCGCCCGTTCATGATCATCAGCGGCTTGGTCGCGAGCTTCACTGTCTTCACGCTCGCGGCCGCGTCGATCTTGTCTGCGCTCGGACTGCCGCAGGACTTGCTGCGAAACGTCGCGATCGCGCTGCTGTTCGTGCTCGCAGGGTCGCTGCTCTCGAAGCGGTTCGCGTTCGCGCTCGAGCGCCCCTTTGCATTCATGACGCGGCGAAGGGGCGGTCATCCCACGGGAGGCTTCGTGCTCGGTCTCAGCCTCGGCCTCGTCTTCGTCCCGTGCGCGGGACCGGTTCTGGCGACGATCACGGTGCTGGCGGCGAAGAGCCAGGTGAGCGTCGAGACGGTCGTACTCACGCTGGCCTACGGGGTGGGATTCGGTGTGCCGATGCTTCTGATCGCACTCGGCGGCCAGCGCGTGGCCCAGCGACTACGCGCAAGCGGCCCGACGTTCCGCCGCGTCAGCGGCGTGGTGCTCGCGCTGAGCGCTTTCGGCATCCTGTTCAACCTTCCCCAGACGTTGCAGACCAAGCTTGGCGGCTACTCGTCAGTACTGCAGTCGCATGTCGAGGACACGACCCTGGCACGAAAACACCTTGGCAACCTGCGGGGCGGCGGCACCGCGTTTGCTGCGCCGGCGTCCGTGTCTGCCTCGAGCCTGCCGCTGCTCGGTAACGCGCCGGAGTTCACCGGCATCAGCTCTTGGCTCAACACCGTCGGCGACCGACCGCTGACGCTGCGGCAGCTCCGCGGCAAGGTCGTACTGGTCGACTTCTGGACGTATTCCTGCATCAACTGCATCAGGACGCTGCCGCACCTCAGCGCGTGGTATGCGGCCTACCACCGCGACGGGCTCGAGATCGTCGGCGTCCACACGCCCGAGTTCGCCTTCGAGCATGTGCGCGGCAACGTCAGTAAGGCAACACACGACCTGCACGTGACCTGGCCGGTCGCGCTCGACAACCGCTACAAGACCTGGGACGCCTACTCGAACCAGTACTGGCCCGCCGAATATCTCGTCGACCGCTTGGGACGCGTGCGGAGGACGCACTTCGGCGAAGGCGAGTACGGCGCCACGGAGAAGGCGATCCGCAGCCTGCTGGCGGCGAACGGCGCGGCCGTTCCGGGAGCGCGCCAAGTCGCCGACGCGACGCCGACCGCGATCGTCACCCCTGAGACCTACCTTGGCTACGTTCGGATCGACTCGAGCCGCTACCGTGGCAGCGCGCTCCACCCACGCAAGCCGGCCGTCTACCAGGCCGCCTCGAGGCTGGGCCGCGACGAGCTTTCCTACGCCGGTCGTTGGAATATCGGCGACCAGCGTGCCGTCGCCGGGACGAACGCCCGGCTTCGCCTGCACTTCCACGCCCACAACGTCTATCTCGTGCTCGGCGGCAGCGGCCGCGTTCATGTGCTCGTCGACGGCCGGCAGACACGGGTGGTGAACGTCGACGGCGACCGCCTCTACACGCTGGTCAGCTCATCGGCGCTGCGCGATGGCCTGCTCGAACTTCGCTTGGAAACCCGCGTCAACGCCTATGCCTTCACTTTCGGCTAGCCAGCCCGCCGCCCTCCGCGACAATGAGCGGATGGCGCGCGTGTTGGTGGTCGATGACGAGCCGATCGTACGGGACGTGGTCGCGCGCTACCTCGAGCGTGACGGCCATACGATCCTGCAGGCCTCCGACGGCGAGACCGCCCGGGAGCTGCTCGAACACGAGCAGCCCACGCTCGTCGTCCTCGACGTGATGCTGCCCGGCCTCGACGGGCTCGCGCTGATGCGGTGGATACGCGCCCGCTCCGACCTGCCGGTGATCCTGCTGACCGCCCGCGGCGATGAGTCGGATCGCATCGTCGGCCTCGAGCTCGGCGCAGACGACTACGTCACTAAACCGTTTTCGCCGCGGGAGCTCGCCGCACGCGTTCGAAGCGTCCTGCGCCGCGCCCCGGAAGGCGACCCACGGGCCGAGCGCGTGGAGTTCGGGGAGATCGCAATCGACGCCGGCAGCCGCGAGGTCATCCGCGACGGGAGAGCGCTGCAGCTGACGGCAAAGGAGTTCGACCTCCTCTGGTTCCTGGCGTCGAACCCGAACCGGGTCTTCTCGCGGGAGCAGCTGATGGAACGCGTTTGGGGCTACGCCGCGACCGTTGACACGGGCACGCTGACCGTGCACGTGCGGCGCCTACGGGAGAAGATCGAGAGCGACCCGTCGCGGCCACGTCATCTCGAGACGGTGTGGGGCTCGGGCTACCGTTTGCGTCCATGATCGACGTTGCGATCGTCCTTGCAGCATCGACGCTTCTCGTGGGGATCGTCGCAGCCCTGCTAGTCCGTCTCCTCCCAACCGTGCGGCTACAGCTCACCGGCCTCACCGTGCTCGCGGTCTCGCTGCCGCTCGCAGCAGTGCTCACCTCGGGATGGGTCATGTTCCACATGCACGACGACGTCAAGATCCTCGCCGTTTCCGCCGCATCTGCGCTCTCCGCCGTGATCGGAGCGCTGCTCGTGGCCCACTGGATAATCAGACCGATCGAACAGCTTCGGCTCGCGTCGCGGAAGATCGCCGCCGGTGAGCTCGCGGCACGTGCACCGTCGATCGAGCGGCCGGTGGAGCTTTCGGAGCTCGCAGGATCATTCAACGAGATGGCGACCAACGTCGAGCAGGTCTTCGACGCGCGGCGTCAACTTGTCGCCTGGGCAAGCCACGACCTCCGCACGCCGGTGGCGGCGATCCAGGCGATGCTTGAGGCACTCGAGGACGGACTCGCGTCGCCCGAGGAGTACCTCCCGGCCGTCGGCGAACAGGTCCGCGGCCTGTCGCTTCTCATCGACGACCTCTTCGAGCTCGCGTGCATCGATGCCGGAGCCCTGACGCTCCACCTGCAGCAGACCAACCTTGGCGACATTGTCGAGACGTGCCTTCGAGCTTTCGACGCACAGGCGCGCGCCCGGAACGTCAAGCTCGAATCACGAATCGACCGTGCGACCCCACAGATCCTCGTCGCACCCGACAAGGTCGAACGCGTGTTGCTCAATCTTCTGACAAACGCGCTACGCCACACACCCTCCGACGGCGCCGTGGCCGTCATCGTCGAGCCAGCGGCCGGAGACATCCGCGTTTCGGTGGAAGACAGCGGCGACGGCTTTCCCAGCGGCCGAGAGCACCGGATCTTCGACCGGTTTTGGAAGGAGGACGAAGCACGCAGCCGCTCCGACGGCGCCGGCGCAGGCCTCGGTCTGGCCATCGCCCGCGGCCTCGTCGAGGCGCACGGAGGCACGATCTGGGCCGAAACCCGTGCAGGCGGCGGCGCCAGGATCGTCTTCGCATTGCCAGCCCCAGCGCACTGACAA
>JBDTZN010000148.1:0-4089 GCA_040005095.1 Thermoleophilia bacterium | reverse complement strand
TGCACGTCGCCGACGAGGCGGCCGTCGCCCTCCACCGCCAGATCCAGGAAGTCGCCGTCCTCCAGCGTCGGGTTCCGCTCGACCTGCTTCCGCAGCCGCGCTCGCGCCTCCTCGCCGCCGGGGCCGAACGACCGCGAATCGACCTCCATCGCAGCGGCGAGCGGCTCGACGTCCTCGAGCGTGAGCGAGCGGAGCCGCACCCTGGTTCCGACCATGTCGACCATCCGGCTCAGTTTGCCGACGAGGCGGCCGGGCCGACCGCCACCGTGCGTGCTCCGCGCCGGTTGGCGCGTGCCTGTGCGACGGCCGCGAACTCAGACGTCTGGATGCGCGGATCGATCAGCGCGTAGAGCACGTCGATCAGGAGGTTGATGACGAGGATCGTCGTGGTGGTGAACATGACGATCCCGACGATCACCGGCAGGTCGTGGGCCTGGATGCTGCTCCGCAGCAGCCCACCCACGCCCGGCAGTCCGAAGACCGTCTCGACGAAGACGGCGTTCGTCAGGAACCAGCCGATGTCCATCCCCAGCATCGTCACCACCGGCAGCAGCGCGTTTCGCAGGACGTGCGTACGGATGACGTGGAAGCCGCTCGCTCCCTTGGCGCGGGCGGTGCGGACGTGGTCCTCGTCGATCGTCTCGATCACGCTCGCGCGGATCATGCGCGCGTACAGCGCCGCGAAAAGCAGCGCGCTGGTGAACCAGGGCAGCACGAGGTGGTACGACCACTGCGTGAGCCCGCCGCACGGCGTCGACGGCGAGAACAGATCGCAGTAGCCGCCCGCCGGAAAGACGCCGAGCCTGAAGCCCAGCAGGTACGAGAGGATCAGCCCGAGCCAGATCGGATGGGCAGAGACTCCGATCAGCACGAAGATCATCCCGGCCCGGTCGAGCAGCGAACGCGGCCGTAACGCGGAAAGGACCCCGATCGGGACCGCGAGCAGCAGCCACATCACCGCCCCGCCGAGTACGAGCGAGAGCGTGACCGGCGCGGCACGCCGGATGATGGAGGTCACGTGTTGCCGGTTGAAGTACGAGCGCCCGAGGGAGCCGTGGCGGACGAAGCCCGAGGTGAACTGCCAGTACTGCTGCGTCACCGAGCCGTGGAGCCGCAGTGCGTTGCGGATGTCGACGTCGGCGGCGTTCGCGCCCCGACCGGGCGCGCGCACCTGCGGCTGCGGCAGGACGAAGAAGATGACGAACGTGACCAGCGTGATCGCGAAGAACAGCGCGACGGCCCAGGCGATCCGCGCGCTCAGGTAGGAGACCACCTCTGAAGACTTGCGATTCGGTCGAGTCTGCGCAAGCAGACTTCGACGGCGGTCAGGCCAGAGCGAGTTGCTGCCCGACGCGGATGCCGCGGCGCGCGCATTCCCCGGAAGCAAGCTCGAGCACGGCCTTCGCACCGCGGGCGCCGCGCGTCTTCCAGGGGCGGATCTCCGTCGCCGTCTTCACCACGCGCAGCTCGCGATCGAGAAAGACCGCATCGATCGCGAAGCGCATGAAGAACGTGTGGATCGACCCCGCCGGGCGGAGCAGGATCCCCTCCCCTGCCGGGAGCTCGCGCCGCCCGAGAAGCCCACGCATCCTGCGAAAGGGCCCGTCGGCGAGAACACAACGCTCGCAAACGATGCGCCCGTCTGTGGTTGTGACACTTGCTGTCTTCACCAGGATGGAAAAGCTACGCGCAGCCGGCGGAGGCGAGCTTCGCTCGCCGGGAGCCACGATAAACGCGGTCCCGGCGAGCGAAGAAGGAGGGGGCTCGCGGGGGAACCCTGGGGTTCTTCCGCGTTAATAACCGACGTGGATGTGGTCGGCGTGGTTCGGAAGCGGGAACGACGCTCCGCCCAGGCCGAGCAGCGAGATGACCTGCTTCGGCTGGAGCTCGCTCGGGAGCAGCAGCACGTCACGGACGGCCTGCTCGGTGATCCCGCCGGGCTCCTGATTGCCCTGGATGGTCGTCCCGCCGACGGCTGAGAAGTCCACGGCGTGTCCGTACATGTGTGCCGAGACGACTCCGGGCCTTGCATACAGCCGGTGGCCGGTCAGCAGACACGAAACCGTGACCTGGTTGAACGTCTCTGCCATGTAGGCCATCAACGCGATCACGCGCACGTTGATCTTGTTGTTCGCGAGATCCTCGCGACCGCCGACGTAGATGTCGATCCGCGAGTCGGACAGGACGCGCTTCGTCAGCGCCGGCTTGGCGGCCTCCAGCCCGTGGACGAGCGCCCACTGGCCGACTGCCCGGTCGTAGTTCGCCAACGCCACTGCCTTGTCGGCGAGCATCGAGTCGCCCGTAAGGGCGAACACGGCTTCGTGGTCGTCCTTCCCGTTCGCCTTCAGATTCGCCAGCCGGAGGCCGAGCCCGCGGAGGGTGGCGTGACCGGCGGGAACCTTGCCCTCGGCGCCCGAAGCCCGAAGCACGCCGAGCACGAGTGCCCAGTCGGCGCCGGACCTCTTCGACGTCATGGTCAGGTCATGCGCGAAGGCATCGGTCAGACGCTTCGCGGCCGGCGTGGGATCGGGCATCGCCCGGTTGAGCCAGATGACCGACGACATGCCGGGCATCGAGGCCTCCGGGTCGAGCCTGGCGGGCGGCGTCTTGATCGCCTGCTTGAGGCGGCTGACGCCCTGCTGCTGCACCCAGTCGCTGGGCGGCTTCGTTGCGCCACCCGCTGACGAGGCCGCCTGAGCCGCGCCGCTGCCCGAGCCGGACGCCGAAGCGCCGGCCGAGGAGGACGAGGCGGACGAGCTCCAACCCGACGAACCGGCGCTTGCCGGTGCGGGGTCGTCTGCGGGCGCGGCCTCGGGGGCCGGCGCCGCAGCGCTCGCGTCGGCGGCGGACGAATCGCTTGCCGGCGCGGCGGGCTCAGCCGCCGGGTCGGCTGCCGGAGCCGCACTGTCGCTGGACGCGGCAGCGGTGGCCTCGGTCGTGGTGGTCGTGTCGAGCATGCTCGCAACCTGGTCGCCTGCGCCCGCGGAGAACGCGGCGCCTGCGAAGAAGAGGGTCACCATCGCTGCGGTGGCTGCGAACCGGTGCGGCAACCGCGGGCGAGGCTCGTCCTCCGGCTCGGGGGCCGGGGCGACCGACGGCGTCGGATCCTCGACCGGAGCGATCGGCATCGCTGGCGCGGGCTCGAAATCGTCCGGATCATCGAGCTGCATGCGCTCCCAGACCTGGTTCGGGCTCCACGCGGGGCTCTCGGTGGCGAACTCGGCCGGTTGAGGGGCAGGCTCTGCGGCCCACTCCCAGCTGGCCACCGCAGGCTCCTCGGGCTCGTCGGCCTCGATCGCGGTCGCGGCCGGAAGGCTCAGAGGCGCCGATGCGGGCCTGTCGTCCTGCGGCCGCCGCGTCACGAGCGCGGCGAGCGAGCCGCCGAGCACGAACGCGATCGCGTGCGCGAAGATCGACGGCGTCCCGCGGACTGCCCTGGTCACTTTGCTTCCTGAAGGTGTTGGCATTTGCCTTGGCTCCTCGTCGGATGTGGCGCCTCAGGCGTTGCCTGGTTCCGTCGGCGCGGTTTTCGAGTTGGATCCGCGGCCGCTGCGGAACAGGCCGTGTATCGGGGCTCAGCGCGCCGAGCCTGTTCCCCCAATGGGGTGAAGCGCACGTCGGATCCCCAATCCGGGGGATAACGACCCGCCATTGCCGGTTCGATGATCGAGCCACAGCAAATCAACGGCGGCGCGGCCACGCCCCCAGATTCAAAGGAAGGACTTCCAGCGTGGCACCAGGTAGCGCCCCGGTACGTGAAAACCGAATCGCAAGCATCGATTTCCCCACAGGCTTTGGCGCGCAGGCTAGGCGTGCCTCGGATCGCCGAAGGGAGGTGAATCCTGTGCTGCAGCTCTACACGTTCGGACAGACCCAGATCGCGCGCCTTCGCCGCGAAGAGGGTCAGACGATGGCGGAGTACGCCGTGGTGCTCGCCGTGGTCACGCTTCTCGTGATCGGCGCGATCACCCTGCTCTCCACCAACATCGGCAACGAGATCAAGAAGGTCGCCGGCATCCTCGTCAACTAGGACCTCCGGCAGTACTGCGGGCGGGCCTCCCACAGCCGTAATGGGAGGCCCGCCCGAAA
>JBDTZN010000147.1:0-4094 GCA_040005095.1 Thermoleophilia bacterium | reverse complement strand
ATCACGGGCTACCTCTACATCGACGTCTACGGCGTCAAGGGGACGCCCAACGACCTGCCGGGCATCCCGGACGTTCACATCGGCTGGCTGCACCGGATCCCGCCGCACGGGCTCGGCCGCTTCCTGCAGGACTCGTTCGGGCAGATGAACCTGATGATCTGGTTGAGCCTTGCGCTGCTCGTCGTCACGTGGCTGCTGATGTTCAAGACGCCGCTGGGCTTGCGGATCCGCGCGGTCGGCGAGCATCCGCGCGCAGCCGACACGGTCGGGATCTCGGTCTACCGGGTGCGCTACGGATCCGTCACGCTCTCCGGCGTCCTGGCGGCGCTCGGGGGCGCGTACCTCTCGCTCGGATTCGTGCACTCGTTCACCGAGAACATGACTGCCGGGCGCGGCTTCATCGCGCTTGCAGCGCTGATCTTCGGCGGCTGGCGTCCCTTCGGGGCCTATATGGCAACGCTTCTGTTCGGCTTCTCCAGCGCACTCGCGATCCGGCTGCCGGACGCCTACGGTCCTTCCGCCGGCACTCTCTTCCAGGCCCTGCCCTACGTCCTCACCCTCATCGCGGTCGCCGGAGTGATCGGCCGCTCGATCCCACCCGCAGCCGTTGGCCGTCCCTACAAGAAGCAGTAGGAACGGGCGGGCGTGGGCCGCGCTCTTCGCCGGCCTCGCCGCCGCAGCCGCGTTGCCGGCGTCGATCGCGATCTCGCAGGAGCTGCGGACGTGGAAGCTGCTCGTGGCGTTCGCGGCGATCCCGGTCGCAGCGGTGCTCGGATTCTCCGCGATCGCGTTCGCGCGGGGCGCACGGCGGCGCATCGAGCTCACGCTGGGGCGCGCCCGTGGAGCCGGCGCCGCCCGCCTGGGTCGTGCGCTCGGGTTGCTTGGGATCTACCTGGCCTGCACCGGCCTGATGACGCTGGCGGTCTATTACGCGCTCTCGCACTTCGTCCAACGCTGAGAAGCGGGACGATTTGGCTCTAGACTAGGACGCCGTGTTCGAGATCGGAATCAGCCTGCGAGAAGCTCGCCTCCGCCAGCAGCTCGAGCTGCCCGAGGTGGAACAGGCCACGAAGATCCGCGGCAAGTACCTGCGCGCCCTCGAGGAGGAGCAGTTCGAGGTGCTCCCGGCCACGACCTACGTCAAGGGCTTCCTGCGCGCATACGCCGACTACCTGGGCCTCGACGGCCAGCTCTACGTCGACGAGTTCAACTCGCGCTACATCGGCGGGGAGGAGGAGACGCCGCTCCGAGCGCGCCGCACCTCCACGGTCAACGCGCACCGGCGCGTGGAGTCGAACACGATTCTCTTCGCGCTCGTCGCGATCGGGATCGTCACCGCTCTCGCCCTGGCCGCGGCGAAGTTTGGCGGCTCGAAGCCCCAGAACACGCCGCTGTCGGCGGCTTCGAAGACTCCGGCAGTCGGACACAAGACGGCCCGTCCCACGGTCGCGAACCTCGTTCTGACCGCGTCACGCGGCGGCGCCTGGCTGATGGTGCACGGGCGCTCGGCAAGCGGCCCGCAGCTCTACCAGGGCGTTCTCGAGCAGGGAAGGTCGCTGCCCCTCTCCGGCAAGCGGCTCTGGATCAACGTCGACAAGCCCGAGAACCTGACGGTCAGGCTGAATGGGAAGCTGAAGCCGGTCCCGACCGGCAAGCCGATGGTCTTCCTCGTCACGCCGAAGGGCGTCTTCCGCCAGAATCCGTGACGCCGCGCCCACGCGCGGTCGTCGTCGTCACCGGGAGCGAGCTCGTCCGTGGCGACCGGACCGACTTGAACGGGCCGTTCCTCGCCCGCGAGCTGCTCTCGCATGGCTTCGAGCCGGCGCGCATCATGATCGTGGGCGACGGGGAGGAGGAGCTCGCGGTGGCGCTCCGCGAGGGACTGGAAGCGGACCTTTGCGTGGTCTCGGGCGGCCTCGGGCCGACGCACGACGACCGGACGATCGAGCTCCTCGCGCGCGCGGCGGGCCGCGAGCTGCGACTAGACCCGGGCCTCGAGGAGGAGATCGGAGGCATCTCGCGTCGCTTTGCCGAGCGCATGGGCCGCCCGTATGGGGATTTCGCTTCGGGGGTGACCAAGCAGGCGACGCTTCCCGAGGGCGCGCTGTCGCTGGGTCTCGCGGGGACAGCGCCTGGGGTGGTGCTCGACCTGGGCGACCGGGTCGCCGTCGCGCTCCCGGGCCCTCCGAGCGAGCTCCAGCGGCTGTGGCCGCGCGCGCTCGAGACCGAGCCGTTCCGGCGGATGCTCGAGCGGGCAAGGCCGCCTGTGCGGCGCGTCCTGCGCTTCTACGGCGCGAGCGAATCGGCGATCGCGAAGGCGCTCGCGGACGCGGGCGGAGAGGCGCCCGGAGTCGAGGCGACGATCTGCGCCCGCGACTTCGAGATCCACGTCGATCTCGTCGTCGAGCCCGGCGCGGAGGCCGGCGCGGACGAGCTCGAGCAGGCGTTTGTCCCGCCGATCGAGCGCTACCTCTTCAGCCGCGACGAGCGCCCCGTCGAGGAGGTCGTGCTCGGCCTCTGCCGCGACCGCGGCCTGACGCTGGCGACGGCGGAGTCCTGCACCGGAGGGCTCGTGTCGGCGCGACTGACAAGCGTGCCCGGCTCGAGCGACGTCTTCGTCGGCGGCGTGGTCGCCTACTCGAACGAGATCAAGCGGCGCGAGCTGGACGTTCCGGAGCAGACGTTTGAAGCACACGGGGCCGTTTCCGAGGAGACAGCCCGAGCCATGGCCGAGGGAGCGAGGGAGCGGCTCGGCGTCGACGTCGCCGTGTCCGTGACGGGCGTGGCAGGTCCGGGTGGCGGCACGGAGGAAAAGCCCGTCGGACTCATCCATCTGCACGCCGTGGGCCCGGATGGCGAGCGCAGCGTGAGCTTCAGCGTCCCGAGCGACCGCGAGTCGATCCGCAGGCGGGCGGCCGTGGCGGCCCTCCATCTAGTGAGGCTCCTCTTGACACAGAGCCGCGACAGTCGCGTATGACTTCGTCGCGTACCGTGGAAGGCCGTGATCGGCTCCGGCTCTTCTGCGGCTTGCGGTTCCCCGACGACGCGCTCGACCGGCTCGTGTCGTGGCAACAGGCCGAGCTCGCAGGCTCGGACGTTCGTGTCGTCGCGCGCGAGCACCTGCATGTCACCCTGGCGTTCCTCGGTAGCCGCCCTGCGGACGACGTGCCGGCGATCGTCGAGGCTCTTCGCGATGCTGCAGCCGCTGCAGAGCCGCCGCTCCTGCAGGCGCTTCGGTATCGCGAGACGCGCAGCGTGGGCATGGTCGTGCTGGCCGAGACGGACGACCGCGCAGTGCGGTTCGCCGACGACCTGCAGCGGCGGCTCGCGGACCTCGGCGTGTACGAGCGGGAGGCGAGACCGTGGCTGCCACACGTCACCGTGGCCCGCTTTCGGGCGCGTCCGAGGCTGGATCTCGCCCCACCAGACCTCGGCGCCTTCAGTCCGTCCGATCCCGCTCTCTACAATTCAGTGCTGCGATCTACCGGAGCGCAGTACGTCGTCCTCGAATCAGTTGCGCTAGGAGGTACATAAGTGGATCGCGAGCAAGCTCTGGACGCCGCCCTCGGCCAGATCGAACGGAACTTCGGCAAGGGTGCCGTGATGAAGATGAACGACCGTGCGGCCGTGTCGGTCGGCGCGGTTTCGACCGGCTCTCTCGCCCTCGACCTGGCGCTCGGCATCGGCGGGCTCCCGCGCGGGCGCATCATCGAGGTCTTCGGCCCGGAATCCTCCGGAAAGACGACGCTGGTCTACCACGTGATCGCCGAAGCCCAGCGGCGCGGGGGAATCTGCGCCTTCATCGACGCCGAGCACTCGATGGATCCCGCCTATGCGAAGAACATCGGCGTCAACATCGACGATCTCCTGGTCTCCCAGCCCGACACGGGCGAGCAGGCGCTCGAGATCGCCGAGCTGCTGATCCGCTCGGGAGCGCTCGACGTCGTCGCCGTCGACTCGGTCGCGGCCCTGACGCCGAAGGCTGAGATCGAGGGTGAGATGGGCGACAGCCACATGGGTCTGCAGGCCCGTCTGATGAGCCAGGCGCTGCGCAAGCTCGCCGGCACGCTCAACCGCACCGACACGATCTGCCT